>JAIFMG010000193.1 GCA_020048645.1 Bacteroidota bacterium | reverse complement strand
GTATTGAGAAATCTGGATAAAAACGTCGTAAAATCATTGAGCCTGTTCCATTGGATTGAACGGGCAACTCGATAGCGGTTTGGTATCAGCTACCAGGCCAGCGACGGCTGGAGCTTCGGCATGGCCTTCTTCTGGCGCTCCGGCGAGGCCGTCACCTTGCCCACGGCCCGCTACCCGGTGGCCTTGCTGGCCTCAGGCGCCGATTTCAGCACGGCCCACGCCTACGGCCTCTTCAACCGGCAACGCCTGCCCGCCTACCATCGCCTCGACCTGGGCGCGACCCGCACGAAGACCCGCGCCAGGGGAGTCTCGCAATGGAATTTCAGTGTTTACAATGTCTATAACAGCAAGAACGCCAGCTACTTCTTCTTCAAGGATACCGACGGCGGGCAGCAGCTCATGGGCGAGACCGTGTTTCCTTTCCTGCCTTCGGTGAGCTACGCTTTCCGCTTCTGAGTTTTTGATGTGTTTCTACAAGCAGAAACGGTGGCCAGAAGGCTCCCCGGCCAATCGGCTCACCACTTGGTGTCGTCGTAGGGGACCAGGTAGGCGGCGATTTCGAGGCCTCCGGCAGCCAGGAGCTCGAGATCGCCGAGTTCTCCGAGGCCCACCTGGGCGCCTACGTCTGCCAGACTACTCACCTCGGCCTGCCGGACCTGGTCCTGTCCAGCCAGGCGATCCGCCCCCGCGCCTGGACCACCGGGCTCGCCGGCGGCGGACCCGCGCCGGCCCTGGCCCTCTGGCCCAACCCCGCCGACGACCGCCTCGAGGTGGAGGGCCCCGGCCCGTTCCAGGTCCGCCTGCTCGACCTCGCGGGCCGCGCGCTGGCCTCCGCCTCCGGCCGCGACCGCCTCGCGCTCGACGTCTCCACCCTGCCCTCGGGCGTCTATCTGCTGGAGCTCCGAACGGCCCGCGGAGGCGCCGCCTACGAGCGCGTCGCCGTCCGGTAGGGGCCATGGTTCGACCGCACGACCTCCGCGAAGGCGGGCCCATTCGCTTGGGTCCGCCTTGCTTTTCCATGCCAGGTCGCGTTCGATGGCGATGGATTGCCTTGCAGCCACGCCCAACCCCGAAGGGGTGGCATGATTGTAGAAAGCGGAGCCAGGCCAAAACAGTGAAACCCCGGAGGGGTGAAATTGTACCTCGTCGGGAGGAAGAGCCAGGCCATGCCACTCCTTCGGGGTTCCCCTCCATCGCTTGCTTGGCTTGCCACAACAATTCCATCCTTTCAGGATTCGCCCGATCCGTGTCATCAGCGTCCATTTCGACCCAAATTCCGCATGATGCTGGCCATTGGGTAGGGAAGCAACTTGTCACCGCGACCGGAAGCGGCTGGGCTTGAAAAAAGCCGCAATGCTATGCATGCGGCCTTTGAAGGAGGGTGCCCGGAGCCGGGCTCGAACCGGCACAGGCCATGCGGCCCTCAGGGGTTTAAGTCCTGCGCGTCTACCTATTTCACCATCCGGGCAAAACGAAAAAAGGCCCCAACGTCATCGGGGCCTTTCTTGAGCGGGAAACGAGACTCGAACTCGCGACCCCGACCTTGGCAAGGTCGTGCTCTACCAACTGAGCTATTCCCGCCTGTCTTTTTCGCTTAGCGGATGCAAATATACGCAGGTTTCGATTCCCACCAAAACTTTTTGGCGAAAAAAATGACTTTTTTTTGCTCTTTCTGCTAATCAATTGATAGTCAAAAAGATTTTTTTCGCCAGCCCTAGCCACTGGCCACGGCCTGCCGCACCGCCCGAGCCAAGAAAAAAGGCCTTGGCAAACCGCCAAGGCCTTTCGCATGATCCAGGAGCGGGAAACGAGGCTCGAACTCGCGACCCCGACCTTGGGAAGGTCGTGCTCTACCAACTGAGCTAATCCCGCTTGGGTTCCAATGGCGCGAATATCCGCCGTCCGGCCGATATTACCAAGCCTTTTCCAAACTTTTTTTGAAAATGGCTGATGCACAAGAACTTTCCGCGGCCCGCCGCTTCGTGCGGACTCGTCCGCGGCCAAGCGCTTTGGCCAGTACCCCCGATTTTCGCGGAAGCCGTGGCAGCCTTTTCGGTGGGATGATTTTTGCTTCCCAAAAAAGACCAAAGAGTCCGATAATTCGTTTTTAGGAAAATGACCAGGAGGAAATCGCCATGCAAGAAACCGACTATTGGACAACATCCTACCAGCAAGAGCACGAGCTCCTGCGGATCGAATGGAAACCGGGCTGCGAAAACATGGGCTGGGCCGATTTCCAGGCCCACATCCTTTCCCTGGCCGAGTTCGCCGAGCGGCGGCCGGTGCGGGCCATGCTCGTGGACTCGACCCGCGGGCACGTTACGCTCGACGAGGCCATGCAGCGCTGGCACGACCGCGAGATCGTGCCGCGCTACATCATGGCAGGCGTCGAGCGCATGGCCTTCGTGGAGCCGCCGGACCTCTTCGCCGCGGCGTCCCTGGCGCAGACCTTCGAGGAACGCGCGGCCCAGAGCCTCGATGTGCGCTTCTTCGACGATGGCGACCAGGCCGAGGCCTTCGCGCTGGGGCTGTCCTAGCGGTCCAGCCCTTCGAGGAGGACCTCCACGGCCTTTTCGAGCTGGAGGTCGCGGCCTTGCGTGACGGTCTCGTAGCTGTTGCGCACGCGGTGGTCGGGCTCGAGCTGCTGGTTCTCGAGGTAGCGGCCCTGGCGGTCCTTGGCTCCCACCTGCGGGATGCCGAAGTAGAGCGTGGGGTCGATCTGGGTCTCCCACCAGACGGCCGTCATGGTGCCGGGCACGGGCATGCCCACCACTGGCCCGATGCCGAGGGTCTGATAGACGTAGGGGAAGGCGTGGGCGTCGGAGTAGTTGCTCTCGCTGACCAGCAAGGCGCTGGGCTTGTTCCACTTGCCCATGGGGTCCTGGCCGAAGTCCTGCCCGCGGGGCGAGTAGGTAACGTAGGCCTCGCCGCTGAAGAGCGTGGCCAGGTCGTCGTGCAGCCAGCCGCCGCCGTTGAAGCGGGTGTCGATGACCATGCCCTCCTTGAGCGCGTGCCGGCCCAGGGCCTCCGAATAGACCTCGCGGAAGCTGCGGCTGTCCATGCCCCTGACGTGGACGTAGCCCAGCCGTCCGCCGGAAAGGCTGTCCACCTGGGCGCGGCGCCGCTCGACCCAGCGTTCGTAGAGCAGCTCGTTCTCCTGGGCCAGGCTGATGGGCTTGACCACTTCGTCCCAGGCCTGCCCGCTGGCGGGGTCGCGCAGGCGCAGGAGGGTGTTCTGCCCGGCCTTGTGGTTGAGCAGCGGGTAGTAGTCGGTTTCGGGGCCGATGGGCTGGCCGTCGATCTCCAGGATCAGGGTTCCGGGGCGGATGGGCCTGCTGGCCAGGGCGAGGGGCCCTTTGCCGAGGACTTCGGCCACGCGCAGGCCGGGGCCTTTGTGCTGGTGGTCGAGGAAGAAGCCCAGGCGGGCGGTGGCGTCGGCGGCCGGGTCGCGGGGGCGGTATCCGGCGCCGGTGTGCGAGGCGTTGAGCTCGCCGAGCATCTCGCTGAGCATCTCGGCAAAGTCGCGGTTGCCGCCGATGTGGGGCAGGAAGCGCTCGTAGGCCGCGCGGTAGGCCTGCCAGTCCACGCCGTGCAGCTTGGGGTCGTAGAACTTCTTGAGCACCTGGCGCCAGGCGTGCTCGAAGATGTAGGCCCGCTCGCCCGCGGGATCGACGAACATCTGGGCGTTGAAGTCCACGCTCTTCTTCTCCTTGGTCTTGATGTCGATGGTGTAGATTTTGCCATCGGCCAGAAGGTAGAGTGTTTTGTGGGCGGTGTCGGTCTCCATCTCGGCGCTTTCGGCGTCGAGCTTGACCAGCAGCTTGGTCTCTTCTTCGACGAAGTCGCGCACCCAAAGGTCGTAGCCTTTCTCGAATCGGCTGAGGTAGTAGAGGTGCTCTCCCTCGGGGTCCATCCAGGCGTCGGCGATGCTCGAGGGGTGCAGCGTCAGGCGCTCGACGCGGTCCTCGACGCCCTCGGGCACGATCGGCGCGTCGGGCGGGAAGAGCTCGCCCTTCTTGAGGTCCTTCCAGCGCTGCCTTTCGGCGGGGTTCAGGCGGAACCGCGCCAGGGCCTCGGGGTTCAGGAACATTCCGTAGGCGTCGAACTGGGCGCCCCAACTGCCGTGGCTACGGTACCCTTGCCGATCCGTGAACCAAAGCACCATGTTTCCGTTGAGCATCCACCGGGGGCGGCTGTCGGCGTAGCCGCTGAGGCTGAGGTTGTTGACGGGCTGCCCGCCAGCGCTGGAGACCAGCCCGACCTCGTCGGAAAAGATGAGCGCGGGCGAGAAGCTGACCAGGAACCACTTGCCATCGGGCGACCACTCGTACCACTGGTCGCCATCGGAGTAGGAATAGTTGAGGGTGCTGTCGGTAATGGCGCGCACGCGTCCGGAGGCCAGGTTGAGCACGCGCAGGCTGACGCGCTCGTGCAGGAAGGCCACCTCCTTGCCGTCGGGCGAGTAGCTGGGCTGGAAGGCCTCGGCCGGGGTTTCGAGCAGGGCCTTCTCGCTGAGCAGGGTGGCGTCGAAGAAGTTGGCTTCCTCGGGGCGGGCCAGCTCGGTCTGGTAGAGGTTCCAACTGCCGCCGCGCTCGGAGGCGTAGAGCAGGGCCCGCCCGTCGGGACGGAAGCTCACGGAGCGCTCCTGCTCGGGCGTGCTGGTAACACGGCGGGTGGTGCCGTGCTCGGAGCTGGCCACGAAGACCTCGCCCCGGACCACGAAGGCGACTTCCTTGCCGCTGGGCGAGACGGCCATCTCGCTGGCGCCGCTGGTGAAGCTGAGCCACTCGGCCTGTCCCACCGCCCGGTCGTTGGCCACGCGGACCTCGAGCTTGCGCGGCTGCTCGCCCTCGCGCATCAGGTACAGCTCGCCATTCTGCGAAAAGCAGAGCGTGCCATCGTCGGCCACCGAGAGGAAGCGCACGGGATGGTCGGCGAACCGCGTGAGCTGGCGCGCCTGCGCGGTGTCCGAAAGCGGGAAGGCATGGACGTTGAAACTGCCCGAGCGCTCGCTCAGGAAAAAGACCTGGCGCTGGTCGGGGCCGAGCACCGGCTCGCGATCCTCGCCCGCGAAGCCCGTCAGGAACCGATGGGTCCGCGCCTGGGTGTCGTAGGCCAGCAGGTCGCGGGCTATCGACGACTGGTGGTGCTTGCGCCAGTTGTCCTCGTAGCCCTTGAGGTCGTGGTAGAGCAGCAGGCTGCTGTCGGCGCTGAAACGGGCCGAGACGGCGGGCGTGGCCAGCAGGAGCCGGGCCCGCCCGCCGCTGGCCGGAACCGTGTAGAGCTCGGGCATCACCCGGCTGGGGAACATGCTGTTCTGGGCCAGCTCTTCCATCTGCGCCTGGAAGATGACCTGCTGCCCGCTGGGCGTGAAACCGCTGGGCATCTCGTCGCCCGAGTGGGTCGTCAGACGGCGCGCGGGGCCGCCTTGGCTGGGCATGACGAAAACGTCGAGGCTGCCGTGGCGGTCGGAGGCGAAGGCCAACTGCCGGCCATCGGGCGACCAGCAGGCGGCCATGTCGTGGCCCGGATGCACCGTCAGCGGTACGGCCGTCCCGCCCTGGCTGGAAACCTTGTAGAGGTCGCCCATGTAGTTGAAGACCACTTCGCGCCCATCGGGCGAGATGCTCGGGTAGCGCAGCCAGAGCGCTTCTTGTCCGGAGGCCCAAAATGGCAAAAGCGCCAGGCCCAGCAGAGGGAGGATCAATCTTTTCATGCGTTGGAATTGGTGTGAGGCCCGCGGGCAAGGCAGGCGTCGGCCAAGATACTCAAAATAATACCAAATGAAGATATATTGCAATCCAATTTGGACAATTGGATTTTTTATTAATTTAGGGGCTTCAACATAAATTCACAACTATG
>JAIFMG010000159.1 GCA_020048645.1 Bacteroidota bacterium | reverse complement strand
CCGCGATCTTGGCCAATATTGCTTCGTATTTTTTCATGGTGCAATGTAAGCATTTCTTTTTGTCCCACTATTAAGGAATAGAACAAAAATTTATTTGTCTCAATCCTTCTTCAAACTGGATAGGGTTAAAAAGGGGGGCCTCGCGGACGGACCGCCAAAAAATTTATTGTCTCAATCCTTCTTCAAACTGGATAGGGTTAAAAAGGTAAGATACAATGACGATACCTTCCGCGTAGGGGAGTCTCAATCCTTCTTCAAACTGGATAGGGTTAAAAAGTCCGCCGTAGCCGTTTTCCCGGCGGGAAACGGTGCGTCTCAATCCTTCTTCAAACTGGATAGGGTTAAAAAGTTCAGGCCGTGCTGGCCGAAGTCAAGCCTGCGGCCTCGTCTCAATCCTTCTTCAAACTGGATAGGGTTAAAAAGGAGTGGGACCGCGCCGAAGCGGCCAAGGCTGAGGCGTCTCAATCCTTCTTCAAACTGGATAGGGTTAAAAAGAGCACTTTTTGCAAGTGACTGATGGACAGCGGCGAAAATCGACGTATTAACAACTCGTTTGAGTTTGTTCACAAGTCATTAACACGTTTTTTCAGGCCGCGAAATTAAACCATTGATGTCAAAGAACGTGCTTTATTTCTGTTAAAGTTTCCTAAAACTTACAAAAGGCTGGCTGGCAGGCCGTTCTGCTTTCAGAAGCTCATGCAAGCTAAACATTTCCTGGCAAACGGCCAAGAAATTTCAACTTTTTTAACATCCGAGGCCCGGCGCCCGCCCCGCTCAGAAAAAGAGCGTCGAAGGCTCGTTGGCCACCAGCTCGAAGTCGATGTTCTTGCCGATGAGCCGCATGGCCCGCAGCTCGTCCGTCGAAATCGGCACGAAGATGATGCTGTCGTTGTTCTCGTAGGCCTCCTGCACCTCCTTGAGGGCCTGGTTCATCTGCTCGAACTCGCCCCGGGGCAGCTCGGCCATGTAAACGCTCTTCTGGACGCGGACGCAGCCCTTGGCGATCAGGTAGTCGGCCACCTGCTTTCGGACCTTGTTGTCCTCGATGTCGTACATCACAAAGAAGATCATGTGCGAGGGTTTGGTTTTGAGGCTTTTGAAAAGGTCGAGCATCTTGGCCAGGCGGTCGCCCAGCGGCTCGGCGGGGTCGATGTCGGGCCGCCTGCTGGGCACCTTGGCCTGCTGTCCGGCCCGGCGGATGCGCTCGACGCGCTGCACGAAGTCGAGGCCGGTGGTGTTGATCTTGGGTTTGGGCATGGTCGCGCTGGGGTGGGTGTCGGGTCAGTCCTGCGGTTCGGGGGGCTTGCTCCGGAGCTGCTCCAGCCTTCGGAGCAGCGCGTCGGGCAGGTCCGAGGGTTGGGGCGGCGGCGCGGGCCGGGGCTCCTCGGCCGGGGGCAGCGAGGGCGGCGGCACGGGCCTCCGCAGGGGCAAGGTCATCCGCGGGTAAAGGCTCGGGCGGACTCCAGGCTCGGCGGGCCTCCGCTGGGCGTTTTCGAGCGCGGCCTGGAGCTCGGCGATGGTCTGGCGGGCCTGGCCGAGCTCGTGGGCCAGGCGGTCGGCCTGCTCGCGGGCGTCCGCCAGCGGGGCCAGGCGCGCCTTGGCCTTGGCCAGGCTCTCGCGGAGCTGGCCAATGGTGTTGTCCTTGTTCTTGCTGTCGCCCTCTGCGGCGCGGATGCCCGCGGCCAGGCGCCGGCGCTCGTTGTCGGCGGCCACCAGCCTGCCGAGCACGAACTTGACGCGGGCCTCGGGCGCCAGGGGCTCCAGGGTCATTTCGAGCGCCTCCGTGTCGAGCGGCGGCTCGGGCTTAGGCTTGGGCGGCGGTGTCGCGGGCGGCGCCTTCGGCTCGGGCTCGGTCTGGGGCGCGGGCGGCTGCGGGCGTTGGGGGGCGGCGCCCTTGCCTTGTTGCTGCCTGCCCAGGATCCGCTGCCGGATGGCCTCGTACTCCTCGGGGCTTTTGGGCGTGAGCTTCTGCGGCTTCTGCCAGGCCTCGGGCTTGGGCTTGGGCTTTGGCAGCGCCTTGGGCTGGGGCTTGGGCGGCGCGGCGGGCCGGGGCGCGCCCAGCAGGCGCAGCTTGTCGATGGCGGCGCTCGGGTCCTTGGGCCGGGGCGCCGGCTTGGGCTTGCCGCCTTCGAAGACCGACTCGCCTTTCCAGCGCTTGGGCCCCTCCAGCTCGCTCTCGTCGTCGAGGCCCTCCATGCTCTGGTCGGCGTCGCGCACCTCCAGCTTGCCCGCGTCGATCTGCCAGAGGTCCTCGGGCTGGAGGAAGTTGCGGGCGAAGCCCACGGCCTCGGGATGCGGCGCGATGGCCCTGGGCACGATGCGGCTGACCAGGATCAGGCCGTCGAGCGAGGTGCAGCGGCTCAGGCAGACATAGACCTGGCCGGGCGCGAACGACTTGCTCAGGTCGGCCACCACGCGCTCCAGCGTCAGGCCCTGCGCCTTGTGGACCGTCATGGCCCAGGCCAGCTTGAGCGGCAACTGGTCGATCGTGCCCACCACATGGGTCTCGATCGTCTTCCTCGAGGCGTCCCACTTGTAGTCCACCATCTCCCAGCGGTTCGATAGCACCCAGACCTTGCGGCTTCCGAACTCCACCAGCACGCCATCCTCCTTCATCTCGACCACCCGGCCCATCTTGCCGTTGTAGTAGGCCTTCTGGCGCGAAGGGTCGTTGACGATGGCCATGACCAGCGCCCCCACCTTGAGCTGGAGCACGGGCATCCCCGGGAAGTCGTTGGCCCTGGCCTTGCCCGAGGCGCTGGCCGCGAAGCTGCGCGCCTGCCCCGGCAGTTCGGCCAAGGCCCGCTGGTTGCGCTCCTCGGCGTCGCGGTTGAGCGAAGTCAGGAAGACCGCGTCGCGGAAGTCGGGCGGCACCCGGCGCAGGTCCAGGGCCTGCGGCTTCATGCGGGTGTTGAGCAGCATCATGTCCTGGGGCATCTTGAGCTGGCCGACGCGGGCCCGGTTGAGCAGCTCGATGAACTTGGCGTCGTTCTGGCGGTAGATCTTCTGGAGCTCCACGCAGACCAGCCGCTTTTCGGCCAGCATCTTGTCGATGATCCTCGACGAGAAGAAGAACGCGCTGCGGAAGAACAGTTGCAGGTGCTCCTGCGTTTCCTTCTGCACCACGGGCGGAAGCTGGAACACGTCGCCCAGCAGGATGAGCTGCACCCCGCCGAAAGGCACGTCCCAGCGCTTGCGGAACACCCGCAGGATGCGGTCGATCGTGTCCATCAGGTCCACCCGCACCATCGAGACCTCGTCGATGACCAGCATGTCCATGTTCTGGATGATCTCCAGCTTCTCGGCCCGGTAGCGGAGCATCTCGTAGATCGTCGGCACGTCGGAATCGCCCTGCTTGGCCCGCAGGCGCACGTCGTCGGGCCGGAAGATGAGCTGGGGGTCGAGCTGGAAGAACGAGTGCAGGGTCGAGCCGCCGCAGTTCATGGCCGCCACGCCCGTGGGCGCCAGCACCACCAGCCGCTTCTCGCGCTGGCGCGCCTCGTGCCGCAGCACCTTCAGGAAAGTGGTCTTGCCCGTGCCCGCCCTGCCCGTCAGGAACAGGTGCATGCGCGTGTTCAGGGCCAGGCGCAGCGCCCCGTGGAAGATCGCGTTGTCCGGGTCGATCGTCGGCAGCGGCTCCTCCACCCGGCCGCGCTCCTCGTCCTGCTCGTCAAAAGGTTTTTCCAGCTCCATGTCCATCAGTTTGCGCGGCCCAGGCCGCCGTTTTTTTGTTTTTTAGGGAAAAATAAGAAAAAATGCGATCCGGATAAACGTTCCCGCGGGACCCCCCGGCCCCCTGAAAGGGGGAGAAGGACGCTTCGCCGCGTGGGAAAGCCCCCTTTCAGTGGGTTTGGGGGTCTTCCCGAGCCTTCCCCGCGAGACCCCCCGGCCCCCTGAAAGGGTCGTCCAAAAAAGCCGTCTTCCATGCCAAGTTCCTATCAACGGTGAGAAATACAAATCGTCAGCATCCTGCGAAATTTGGAAGATTCCGGGCGAATCCCGAAGGGATGAAATGATTGTAGCCAGCCGCGAGGGGTTGGTAGGGGAACCCCGAAGGGGTGGCATTATCTCGTCTTACCCCCGACCAGGACTATTTCACCCCTTCGGGGTTCTCTTCTTGGGCCTGGCTCTGCTTTCTACAATCATGGCACCCCTTCGGGGTTGGGCGAGGTTTCAAGGCAATCCGGCACGTTCAAAAGCGACTTGGTTTCAGGAGGATTGGGAATCCTCCCAAGCCGATTCCCCACCTTCACAGCAGCCCATGCTTGTGCAAGAGGCTCAGGAGCAGCTCCTCGGCGATCAGGGCCAGCTCCTTGTCGCTACCGCTCTTGGTGCTGCGCACCACCGTGAAGCCGCGCTTGCCGAAGAAGAGGTTCAGCTCGGCCCATCGGTTGGCGTAGCCCAGGCGCAGCTTCTTGCCGTAGTGGATGTTCGAGGCCTCGAGCAGGTCCACGTTGACCGCGCGGAGCTCCGGGGCCAGGGCCTCCAGGGCCAGGTCCAACTCGGGCGGCACCTCGATCTTCTCCTTCTTGGCCACGATGGCCTTGGGGTTGAGCACCTTGCGGATGTTGGCGTAGATGTCGTCGTCGAGCGGCTTGCGCAGGCTGGGCAGCTCGGCCTCCTGCGGCGGCGGCTCGTCGAACAGGCGCGCGAGCTCGGCGGGGGCCAGCTCCTGGTCCTCGAAGTCGGCGAAGTCCTCGATGCGGACGGCCTTGGGGTCGGGGTTGAAGTAGGCCTCGGCGTCGTGGCAGAGGAAGCAGGCCCGGCTGGGGTCCGAAGTGCGCTTGTCCACCACCAGCTCAAGCCCGTGCGCCTGGGCGAAGGCCTCGGCGAAGCGCTTGCTGAAGAGCGAGAACTGGCTGCCGTCGTGGCAGGTCTTGTCGAGCCGGAAGACCGCCTTGAGGCCGTCGCCGCTGGGCGAGGTGAAGAGCAGCCAGACGCGGTCGTCGGTGGCCAGGCGCAGCTTGGCGGCCTGCGGCTCGATGCCATTTTCTTCGAGGTGGTCGAAGTCGAGCACGAACGAGGCGATTCCGGCGAAGTTCTCCATTCGGCGGAAGGCGGGCGTGAAAATGCCGCAGGTGAAGTAGGGCAGGCTGGTCTTGGCCTTGCGGTACTGGCTGATGTCCATCTCCAGCACCTTGCGCACGCGCTGGGTCTGCGCCCGCAGGTCGGCGTCCTGGGCGATGAGGCGGTAAACCGCCAGGGGGTCGGCGGGCTCAAGCTGGTCCTGGTGCGAGGCCCTGATGTTCTTTCCGAGGTAGAGCATGTTCAAAGCATTGGGGAAACAAGGGTGAGTCCAGTATAAGAACCGGGTATTTGTCCACGAAAGGCACGAAGGGCACGAAATTTTTTGAAATCAAAATTGGGTTCAGCACAAAAACCATTGTTTGCATTTTTCTATTTGTAACCCATTGATAATCATTGAAAATTTGAAAGGGAATTTCAGAAATGACCTTTTGGGACCGCGCCCATTTTTGTCCTTCGAGGGGATTTGTCCACGAAAGGCACGATGGGCACGAATTTTTTTTGAAATCAAAATTGGGTCCAGCATAAAACCATTATTTGCATTTTTCTAATTGTAACCCATTGATAATCAAAGATGATTTTTGAAAGGGAATTTCAGAAATGGCCTTTTGGGACCGAGCCCATTTTTGTCCTTGGAGGGAATTTGTCCACGAAAGGCACGAAGGGCACGAAAATTTTTTGAAATCAAAATTGGGTTCAGCATAAAAACCATTATTTGCATTTTTCTAATTGTAACCAATTGATAATCAATGAATATTTTTGGAAACGAATTTCAGAAATGACCTTTTTGGACCGCGCCCATTTTTGTCCTTGGAGGGGATTTGTCCACGAAAGGCACGAAGGGCACGAAATTTTTT
>JAIFMG010000028.1 GCA_020048645.1 Bacteroidota bacterium | reverse complement strand
ATGTCGGAAGGAATGACCATGCGCTGCCGTGGATGTGGATTCGGAACCTGTTTTTTTTATACTAACGCAAATATACCTAAATAATTACATAAATATTATCATTTGCAAGGGTTTTTCCAATTCGTCTTGCACTTTCGACAACATATTCAATAAATGCTTTCGAAGCTAAAAGTTGTGGACGTGCTTTTTGGGTTCCGTTTTTTAGTTCAATTAAAAAAACAAATAAAACATTTCCTTCTTCGGCAAAAAGAACATAATCACATATCTTTTTCAACCCTGAAAGTTTGCTAAAAAAGGGAAACAAATCTTCTTTATTGGGCTCAAAACGATAAAGTTTATAATTAATTTTTTCATCAATAATAGTATATTTCGTTTCGAATCTATTGCCTTTCGTGTCTTTATCTTTTTCAAATAAATATCTCTGCTCCACGAGATATTTGTTATTCAAAACTTCTTTTATTATTTCCAAATTATTCATCATCGCCTTCATATTTTAAAGCGTAATACAATTCTTCTGAAATATAATTTTGATTTTCTATTGCTTTTCCTATTGAATCAAAATCAAATCCACTAATATCCAATTTAATTTGTTTTACAATTAGTTGCTTTGCTGTTTTAGAAGGATAGTCGAAATAATATACGCCTATATCATTTGGATTTATTTTCTCATCTGTTTCATAACCATACTTTATTGCCAATTCTTGTAATTCCTTTTTTTCATTGGAAAGCATTACTAAATTGTTAAATTCACGAATAATGTAATCACTGTGCGTACTTACAATCATTCGTAAACCATTATTGATGAGTTTTGCAAAAATTCGTGTAAGCAAGATTTGGTTGTCAGGATGCAAATTTAATTCAGGTTCATCAATAATAATCAAGTCGTTTTTGACGGCATTGTGTTTTAGATAGATTACCAAACTTGCTAAGGTTTTAACAATAGACGAACTCTGATGAAACGATAATTTTCGCGATTTTGCCCTATCACTTACAAATTGCACTTCATTTGTTTCCCTTGTAATAATAACTTTTCCCTTCAATAAACTCATTTCTATTTCTTCGGCAAACATATAAAATTCGCTATTGCGTTTTTGGACAATATCCAACTGTTCAGCTACATCTAAACCGTCCTTTATGGGTTGCGGATAGCGTGTTTTTCGCTTGAACATATCGAATAAATTATATTCTTTTTTATTTGCAAGTATTTGTATATTATCGAAAGCCTCATTCTTTTTAACTGACAATTCGTTAATAAAGGTGTATATGGAATTTCGTTCTACCGGAAAAATTGTTGAAGAGGTAACCGGATAAAAGGCAAAAAATGAATAAATCTTGCTCATTAGTACTATATCAATGATTTGAAGCAAGTCATTGTTTTTTATTACATCTCCATTAATTTTAATGGTTACTACATTTGTATTTGCATTTTTTTCAATTGAAAATGAATAATCCAACAGGTTCAAACCAAAACTTATTTTTATTTCATTGATACGTTCTACGAAATCTTCACCGGTTTCAGCTATCGAGATTTTTGTATTTCTGAAAAAATCAGCGGCTTTTGATTCTGGAACGGCAAATAATGTCCAAAGATTTTGTTTTATTTTTTCAACTTCCATTTGCCTGAAATTCCAGATTTTTGAAAAGTCTAATGCAACTTCTACGCTATTTTTATCCAGAAGTGTTTTTTTTTCATTTTCAGGAAAAGGTATTCCTATGCTCTTATTTTTTTCATTGGTAATAGCATACAATACATAAGCAAGGTAAGTTTTTCCTGTTCCGTTTGGACCACCAAAAACGCTTAATTTTTTCGACAAGTCAATACGTGCTTCTTTTATTGCACCAATTTCATTTATTTTAATTTTCATGTCGTTACTTTTTAAAATCGTTTAATGTCTCATGGAATTTTTTTGAAAATAATGTTTTGGCCAAGCATAAAGTCAGAATCTAAGAGGCAAACATCGGCATAAATTAAATATTGTCTGCTTTTTCGCTTGCAATGCTCAGGGTTTCCATGCACGGCGTTGTAGCTTTATCAGCCTCGTAATAAAAATAATAGCCTGTTTCGTTGTAAGTGTCCAACAGGTATTTATGCTGCTCGCTGCGTTCATGTTTTAAATGCTGTTGGGTCTCGGTGTAGTAGATGTATTCGCATATTTTGTTTCCGCTCTCAGTCGGTTTTTCCTGTTTTCCTTTTTCGGCAGTAAATCCGTATTGGTGTTCCAAAATTTTATACGGAACGTCCTGATGATGAGTAACTACTTTTTCTTTTCCTAACCAATTTAATGTTGGCATGTCTTTATTGTGGAATTAAAATCTGTTCGTTTGCAAAGGTAATCTTTTTTCAATAATTTGAATTACTCTTCAGCGTGCAGTCGTGTTCAACGTTACTTACATTCGTCATGCTCAATTCTAGCACCAAGCACCATTGCGCATTAAGAATTATTTGCACTGCCACAAAGGCCCCGCCAATCCGTTAATCTTTCGAATCGACTGGTTCGTAGCCCAGCACCAGCCAGCTTTGCCCCTGCGCATCCGTAGTTCTGAAGGACAACTTGTCCATCGGCTGCGGGGGAATTGACAATTGCCAAAGATACAGACTCCACCTTGGAATCGCAAGCGCCTGGGCGATCTTTTATGGCCACCCAAAGATGGGACCTTGATGGCTCCCAGCCAATACCAAGTCGCTATCAAGGTCGATGCAAGCCGTTTTCGTAGTTGAAAAAACCGAAACACCAGTTTCCGAAAAAGCGGCCCGCCTGGCCCATCCCGTAGGGATGGAATGCCAATAGCCCCGGATGAAATCCGGGAATCGGAGAACCGCCGCGAACCAGAACCCCGTAGGGGTTCAATGCGAAAACCAAGGTCTAACCAATCCATCACGTTGGATAACAGTTGGTATCAGAACTTGATATTCTAGTTTTTCCGATTCATGTTGCATAGTCCCACGATATACGCCCAAATCGAAAGGCCTCGCGAGACAGCGCGATGCGACTTCGGCAAAAAAGGCCCGAAAATGGCCTTTTGGCAAGCCTCGAAAGCCCGTTGGCGATGGTCGTTTTTGCCCGTTTTCAGCCACTTTCCCGAGCTTGAGCCTGTCGGCGGCACGGTTATCCCACCCTCGCCCGTGCTTTGAGCCTACTCGCAGCCACCTTTGAGCCACTTTGGGCATTGGGAAGGCCCGCCAATAGGGCAGAATTTCAGTTCAGAAATATGCGATATGTTTTTCTTATACTATTTTCAACAATCAATAATCTTGTTTTTGAAGAACAGATTGGAACAACGGCCTTCGTAACGCGCGGACGATCCCCCGCCCCAAAAACACGGACGCCACCCGACCCAGGAGGGAATCCTGGCGGGTGGCGTCGCAGTGCGGGTGGGGCGTCCTCAGAAGACGGCCTTGACCTTTTCGGCGGCTTCTTGCAGGGTGATGGCCGAGCGGACCTGGAGGCCGGAGTTGTCGATGAGCTCCTTGGCCTCGATGGCGTTGGTGCCTTGCAGGCGGACGATGACGGGCACGCTGATGTTGCCGATGGACTTGTAGGCGTCCACGACGCCCTGGGCGACGCGGTCGCAGCGGACGATGCCGCCGAAGATGTTGATCAGGATGGCCTTGACGGCGGGGTCCTTGAGGATGATGCGGAATCCGGCTTCGACGGTGTGGGCGTTGGCCGTGCCGCCGACGTCGAGGAAGTTGGCGGGCTCGCCGCCGGAGAGCTTGATGATGTCCATGGTGGCCATGGCCAGCCCGGCGCCGTTGACCATGCAGCCGACGTTGCCGTCGAGCTTGACGAAGTTGAGGTGGTACTGCCCGGCCTCGACTTCGGTGGGGTCCTCCTCGTTGATGTCGCGCATGGCGGCGTAGTCCTTGTGGCGGTAGAGGGCGTTGTCGTCGAGGGTAACTTTGGCGTCGGCGGCCAGGATCTTGTCGTCGGAGGTCTTGAAGACGGGGTTGATCTCGAACATGGAGGCGTCGGAGCCCACGTAGGCGTTGTAGAGGTCGGCGGTGAACTTGGCCATTTGCTTGAAGGCCTCGCCCGAGAGGCCGAGGTTGAAGGCCACGCGGCGGGTCTGGAAGGCCTGGATGCCGACCTTGGGGTCGATTTCCTCCTTGAAGATGCGCTCGGGGGTCTTGGCGGCCACCTCCTCGATGTCCATGCCTCCTTCGGTGGAGTACATGATCATGTTGCGGCCGGTCTGGCGGTTGAGCAGGACGCTCATGTAGAACTCCTTGACATCGACCTTGCCCTCGGCGTTGGGGTAGAAGATGCTTTGCTCCACGAGCACGCGGTTGACGAGCTTGCCTTCGGGGCCGGTCTGCGGTGTAACCAGGGTCATGCCCAGGATGGCCTTGGCGTGGGCGCGCACCTCGTCGAGCGACTTGGCGATCTTGACGCCGCCGCCCTTGCCGCGGCCGCCGGCGTGGATCTGCGCCTTGACGGCCCAGCTCGTTACGCCGGTCTTGAGTTGGATCTCGTGGGCGGCCTCCACGGCCTGCTCGTGGGTATCCACCACGATGCCTTCGGGAACGGCCACGCCGAATTGGCGAAGGATCGACTTTCCTTGATATTCGTGAATGTTCATTTTGCCTTGCGTTTGCTTTTTGTGAGAATTGACCGTAAAAATATGGCTTTTGCCCATTCCAGCCAATTTTTTGTTCACGCAAGATCCATCGTTCTGGAAAACAACGGATTGCGCTCAAAAATCTCGGCTCCTGCCCGCTTCGGGGGCCGGGGTTTCAACCGTTTGCGGAGATGCGGGGCCGAGCGTTTCTTTTTTCGGCCGGGATCGGATAACTTGCGGCGCGAAACCAAAAGCCTCGAAGATGCAGCTCATGAACCTGGGCAAGAGGGCCCTCGACAAGTACCGGCAGTACCGGATCAAGCAGGATTTGCGCGCCTACGTCGAAAAGACGCCGTCCGTGCCCTTGCCCGCCGACGGCCCGGCCGTGGTGGCGATGCTGTGCAGCCACTGGTTCCTCAACGAGGGCATCGCGGCGCTCAAGAGCCTCTACCGCTTCCTGCCCGCGGCCCTGCCGCTGCACTTCCACGACGACGGCACGCTGACCGCGCGCGACGGGGCCCGGCTGCGGAGGCACTTCCCCGGCCTGCGCCTCATCGGCCGCGCCCAGGCCGACGCCGAGGTGCTGGCCCACCTGCGCGCACGCGGCCTGGAGCGATGCCTGGGCCTGCGCCTGCCTTTCGCGCCGCGGTCGCACAAGCGCGAGTACAAGCCCGCGCTCAAGCTCTTCGACTTCGTCTGGTTCGCCCAGGGCAAGGCGGTGCTCTCGCTCGACTCGGACATCCTGTTCCACCAGCCGCCGCTGGAGATCCTGGGCGAGCTGGAGCGCCTGCCGCCGGGGCAATTCTTCCGCTACAACCAGGACATCAACCTTTCGTTCAGCTACCGGCTCCCGGAGATGGAGGCCCTGGTGGGCAGGCCCATGCCGGCGCGCTTCAACTCGGGGCTGCTGCTCTCGCGCAACGAGCCGGAGACCTTCGGCCACTACGAGCGCTTCCTGGCCGCGGGCCTCGAGCTGGTCTCGCCCTGGCACATCGAGCAGACCCTGGTGGCCCTGCACGCGGCCAGCCACGACCACCGGCCCCTGCCCGAGCGCTACGACGTGCTCTACCGCCTGGCCCGCAAAGGCAAGGAGCAGGAGCGCTCGGTGGTCAGCCAGCACTATTGCGACTGGTCGCGGGCCTATTTCTACCCGCACTTCAAGGAGCTGGTCTTCCCGAGGCTCGTGGAGGGAGCCCGGAAAAGTGGGAATGCCTGATTTCATTTTGGCCAATTCCAAAGCCTCGCTTTCTTCATCAAAAAAATAGGTTCTTCATAAGAGCGAGTGGGTAAGTAAGGATTCAAAATTAGCTTACATTAAGTATGAAATTAATGTCCAAATGAATATGTGCTTGTTCCTCATCCCATAAATTATATTACA
>JAIFMG010000208.1 GCA_020048645.1 Bacteroidota bacterium | reverse complement strand
CGGAAGGAATGACCATGCGCTGCCGTGGATGTGGATTCGGAACCTGTTTTTTTTATACTAACGCAAATATACCTAAATAATTACCATATTTCGCATGGATTCCATCCTGGTCATTTCTTTGGTTTTGTTGGAGAAGCCGGTTGCCTGGCCCATTTTCATCGGCCTGAAAGAAAACATTTCTCGGCAAAACGGAAAGGGCATTGACATTTTGTAGATTCCCGAGGCGCAGGGTTGATGTTTTTCTGGAAATCTTTCCTTCTTCTGGCCACGAACCATCGGCACGAAAAAACGACTGCCAGGTCGGCGAGACCTGGCAGTCGTTTTTGGGGGGCGAGGGCATGGCTCAGCCGCACTTCGAGGAGCCGCAGTCTTTGCAGATGAGGCATCCTTCCTGATAGACGACGTTGGTGGAATTGCAGGCGGCGCATTTGGCCTTGGCCTTGGTGCCGTCGGGGATGAATTTCTTCAAGGCCCTTTCGACGCCGTTTTTCCAGGTGTTGATGGCCTCGCTGTTGAGGTGCAGGGTCGAGATCATGTTGACGACCTTGGGGATGGGCATCTCGTGGCGGAGCAGGCCGGAGATGAGCTTGGCGTAGTTCCAGTACTCGGGGTTGAACTTGTGCGAGAGGCCCTGGACGCTGACCTCGTAGCCGTTCTTGTTGGTGTAGCTGAAGTCGTAGCGCTTGCTGCCGTCCTCGAGCTTGACCTTGCTGATCTTGCCGTGCTTGATGCTCTTGGGGATGGGCAGGACCTCGTACTCGTCGAGGCCCGTGAAAATCTCGTAGGGCGTGCCGTCCTGGCGCAGGCCGATGAAGGCGATCCACTTCTCGTTGTTGTTCTGGAATCGGATGACCTCGGCCTCGAGCGACTCGGGGCGCTTCTTCCTGCCGAGGTCCTCGTCCTTCTTCTTCTCCTTGGTGTTGCTCACCAGCACGCCCGAGCGCGAGCCGTCGCGATAGACGGTGCATCCCTTGCAGCCGCTTTCCCAGGCGGTAACGTAGAGCTGGTCCACGAGCTCCTCGGTAACGTCGTTGGGCAGGTTGATGGTAACGCTGATGGAGTGGTCCACCCACTGCTGCACGGCGCCCTGCATCTTGACCTTGCTGACCCAGTCCACGTCGTTGGAGGTGGCCTTGTGGTAGGGCGACTGGGCGATCAGGGCCTGGATGCTGTCGTCGTCGAGGGTCTTGAGGCGCTCGGGGTCGTGCCCGTTGACCTGGGCCCAGGTGAGGAAGTGGTGGTGGAAGACGTTGAACTCCTGCCACGAGTCGCCCACCTCGTCCACGAAGTCGGCCTTGGCCATCTTGTCGCTGGGGTTGATCTTCGTGCGGCGCTTGTAGTAGGGCAGGAACACCGGCTCGATGCCCGAGGTGGTCTGGGTCATGATGCTGGTGGTGCCGGTGGGGGCGATGGTGAGCAGGGCGATGTTGCGGCGGCCGTGGCGGGCCATGTCGGCGTAGAGCCCGGGGTCGGCCTCGCGCAGGCGCTGCACGAAGGGGTTGGCCTCCTCGCGGCGGCTGTCGTAGAGGGGGAAGGCGCCGCGCTCCTTGGCGAGCTCCACCGACGAGCGGTAGGCGGCCAGGGCCGTTGCCTTGTGGACCTCGACCGAGAAGTCGATGGCGTTCTCGCTGCCGTAGCGCAGGCCCAGCGCGGCGAGCATGTCGCCCTCGGCCGTGATGCCCACGCCGGTGCGGCGGCCTTTGAGGGCCTTCTCGCGGATGCGGAGCCAGAGGTCGCGCTCGATCTTCTTGACGTCCGGGTCCTCGGGGTCGGCCTCGATCTTGGCCAGGATCATCTCGATCTTCTCGAGCTCGAGGTCGATGATGTCGTCCATGACGCGCAGGGCCATGCCCACGTGCTGGCGGAACTCGTCGAAGTCGAAGCGGGCCCGGGCCGTGAAGGGCTCCTTGACGTAGGAATAGAGGTTGATGGCCAGCAGGCGGCAACTGTCGTTGGGGCAGAGCGGGATCTCGCCGCAGGGGTTGGTCGTGACCGTGCGGAAGCCCAGGTCGGCATAGCTGTCGGCCACAGACTCGCGGATGACGGTGTCCCAGTAGAGCACGCCCGGCTCGGCGGATTTCCAGGCGTTGTGGATGATCTTGCCCCAGAGCTTGCGGGCGTCGATTTCCTTGACGTACTCGGGCGTCTTGGAGTCGATGGGGAACTGCTGGGTGAAGCTCTTGCCCTCGACCACCGCGCGCATGAACTCGTCGGTGATGCGGACCGAGACGTTGGCTCCCGTTACCTTGCCCTGCTCGAGCTTGGCGTCGATGAAGCGCTCGGCGTCGGGGTGCTTGACCGAGATGGTCATCATCAGGGCGCCGCGGCGGCCGTCCTGGGCGACCTCGCGGGTCGAGTTGGAGTAGCGCTCCATGAAGGGGACGATGCCCGTTGAGGTCAGGGCGCTGTTGAACACGGGGCTGCCCGTGGGGCGGATGTGCGAGAGGTCGTGGCCCACGCCGCCCCGGCGCTTCATGAGCTGCACCTGCTCCTGGTCGATCTTCATGATGCCGCCGTAGGAATCGGCCGGGTTGTCGTGGCCGATGACGAAGCAGTTGGAAAGGCTCGCTATCTGGAAGGGGTTCCCGATGCCGCTCATGGGGCTCCCCTGGGGCACGACATAGCGGAACTCCCGGAGCAGCCCATAGACCTGCTCCACGGACATCGGGTTGGCGTACTTGGCCTCGATGCGGGCGATCTCGCGGGCGATGCGCCGGTGCATCTGGTCGGGGTCCTGCTCGTAGATGTAGCCGTAAGAGTCCTTGAGGGCGTACTTGCTGACCCAGACGCGGGCGGCCAGCTCATCGCCCTTGAAGTAGGCCAAGGCGGCCTGGTAGGCCTGGTCAAAGCTGTAGGTCTGCATCCCTTCCTTCGCCTTGGCCGTAACTGTCTCCATGTTCATGCTTGTGTATCTTTTGTATTGATAATCAAAAAATTGACCTGCTTTTTGAAAAAGGCAAGCCCGACGCAATTTAAACAATTGGGGACATTTAAAACGTGCTTGGGCACTGCCGAGTTTCCGGATTTTATTAACCGCCTGTTCAAATCTTCCTAACTGCTTTGGGCATAGCCGACTGCGCCGGAGGCCGCCCCCAAGTCTTTCGGTGGAGCCCGGCGCAGCGCGCGCCCGGATTTCTTCACTCCAAGAAATAGACCTTCTTGACCCGTTGCGACACGCTGGTCATGACCTCGTAGGGGATTGTGCCGACCAGGGCGGCCACCTCGCTGACGGGCAGTTCGGGGCCGAAGAGGACCACTTCGTCGCCCTCCTCCACCGGATGCTGCCCCACGTCCACCATGCACATGTCCATGCAGACGCGGCCGATGGTCGGGTGCAGGCTGCCTTTTATCCAGACCTTGCCCACCCCGTTGCCGAAGGCCCGCGAGTAGCCGTCGGCATAGCCGATGGCGATGGTGGCCACCCGCGTGGGGCGGTCGCTGCTGCCGGCCCTGCCGTAGCCGACGGTCTGCCCCGGCAAGAGCTCGCGCACCTGGCTGACGCGGCTGCGCAGCTTCGAGATGGGCAGAAGGCCCAGCGCGGGATCCTGGCCGATGCCGTAGAGGCCGATGCCCAGGCGCACCATGTCGAAGCGGGCCTGGGGGAAGCGCTCGATCCCGGCGCTGTTGAGGCAGTGCAGGAGGAAGCCTTGGCCTAGGGCCTCGCGGAAGCCCGCCGCCCGCGCCTCGAACTGCCCGATCTGCCCGAGGGTGAAGGCGTCGTGCCGCGGCTCGTCGGTCGCGGCCAGGTGCGTGAAGCAGGAGGCCAGCTCCAGTTGGGGCCAGCGGCGCAGCAGCTCGGCGGCCTGCCCGTCCTGCCCGGGGTCGATGCCCAGGCGTCTCATGCCGGTCTCCAGCTTCAGGTGCAGGCGGGCCGGGCCTTCGCCCGCGCGGGCGGCCGCACGGGCGAAGGCCTCGAGGGCGGAGAGGCTGTGGATTTCCGGTTCCAGCCCGTGCTCGAGCAGGGTCTCGAAGTCGTCGGGGCTGGGGCTCATGACCATGATGGGCGCGCGGATGCCCGCCTGGCGCAGCTCGACGCCCTCGTCGGCGAAGGCCACGCCGAGGTAGTCCACCCGGTGGTACTCGAGCAGCCGGGCCACCTCTACGGAACCGCTTCCGTAAGAGAAGGCCTTGACCATGCCCATGAGCCGGACGCCAGGCCCGACCAGGGCGCGGAAGGTGTTGAAGTTGTGCAGCAGGGCGCCCATGTCGATCTCGAGCACCGTGCGGTGGTTCTTGCGCTCGAGGGCTCGGACCAGTCGCTCGAAGGCGAAGGGCCTGGCGCCTTTGACCAGCACCGTGGCCTCGCGGGGGCGCAGGCGGGGCAGGGCCTCGAGCAGGGCGGGCGTGTCGGCGAAGGCCTCGGGCGCGGGGCGGAAGCGCCAGGCGTTGCGGGCCAGGGCGGGCCCCACCAGCAGCAGGCGGTCCAGCCCGTGCGAGTTGACCCGGGCGGCCAGGGCGGCGTAGAGCTCGTCCTCGCGGGCCGACTGCTGCATCAGGTCCGAGAGCACCAGCCACTTGGCCCGGGGTTCGGCATGGCGGGCCAGCTCGTCGAGGGCGATGCCGATGGACTCGAGGTCGGAGTTGTATCCGTCGTTGATGATCTTGCATCCGTTGGCTCCATCCTTGATTTCCAGGCGCATGGGCACGTTTTCGAGCCTCGCGGCCCGCTCGCGGAGCGGCTCGTGGGGCAGGCCGAGGGCGTGGCAGAACATCCAGCAGAGCATGGCGTTGTCGGTGGCGGCCTGCCCGCGGAAGGGGATCTCGAGCGCGCGCTCCTGCCCGTCGGGCGTCCGGGCGCGCAGCAGCGTGCCCAGGGGCGTCTCGCGGCTTTCGAGCAGCCGCCAAGGCGCCAGGGGCGAGCGTCCCCACCAGAGCACGCCTTCGGGCCCGGCCAGCGACTCGGGGGCCAGCACCCTGGGGCAGGAGGCGAAGAGCCGCCACTTTTCGGCGCGCTTCTGCTCCAGGCTCTCGAAGTTCTCCTGGTGGGCCGTGCCGAGCAGGGTGAAGATGCCCCAGTCGGGCCGGACCATGCGCTCCAGGCGCTCCATCTCGCCCGGCCGCGAGATGCCCGCCTCGATCAGGGCCAGGTCCCAGCCGCCGTCGGGGTCGATCTGGAGCAGCGACAGGGCCACGCCCAGTTGCGAGTTGTAGCTCTTGGGGCTGCGCGCCACCCGCAGGCTGGGGTGCAGCAGTTGGTGCAGCCACTCCTTGACGACCGTCTTGCCGTTGCTGCCCGTGATGCCCAGCACCGGGAAGCCGAAGCGCGCGCGGTGGTGCGCCGCCAGCGCCTGGAGGGCCTCGAGGGTCGAGGGCACGAGCAGGTAGTTGGCCCCATCGTCCTGGACGGCCTCCGCCTGGCTGACCAGGAAGTCGCGCACGCCTTTGTCCCGCAGCCCGGCCAGGTACCGGTGCCCGTCGTTCTTGGCCGAGCCCAGGGCCACGAACAGCGCGCCCTGCGTGCGGAAGGCCTTGCGGCTGTCGTGCAAGAAGAGCCCGATGGGGCTCGATGCCTCGCCGTAGAGCTTTCCGCCCACGATAGACTGTATTTCTCCGAGGGTGTATAAGGTTTTCATAATATTCTAGTTTTCAATAAGTTGATGCAATTCTTCCCGAGCAATCTTCCAAGGCCCTATTTACGAAATGCCAACGTTTCCACATGGCTTGTTAACATGTCCTTAGGCAGGTTTCGAATTGATTTCGATCGCCTACATTTGTGTCATCAAACCAAACGATTTTTTTTCACCTACAAAACTTCACCCTATGAAACTCAAAGCGCTCTTCTCTTTCGCGGCCCTCTTGGCCTTCGTGCTCGGCTAGAACGGCAGTTCTTACGACATCGAGTACATCTACGTCAGCTCGTCCACCGACTCTTCTTGGGGCGACGACCGCCTGGGCAGCGGCATCCTCTACTCCGGTGGCACCACGTCCATCTTCCTGGGCGGCGCCGACTACTACGACATCAAGCTCATCGACGAGGACGGCGACGAATGCGTGATGTTCGAAATCTGGCTCGACTCCAAAGTCACCTGGAACATCGAGAACGACGAACTGCTCGAGTGCATGGGCTACTGATTCCCTGCACAACAGCCTTCCATACCACAAAGGTCGCCCCTCTTCGGGGGCGGCCTTTTTTTGTGCCTCCAGCCAAGCCGCCCTTCGGCCAGGCAGTTCATGCCAAGTTGCTTTCTATGGTGTGATATACCAATCGCCAGCGTCGGGCGAAATTTCGATCGAGCTGGAGGTTGTGGATACGGATTGGGCGGATAAATCGATTTTGCTGAAAAAGCCAATCGTCGTCAAAACTTAATTCTCATCCCTTTTACGTTACAAATTCATGGGGCAAAATAAGGTAATAAGGTTATTCAGACTCCGCCAATTGGTTTTCTACTAAGGTTTTACCCAAGAATAAGGTCTTTTCACCCGTTCTGCAAGGATAACCTTAGTAGTAATACTAACCCGTGAAGGATAAGTAAGTTCCTAAAATTATTTTCATTATCCTTTTGGCGTCTTTAAACACATAGGCACAGTAGTGAAAACACATAGGCACTTAGTTTTTTTTCTATGTAACTATGTGATTTCAAACTATGTGCCTATGTGTTTTAATTCAATGTAATGAAGAATAAGCACATGTTCATTTGAACATTGATTTGAATTTTAATACCAGTTAAGTAAGGATTCAAAATTAGCTTGTATTAAGTATGAAATTAATGTCCAAATGAATATGTGCTTGTTCCTCATCCCATAAATTATATTAC
>JAIFMG010000052.1 GCA_020048645.1 Bacteroidota bacterium | reverse complement strand
TCTAAAAAGGTCACTTCTGAAATTCGCTTTCAAAAATTATCTTTGACTATCAATTGGTTGCAAATAGAAAAATGCGAATAATGGTTTTGATGCTGGACTCATAAATCAAATCCGATCGCTTGCTTATCCCACGCTGCGCCAAGACTTTTCTGCCAGCAAGCCAAACAGCCCCGAGCGTTGGGCCGTGTCGAATGGCGTCCCAATTTCGCGCATTGGGCCTCGGGTTGTCAAGTTGGCACATCATCACCAAGCAAAACAAAGAAACTCAACCATGGAAAAACCAACGACCAAGGTCGAAGTGACGGAGCGGATGGACCGGGCCGTCCTCGAAAGGATCAAGCGCCCGGCGGGGCAGTACGCGGCCAACCAGGAGCTCGTCTGCGTGCTGCGCCTGCCCGACGGCTCGGCGCTGGAGGTGCATTCGCCGGCCAACGGCCTTCTGGTCGGGTTCGCGGCCACGGCGGGGCAGGAGCTCCGGGCCGGGCAGACGCTGTTCGAGCTCCAGCCCACGCACCTCAGCCAGGCCCTGCCCCTGCCTCCGCTCGACGGGCTGCGGCTGCTCCAGCGCTACTCGGACCAGATGTGCCGGATGCGGGGCTGGGTGGGCAACCCGGCCAGCGAGCTGTTCCTGCTGCTTTCGGAGGAGGTGGGCGAGCTGGCCAAGGCCATCCGCAACCGCGAGGGCATCTACCTGCAAAGCGGCCGGGACGTGCCGCCCGACGAGCTGGAGAAGGAAATGGCCGACGTGCTGAGCTACCTGCTGCACCTGGCCAACCACTTCGGCATCGACCTGGCGGAGGCTTTCGCGAAGAAGGAGCGCCTGAACGCCGACCGGGCCTGGAAATGAAGGTCAGGCCCCAAAAAAAAGAGGAGCCGCCCCACAGCGCGTGGGGCGGCTCCTCTTTTGTCCGGCCAGGGCCGAGGGGGTGCTCAGTATGAGTACTTTGCGATCAGGGCGTCGATCTTTCCGAAGCGGATGGAGACGACCTTGCGCTTCATGCTGTCGCGGGTGATCTCGAACTGGAACTCGTCGCTGTCCACCAGGGCCTTGTAGTCGTCCATGAAGGCGGCCTGGCGGTCGAGGATGCCTTGGAACTGGTGTTCGGAGAGCTGCCCGAGGCCGAGGGTCCACATCTCGAAGAGGGACTTGTTGAGGGGGCTGCGGCGGCGTCCGGGGTAGCTCTTGCGGAAGCAGTGCTCGCCGAAGAGCTGGGCGGCGCGGCTGACGCCGGCCATGAAGATGCCTTCGGCGTTCTCGACCTTGTCCTTCTGTATGTCCTCGGGCTTGATGGTCTGGGCCTCGGCGGCGCGCTTGAACTCGTGGGTCTCGTAGGCGGGATGGCCGTTGAAGATGACCAGGGTGTCGCTCAGGAAGGTGTCGAGGCTGCGGGCCATGTTGTAGGACTCGTAGGGCCTCGCGAGGAAGGCCATGAAGCGGAGGATCATCTCGTGGTCTTCCATGCGCTGGGTCTTGACGCCGATGGCGGCCTGCTGGAAGGCCTCGGTGGCGGCGAGCCTGCGGATGAGCTGGGTGGAGGGGCCGTTGTAGAGGGCGTTGCGGATCTCTTGCCCGCTCAGGGCCATGCCTCCGGTGTTGATGCGCTTGAAGACGTTTCGGCGCACGACTTCGGGGGTGGTGGGGTTGATGACCGTGACGTGGATCTGGGTCTCGAGGATGCGGTTGCGCAGGAAGACGGGCAGGTCGGCGAACTGCTTGCCCTCATACTCGACCCAGAACTCCAGCTTCTTGAGCTTGAATCCTTTGCCGAGGGCCTTCCTGTCGCCGGCCAGGTACTCCTCGCCCAGGACGAAGTCGCGGATGGTGCTCATGCGCTGGAGGCCGTCCACCACTTGCATCTCGCTCATGGCGTTGGCCGAGACGTAGAACATGGGCAGGGGTATCTTGAGCATGATGGACTCGATCAGGCGCGAGCGCTTCTCGATGGTCCAGACCTCGTTGCGCTGGAAGTCGGGGCTGAGGTTGATGCTGCCCTGGTCGAGCCGGCGCAGCAGGGTCTCGATGGGCAGGGGCTTGGCCTCGATGGAGATCTCCGAGGGGTCGAAGGGGTCGTTGAGCGGGTGTAGCGGCTCCTCCATCATGTCGGTGTCGGGCTCTACCAGCAGGGCGTCGCGGAGGTTGACGTGGGGTTCGTCGGGCAGGCTTTGTTTCTTCTTACGTCCCATTTTCTTGCTTTTTTGTTGGAATTGGATTTAGGGTCCAAAGATAGCCATTTTTGGGGCAGGCTTTGTGTATTTCTCCATAAAATAATCGAGTTTTGAGGAATAAATCTCAACTTTACGAATTTTAAAACGTATCCTTCTGATAAACAGGGGTTTAAATTTTTCGAGGTGTATGTTTTAGACCTTTCGGAACTTGCCCGAAAGCGGGCCGTCCATTTTTTTTCCCGATGAAAAACCGCCAAAGCGTGGACGCCTGCCTCAACATGCTGGCATGGAGGGGGCGAGGCGACCACGCTCGGGAAGCGCGTCGCGCGGGCCTTGTCAGCGCTCCAGCAGCCAGGCCAGGGCCTCCCCGCGGCTCTTGAAGTGGTGGATGGCCATGTCGTTGAAGCTGGCCTTCAGGGCTTTCTGGGCCGAGATGCTGGTGAAGATGTTCTCGGAATGCACGTGGGCGAAGCGCTTGAGCCCGGCGGCCTCGAGCCCGGGCAGCCAGTGGCCCTCTAGCCACCCGTCCAGTTCGGGCCAGGGGCCGCGCTGGCGGGTGTTGTCGTTGAGCAGCCCGCTGGCCTGGTTGTCGCGGACGCAGTCCATGATGGCCAGGCAGGCCTCCTTGGCCGGCTCCTTCTCGGTGACGAAGCCGATCCAGTGGGGCTCCACGATCTTTTCCTGGTCCAGGTAGCCGCATTCCATGAATGTCGCGCCCAAGGTGTTTTGTTGTGACTTTTGGATTTCCATATGGCTTGTGGTTTTGGTAGGGGCTCAAAATATTAAAATTTTGAATGATCTCGGCATGATTTCCCAAACTTGGTGGGTTGGCTTTCGGGGCGCGGGGCCTGTTGGGCCGGGTGCCACCGCGATTTCCGCGCCCCTGGGAGCGGATTGTTTTGGCCTTTCGCCCGCAAGCGGCTACTTTCGCGGCCCACCAACGGCCTCCCCATGAAACTGATCATCCAGATACCTTGCTTCAACGAGGAGCAGAGCCTGCCCGCCACCTTCATCGACCTGCCCAAGCGCATCGAGGGCATCGACAAGATAGAGGTGCTGGTGGTGGACGACGGCAGCACCGACCGCACGGCCGCCGTGGCCGAGGCCCTGGGCGTCCACCACATCGTGCGCTTCAAGGCCAACCGCGGGCTGGCCAGGGCCTTCGAGGCCGGGCTGGAGCGCTGCCTGGCCGAGGGCGCCGACATCATCGTCAACACCGACGCCGACAACCAGTACCGGGGCCAGGACATCGAGCCGCTCGTGCGGCCCATCCTTGACGGCCGGGCCGACGCCGTGGTCGGCGACCGCCAGACCGACGGCATCGAGCACTTCACCCGGGGCAAGAAGTTCCTCCAGAAGTGGGGAAGCTCGGCCATCCGGCGGCTCTCGGGCACCCAGGTGCGCGACGCCGTCAGCGGTTTCCGCGCCTTCTCGCGGCAGACGGCCATCCGGCTCAACATCCTCTCGGATTTCTCCTACACGGTCGAGAACCTCATCCAGTTGGGCGACAAGCGGCTCAAGGTGCTCTCGGTGCCCATCCGCACCAACGGACAGACCCGCCCCTCGCGGCTGTTCCGGAGCGTCCCCCACTTCATCGCCAACCAGCTCGCCACCCTGCTGCGCATCTACTCGACCTACCGGCCGCTGCGGGTCTTCTCCGCCATCGGCATCCTGCTCATGCTCCCCGGCCTGGTGGGCTTCATCCGCTTCATCTATTTCTATTTCGTGGACGGGGGGCTGGGGCACATCCAGTCGCTGGTCTTCTCGGCCGTCTCGCTCAACCTCGGCTTCCTGGTCATCGTCTTCGGCATCCTGGCCGACCTGATCGCCAACAACCGCAAGCTCATCGAAAAACTTCTCATCCACCAAAGGGACGAAAAATGGAACAAGCCATCGTAACCGGCAACACCTTCGACAAGTACAACACCCGCAACCCGATTTACAAGCGCCTGATGGACAACTTCCTGGA
Source organism: Bacteroidota bacterium (assembly GCA_020048645.1). Classification (GTDB taxonomy): domain Bacteria; phylum Bacteroidota; class Bacteroidia; order Bacteroidales; family UBA6013; genus UBA6013. The sequence continues at coordinate 1,832 of JAIFMG010000052.1, read as the reverse complement.
CAAGTTCATCGGCCTGGTGGACGACTCGGGCGGGCCGCTCCGCGTGCTGGAGGTGGGCTGCGGCGAGGGGCTGCTGGCGGCCGAGGTCTTCGCCCGGCGCGCGGTGGCCAGCTACCAGGGCTTCGACCTTGAGGAGCGGCTGGTCGGGCTGGCGGGGGCCAACTGTCCCGGAGGCAGCTTCGCGACGGGGAGCGCCTACGACCTCTCGCCCTACCTCGGGCAGCGCTTCGACTACGTCATCGTCTCGGAGGTGATGGAGCACCTTGAGCAGCCGCACCGCGCCCTGGCGCAGCTCTGCCGCCTCGACGCGGGCCGCTTCCTGTTCTCGGTGCCCAGCGAGCCCGTCTGGCGGGTGCTGAACGTGGCCCGGCTGAAGTATCTGGCCGAGCTGGGCAACACGCCCGGGCACCTCCAGCACTGGAGCCGCCGCCATTTCGGCCGCCTGCTGGCGCGCCACTTCGAGCTGGAGCGGCTCACCGGCTCCTTCCCATGGACGATAGCCCTCTGCCGGCCTTGAGCGCCAGCCGGCGCCCGGCCTGGCGAGCCCTGCTCTCGGCGCTCCTGCCGCTGGCCCTGGCCTACGCGCTGTGGCGCTGGGTGGACTGGCGGGCCTTCGCGGCCCAGCTCCGGGGCGCCGACCCGGTGTTCGCTGGGCTGGCCGTGCTTTCGCTGGCCCTGGGCTACCTCTTCCGGGTCTGGCGCCTCCGCCTGATCCTGGGCCTGGGCTCGCCGCGGGTGCTCTTCGGCATCTCCACCACGCACTACTTCCTCAACCGCGTCCTGCCGGCCCGGTCGGGCGAGGTCACTCTTCCGCTGCTTTTGCGCCAGCACCTGGGCGTGCCCGTTGAGAAGGGCGTCGCGGCCTTGCTGTTTTTCCGCCTGCTGGACCTGTTCGCGCTGCTGCTGTTCTGGGCCGCGGGCTTCGCCTACCTGCCCGCAGGGGCGCCTCTGTCGCCGCTCTGGGGCCTTGCGGCGCTGGCCGGGGCAGTCGGCCTGGCCCTGCTGTGGTGGCGCCTCGACCGCTGGGCCGCGTTGGCCGGGCGGCTGGCCGGGCGGCTCTTCCCCGAGCGCTTGGCCGGGGCCAAGGCCAAGTCGCTGGAGGTGCTCGGCAAGCTGGCCCGCTACAAGGCCGGCCGGCCGTCGGGTTTCCTGCCGCGCCTGCTGGCCGCCAGCCTGCTCAACTGGCTGGCCACCTACCTCTATTACCACTTCCTGCTCGTGGCCCTGTCGTTCGGCCTCTCGTTCGGGGCGATGCTCTTCGCCGTCACGATATCGAACCTCACCTTCCTGCTCCCGGTGAGCGCCGTGGGCAACCTGGGCAGCTTCGAGACGGGCTGGGCCGCGGGCTTCCACCTGGTCGGCATCAGCCTCTCGGCCTCCGTGCCCGCCGGCTTGCTGGCCAACCTGCTGGCCACCGCCGTCACGGCCCTGCTGGCCCTGGCCGGCTGGCTGCTGCTGCGCCGCCCTGCCTGCTGACACCATGTTGCATTCGGTGGGGCAAACAATCGTATGAAATTGCTTTTGATTATCCTTTTGGCGCCTATAAGCACATAGGCACAGCAATGAAAACCCATAGGGACATAGTTTTTTTCTATGCCCCTATGGGTTTTAACCCTGTTTGCCTATGCGTTTTGATTCTATGTGATGAAGAATAAGCACATTTTCATTTGAACTGTGATTTCAAATTTAATGCAAGCTAATTTTAGATTATCACTTTACAAATTCATGGGTCAAAATAAGGTAATAAGTAAGCGATTGGATTTAATTTATAATATTATCTTTGCGGCACTATGGGACGAGTGAACACACCAACATTGGATGACGCCCAAAAG
>JAIFMG010000184.1 GCA_020048645.1 Bacteroidota bacterium | reverse complement strand
ATATGTTTTATAAAAAAAACGATGATTTTGTACTTGATACTTTGTTAAATCAACTTTGCTCCATGGAAATAGTTTTTAGACTGGACTCAAGGATTGAAGTACTCCCCATCCATTGGACAGGAAAGTGGCTTGCATAAGGTGGATCCGCAGGCCAGGGTTTGCCTCCGTAGGGAGGAAGGAAGCCCCGCGGGGTCCTGGTTCGCCTTTCCCCGAATTTCATCCGGGGCTATTCAAATTCAATCCCTACGTGGTTCGACCGATTGGAACCGAACTGATTTGCCAGGCGATCCTGTACGTTTGAAAGCTACTTGGCTTGAATCCGGCAAATTGAAACGCAATGTGAAAATTTAGGCTTGTAGAGAAGGGAAAAATTTGTAAATTTGATAAAACTAAAAATTAGTCCCATGCAAGTAACTGTCATCGTGCCCGATATATACTTTACATCTTATTCGCAGTTTGATGTAAGCAAGCAAATAAAACTATACACCGCCATGATGATGTTTTACAACGGGCAGGTTTCGGCAAGTGCAGCATGCGAAATTGCCGAACTCGACCGCTTTTCGTTTATCGAAGAATGCAAAAAAAATAAAATTCCGGTTATTCAATACACCATAACCGATATTCAGAACGAAGTGGCAAATTTTCAATTCAAAAGGCAATAAGGTTATTTTGGCTTCGCCAATTGTTTTCCTACTAAGGTTTTACCCAAAAAAGTTCTTTTGCCAAGTTGCGTTCATGGGTGGAAGATTCCAAGTACATGCGTCCGACAAAAGCGAGCCGTTCCGCCAATCCCGAAGGGATTGAACATGAATAGCCCCGATGAAATCCGGGGAGCAGAGAACCGCCGCGAACCAGAACCCCTCAGCGGTTTAATGCGAAAACCAAGACGCACCCAATCCATCCATCACCAACGAACGCAACTTGCGCTGAAGCTGCATTTCCCTTGGCAAAAGAAAGGCCCGCTCCGTTTCCGGGGCGGGCCTTTTGTTCACATGGCGCGGGGCGGCCTTACTTGACCTCCTCGAAGTCCACGTCGGTAACTTCGTCGCCGCTCTTCTTGCCAGATGCGTCGCCGGGGTTGGGCTGGGCGCCGGGGCCGGGCTGGGCAGATCCGCCTTGGTTGCCCTGGTCGTACATCTGCTGCGAGGCGGCCTGGAAGCGGGTGTTCAGCTCGGCGGTTGCCTTGTCGATGGCGTCCATTTCCTGGGCCTGGTGGGCGGCCTTGAGGTCCTTGAGGGCTTGCTCGATGGGGCCTTTCTTGTCAGCGGGGATCTTGTCGCCGAACTCCTTGAGCTGCTTCTCGGTCTGGAAGATGAGGCTGTCGGCGGCGTTGAGCTTGTCCACCTTCTCGCGGGCCTGGCGGTCCTTTTCGGCGTTGGCTTCGGCCTCGGCCTTCATGCGCTTGATTTCGTCGTCGGTGAGGCCGGAAGAGGCCTCGATGCGGATGCTCTGCTCCTTGTTGGTGGCCTTGTCCTTGGCGGTCACCTGGAGGATGCCGTTGGCGTCGATGTCGAAAATGACCTCGATCTGGGGCACGCTGCGGGGCGCGGGAGGGATGCCGTCGAGGTGGAAGCGTCCGATGGTCTTGTTGTCGCGGGCCATGGGGCGCTCGCCCTGGAGGACGTGGATTTCGACGGAAGGCTGGTTGTCGGCGGCCGTGGTGAAGGTCTCGGTCTTCTTGGTGGGGATGGTGGTGTTGGACTCGATGAGCTTGGTCATGACGCCGCCCATGGTCTCGATGCCGAGCGAGAGGGGGATGACGTCGAGCAGGAGCACGTCCTTGACCTCGCCCGTGAGGACCCCGCCTTGGATGGCGGCCCCAACGGCGACCACTTCGTCAGGGTTGACGCCTTTGGAGGGCGCTTTGCCGAAGAAGTCCTCGACGACTTTCTGGATGGCGGGGATGCGGGTGGAGCCTCCGACCAGGATGACCTCGTCGATGTCCTTGTTGGAAAGGCTGGCGTCCTTGAGGGCCTCGCGGCAGGGGGCGATGGTGGCCTGGATGAGCTTGTCGGCGAGCTGCTCGAACTTGGCGCGGCTGAGGGTCTTGACCAAGTGCTTGGGAATGCCGTTGACGGGCATGATGTAAGGCAGGTTGATCTCGGTGGAAGTGGAGCTGGAAAGCTCGATCTTGGCTTTTTCTGCGGCTTCCTTGAGGCGCTGGAGGGCCATGGGGTCGCGGCGGAGGTCGATGCCTTCGGCGCTGAGGAACTCCTGGGCGAGCCAGTCGATGATGACCTGGTCGAAGTCGTCGCCGCCGAGGTGGGTGTCGCCGTTGGTGGACTTGACCTCGAAGACGCCGTCGCCGAGCTCGAGGATGGAGATGTCGAAGGTTCCTCCGCCGAGGTCGAAGACGGCCACGGTGATGTCCCTTCCGCGCTTGTCGAGGCCGTAGGCCAGTGCGGCGGCGGTGGGCTCGTTGATGATGCGCTTGACGTTGAGGCCGGCGATTTCTCCGGCTTCCTTGGTGGCGTGGCGCTGGGCGTCGTCGAAGTAGGCGGGCACAGTGATGACGGCCTCGGTTACTTCTTGTCCGAGGTAGTCTTCGGCGGTCTTCTTCATCTTCTGGAGGATCATGGCCGAGATTTCCTGGGGCGAGTAGTTGCGGTCGCCGATCTTGACGCGGGGCGTGTTGTTGTCGCCGCGGACCACTTTGTAGGGCACCCGGCTTACCTCGCGGGCGGCCTTGTCGAAGCTTTCGCCCATGAAGCGCTTGATGGAGAAGACGGTCTTCTCGGGGTTGGTGATGGCCTGGCGCTTGGCCGGGTCGCCAATCTTGCGTTCGCCGTTTTCCACGAATGCCACCACCGAGGGGGTTGTGCGCTTGCCTTCGCTGTTCGGAATCACGACAGGTTCACTGCCTTCCATGACGGAAACGCAGGAGTTCGTCGTTCCCAAGTCGATGCCAATGATTTTTCCCATGGTTATATGAAACTTTTTATGTTGTGTTGTTGGGTTGATGCTGGATTGCGGACAGCATGGCCTTTTCAAGACTTGTGCCAGCGAGGCCGAAGGGGCGGAAGGCGCAAATTTGGCACGGCCCGGAGCCCTTTTTGGCCCGCGCTGTCGGCTTTCGGGCTCGGTTCGCTGACGAATTGTCAGTAGGGCATGGCCCATTTGTGCCACCAATGGGCTACCTTTGGGGCAAAACGACCGCACGATGAACACACCGCTGGACAAGATCCGCTGCTTTTTCAACCCCGAGCGCTTCCAGGGCTGGGGCAAGACCCGCGACTACTTCGAGGGCTGGTACTTCAAGCTGCTCGACGCCCGGGCCGAGGTGGCGCTGGCCGTCATCCCCGGCATCGCCTACGACGCGCAGGGCCGCGGCCACGCCTTCGTGCAGGTGCTCGACGGCGTCCGGCGCACGGCCCTCTACCACCGCTTCGGCGCCGAGGAGTTCCGGCCCAGCGCCGAGCGGTTCGAGGTGGAGGTGGGCGGCAGCCGCTTCAGCGAGGAGGGCCTGCGGCTGGACCTGCCGGGCCTGCGCGGCGAGCTGCGCTTTTCGGGCAACGTGCCCTGGCCCAAGCCGGCCCACTCGCCGGGCATCATGGGGCCCTTCGCCTTCGTGCCGCGGATGGAGTGCTACCACGGCATCGTCAGCATGGACCACCGCATCGAAGGCAGCCTGGAGCACGACGGCCGCACGGTCGATTTCGGCGGCGGGCGCGGCTACATCGAGAAGGACTGGGGGCGCTCATTCCCCTCGGCCTACGTCTGGATGCAGACCAACCACTTCGAGGGCTCGACGGGCAGCTCCATCAAGTGCTCGGTGGCCAACATCCCCTGGATGGGCAGCTCGTTCGTCGGCTTCATCGGCGGGCTCTGGCACGACGGGCGCCTGCACCGCTTCACCACCTACAACGGCAGCCGCCTGCTCAAGGCCGACATCAGCAGCCAGAAAGTCGAGCTGGTGCTGGCCAACCGCCACGAGCGCCTCGACATCCTGGCCACGCCCGACAAGGCCTCCGCGCTGGTCTCGCCCATCCGCGGCGCCATGGAGGGCAAGATAGAGGAGAGCATGGGCTCGCGCCTGCGCGTCCGCCTGAGCCAGAGCTTCGGCCGCCGGGTCCTCTTCGAGGGCGAAAGCCAGCACACCGCCCTCGAGATCGCCGGGGCCATCGAGCGGCTGCAGACCTGATCGACAGGCCCGCGCTTTTGAGATTCCGGCCCAAATGCCCTAAATTCGCCGCCCGAACGGACACACCCAATAACGACCCGCCCACCATGGCCGAGAAACCCTTGCACAACCGCGTGGACAAGCGCCTGCTCAAGCAAAGGCTCATGCAGGAGAACTTCCGCCGCCGCACGCTTTCGTTCTACCGATACGTCATCCTCGAAGATCCCCAGGCCTTCCGCGACGCGCTCTACGCCAGTTGGGACGCCCTGGGCTGCTTCGGGCGGGTTTACGTGGCCCGCGAAGGCATCAACGCCCAGATGAGCGTGCCCGAGCACAACGCCCAGCGCCTGCTCGACGAGCTGGAACGCTTCCCCGAGCTCCGCCAGATGCCCATCAAATGGGCCATCGAGGACGACGGCAAGTCCTTCTACAAGCTCACCCTCAAGGTGCGCCCCAAGATCGTGGCCGACGGCCTCGACGACGGGACCTTCGACGTTACCAACGTGGGCCGGCACCTGAGCGCCGAGGAGTTCCACGAGCAGGTGGCCCAGCCGGGCACCATCGTGGTGGACATGCGCAACCACTACGAGAGCGAGGTCGGGCACTTCCAGAACGCCATCTGCCCCGACGCCGACACCTTCCGCGACGAGATCGAGCTGGTCGTGGACCTGCTCCGCGACAACAAGGAGCAGAAGGTGCTGCTCTACTGCACCGGCGGCATCCGCTGCGAGAAGGCCAGCGCCTACCTCAAGCACCACGGCTTCCAGGACGTCAACCAACTGCACGGCGGCATCATCGAGTACGCGCAGCGGGTCAAGGCGCACGGCTGGGAATCCCGCTTCGTGGGCAAGAACTTCGTCTTCGACGAGCGCCTCGGCGAGCGGATAACCGACGAGGTCGTCAGCCACTGCCACCAGTGCGGCAAGCCCAGCGACCTGCACACCAACTGCCGCAACGAGGCCTGCCACCTGCTGTTCATCCAGTGCCCCGAGTGCGCCAGCCAGCACGGCGGCTGCTGCTCGCCCGAGTGCAGGCGCCTGGCCGAACTGCCCGAGGACGAACGCCGCGCGCTGCGCCAGGAGATCGCCCACCGCAAGGACCTCTACAAGTCGCGGCTGCGCCCTCGGCTGGCCTTTTCCGCGGGCACGCAGGCCGGTCCGCGGCAGTGATCGGCAGCCCAACCGGCAAGGAAAAGCGGTTCCCAATAAGAAAAAAACGCCAAAGCGCTTGTTTTTTCAAAGTACAGTTTGTATCTTTCGGTTATCAGCAATTTCAAACCCCCGATGAACAAGCTACCCTTCAAAGCCGCAGATGTCCAGGGCCAAAACCGACAGCCGAACTTCCAAAACCTGTCGTTTCGAATTTTGACGGATTGTAGGGCTTCTGGAGCTGTGCATAAAATTCGTACTTGCGCCATTGTGCTTTTGGGTAGGAATTGGGGATGGTGGAAGTAATTACGTTAGGCACTTTTGCATGAAAATATTGAAAGATAAATGAATGAGAAAATATTTTACAAACTTGATTTTCGAATATAAAAAATGATTTATTTTGTAAAAACGTAAAATTAAAATTATGAGTATTGTAAACCCGAAAATAGATTTAGTTTTTAAAAAACTATTTGGAACTGAGAAAAATAATCAACTTTTAAAATCGTTGGTTAATTCAATATTGCCAAAAGATGAGCAAGTTGTAACATTAGAACTTAAAAATCCATACAATCCGGCTGATTACCTTAACGGAAAAATTACATATCTTGATATTAAAGCAACAGACGAAAATGGAAAATGGTATGATATTGAAATACAAGTTGCACCGTATGATTTTTTCGGAATGAGATTGTTATTTTATTGGGCGAAACTTT
>JAIFMG010000228.1 GCA_020048645.1 Bacteroidota bacterium | reverse complement strand
CGCCAACACCCAGAAGGACATCTACCAGGTCCTGCCCGAGTTCAACCTCCCCGACGGCCGGGCCGACCTCATGGTCCGGACCTTCCCCCACGCCGCGCCCCCCAGGGCCATCGCCGACCTCTTCGAGATCAAGCAGGTCCCCAAGGGAGCCGGTGACCCGGCCCTCCTGGCAAGGCTCCGCGAGGCCGTCGAGCAGATCCGCGCCTACAAAACTGGGCCCTACGCCCAATGGAGGGGCGTCGCCGTCTGCTTCAGGGGAAACCGCGACTTCCGCTTCGAGATCGTGTAAGTTTGCATCCCATCCAAATTTCTCTTTTCACCATCACCCAGAACAACAAAACATGAAAAAAATCCTGCTGGCCCTCATCCTCGTCTTGGCCGCCCCGCTGGCCAAGGCCGACCAACTGGCCTGGCTGACCCGGAGCCAAGCCGAAAAAGCCGTCCAATTCCTGAAAGCTGAGCGCGAGCTCATGCTTTTCTGCGCCTGCTGCTCGCTCGACGATGAAAGAGTCAAAGTCAGCATCGAGGACGTTTTCTTCCGCCACCCGTCCATGGGAGACCAAGTCTATGACGAATACTACGAGGTCGTCGTCGTGGGCAAGACCGCTGACGGGCGAAGGATAGAGGAGGCCGTGGACCTGGCTTACGTCCACATCAAAGCCCGAGGCGGCATGGCAAACTGCCTGGGCGTGGAGCTCGGCTTCGAATGCAACCCTTGCACGGAGCCGTTCCGCTGGTGAGCCGCTCGCCCATCAGAAAATGACACGGTAGCCCAGGTGGATCTTGGCGGCCGAGACGCTGAAGGGAGCGTCACCGAGCTTGCCCAGGGCCAGGTTCAGGCTGAACTCGCCGCCGGGCGTCTCGAAGCTCATGCCCAGGCCCAGGCCCAGGGCCAGGAAGGCCTCGCGGCCGAGGATCGTGCGGCGCTCGGCCCAGGCCCAGTCGGCGAAGGCGCTGAAGAAGGAGCGGCTCTCCCAGTGCAGCCGAAGCTCGTGGCGCCCGAGCAAGTACGACGAGACGAACAAGGCCCGCTCGTCGAAGCCGCGCAGCGAGCGCAGGCCTCCGATTCGGTACAACTCGTTGAAATAGAGGCGCTCGGCCTGCTGGCTCTTGGCCTGGTACTGGACGAACGCGCCCCAGATTCCGCCCAGGGGCCAGGCCCAGGCCAGGTCGAGGGCGTAGTCCTGCTGGGCCATAGCTCCGAGGTCGTCCTGCTTCTGGCCGAAGGCCGCCGAAAGGGCCAGGTCGAGGCCGCGGCGGGGCGCGAAAGGGTCGTCGAGGCCGCGCAGGCGCAGGGCGGCGCCCACGAGGCTGCCGCTGGTCTGGCCCAAGGCCTCGGAGCTGGCTCCCTGCCCCAGGGCCAGGACGCGGCGCGCGGTGGCCGTCAGGGCCAGGTGGCTGAGGCCGTCGAAGAGAAGGTGCTGTCCTGCCGCTCGAAGCCGAGCCGGGCGGCCATCCCCAGGGGCGAGCCGAAGGCGAAGGGCCAGTCGGCGTCGAACTCGAGGCGTTGCGAGGCGCTTGCCATGCGTTGCCATCGCAGGGCCAGGGCCTCGCCCGCGCCCAGGAAGTTGGCCAGCGAAAGGTCCAGCTCGCCCGTGAGCAGCGCGCTGGAGCGGGCCTGGTCGCGGGGCAGGATGCCCAGGGTGCCCGCGAAGCGGTTGCCTCGCCCCGGGCGCAGGTAGAGGAAGATGTCCACGTCGTCGGGGCCGAACTCCAGCTCGTAGGGCCGGATCTGCTGGGTATGCCCCAACTGTGCCACCCGCTTCGAGACCATCTCTAGGTCTTTGAGGGAGAAGGGCTTGCCTTGGCGCAGGGCCAGCAGGCGGCGCAGGTAGCGCTCCGAAAGGCTGGCCTCGCCCTTGACCACCAGGCTGTCGTAATGGATGGCAGGGCCCAGCTCGAGCCGTGCCACGAGGACGCCCTGCTCGGGCCGGCTCTGGTCCCAGGCGATCTTGGCGAAGGGATGCCCGCGGTCGGCCCAGTGGCGCAGGAGCAGGTCGGCGTGGGCCATGGCGCGCGGCCAGATTTCGGCGGCCTCGCAGCGGGTCGGGTCGGGGCCTTGTGGGAAGTCGCCCTGCGGCCAGACGACCTGCCGCCAGGGCAGGAAAGGCCCGGGCACGAGCTCCTGCGGCAGGCTGTCGCCCAGGGCCTCGACGCGGGCCAGCGGGTAGCCCGCGAGCCGCAGTTGAGCGAGCTCCTGCCCCACCGCGGCGCCGAGGTCCAGGCTGTCGGCCGGCGCGGACGTTCCCTGCCATAGGCTGTCGGGCCAGAAGGCGGGAATCCGTCCCTGCGCGAGGAGGGGCGGCGGGAGCATCATCGCCCAAAAAAGAAGAAAAAAGCCGAGCAGGAGCGGACCCAGGCGCCACGCCGCGGGCGGGGACTTGAGAAAAAGAACAGGACGGGAGGTCCGCGTCCGCCAAATTTTCGTTTTTTCGCGGGGAATCCGTCTCAACGCGCAAGCATTTTCCAAAGTCATGAGCTTCAAACTGGTTCCTAAGGTGGATTATTACCTGGACGCCTCTGGCAACATGGTCTTCACGGCCAAATACCTGGCCCAGAGGGGCAAATGTTGCGGGAGCGGTTGCCGCCACTGCCCCTACGACCCTTTCCACGCCAAAGGCAGCGACCGGTTGGCGGCCGACATGAAGCACCTGGCCCTCCCGCGTTGAACGCCCGGGCGGCAATCCCCCAAAGAAACGAACATCATCCCCCAAAGAAATGGACATCCGCAAGATTTTCACCCCACAAGAATGGGAGCTGCTGGGCAGCTCGCCCGTTTATGTCAGCGCCGGCGTGATGAGCAGCGACAAAAGCGGCCCCCTGGGCAGCATGAAGGAGCTGAAGGCGCTTTCGCGCAAGCTACTGGAGACGAGCGCCTCCGACCAGAAAAACCCGCTGGTGGAGCTGGTGAGCGTCCATCCGCTGACCGACGAGGACAACCAGCGGGCGCTCTCGCGCGGCTGGGAGGACCTGGTGCATGGCTCGTTCTTCCAGACCGTTGAGCAGATGGCCAGCCTGGTGGAGCAGAAGACGCCGACCTACGCCGCGGAGTTCAAGCGGTTCCTGTACGACACGGCCTTCGAGGTGGCCATGGCCTCGAACGAGGGGTTCCTGGACCTTTTCGGCGACAAGATCAGCCGCCAGGAGGCCGACTTCCTGAACCAACTGAACCTCTCGCTGCGGCTGGGCTGAGGGCCGCAAGCCCAAATGGCTCCAAGGCTTGAGGGATTGGGGCAAAATCCTTACATTTGGTGGCACTGGCCGCGAGCAAGCCCGCGCAGGGCGATCGGAAGACGGACGGCGGACAGTTATTGAAAGGTATGCCCATGAAGATCAACAAGCTGAAATTCAATTCGATGCGTGCTCGCATCTCGGTGCTTTCGGGTCTGGCGATGGCCTTGGGCGTGCTGGGAATCGTGGCTTTCGCGGTGATCAGCGCGCGCCGGACGGCCGCCACGCAGTACCAGGAGCAACTGCTGCTGGAGGCGAGCAACATCGGCAACCGGGTGCAGGCGCAGATGAACCTGGCCCTTGGCGTCACGCGGGCGCTGGCCCAGAGCTTCTCCGTGGTGCAGAACCCGCGCTTCGAGGCCCAGATGACCCGCGAGGAGGCCGTGGGGCACATCTACAACGTGCTGCGCTCGCACGACAACTTCTTCGGCATCTCGATGGCCTGGGAGGTCAACGCCTTCGACGGGCTCGACCTCGAGCACGTCCACGCCGACAACATGCACGACCAGACCGGGCGCTTCATTCCCTATTTCTACAAGGATGGCTCCGGCGGGATCGTCATGGAGCCGCTGGCCAACTACGACACCGAGGCTGGCAAATGGTACTGGCTGTCGCTCAAGCGGATGGGCGACGTGGTCTCGGAGCCGTACAGCTACGACGTCGCGGGCAAGAACGTGCTGATGACGACGCTGTCGCACCCGATCGCCTCGCAGAGCCGGGCCTACGGGGCCATTGGGGTGCAGTTGGCGCTCGCGCAGTTGCAGCTCATGGTGGATCAGGGCAGCAGCTTCGGTCCCGATGGAAAGATAGCGATCCTCTCGAACGGCGGCATCATCTGCGGTGTGAGCGACCAGCCGGGCCTGCTGGGCAAGGACTTGTCGAGCCTCTATCCCGAAAAGCAGTCGATTGCCACCCAGATACAAGGCGGCAAATCGGGTGTGGTATGGCTTGAGGACAAGCTGGAGGCCTACGGCCCCATTACGATCGGCAACACGGAGACTCCTTGGCAAGCCAGGGTCAGCCTGCCCTACAGCTTCATCTACGCGAAGGCCAACCGCTTCGCCCTGAACGCGTTGATGGTGGGCATCCTGCTGCTCGTGCTGGGCTACTCGGTGGCGGCCTACTCCATCCGCCGCTCGGTGGAACCCCTCTCGCAACTGGCCGAGACGGCGCGCAGGCTGGCCATGGGCGACCTCCGCGTCCGGCAGGACAACGCACGGACGGACGCCGAGTTCACCGAAGTGGCCCAGTCGTTTGGCGAGGTGGCCCGCTCGCTCGAGGAGGTATCCCAGATGGGCAAGGCCATTTCCGAGAACGACTTTGGCCGCCGCATCGAGGTCAAGGGCGAGCACGACCTGCTGGCCCTGTCCATCAACGAGATGGTCCAGAACCTCGAGACCGCCCAGCGCGAGGCCCTGCTGCGCCAGGCCCGCGACGAGCAGGCCAAATGGAGCACCCACGGGCAGACCCTTTTCGCGGAGATGCTCCGCCGCAACATGGCCTGGAAAGACCTGGCCAAGCTGCTCATCGGCGAGCTGGTGCATTACGTGAAGGCCACGCAGGGAGGAGTCTTCGTGCTCAACGAGGACGAAGATCCGCCGTTCTTGGAACTGGTGGCCTCGTATGCCTACGACCGGCAGAAATTCCTGACCAAGCGCGTGGAGATGGGCCAGACCCTGGTGGGCACCTGCGCGCTCGAAAAGGAGACCATTTACCTGACGGACATCCCCAAGAGCTACATGAAGGTGACCTCCGGCCTCGGCAAATCGTGGCCCAGGGCCCTGCTGATGGTTCCCCTGAAGCTGGAGGAGCAGGTCTTCGGGGTCATTGAACTGGCCAGCCTCGAGAGCTTCGAGCCGCACATCATCGACTTTGTCAACAAGATAGCCGAGAACATCGCCGCGACCCTGGCCTCGCTCAAGGTCAACGAGCGCACCTCGAAGCTGCTGGAGCGCACCCGCGTGCAGGCCGAAGAAAAGGCCGCCCAGGAGGAGGAGATGCGGCAGAACATGGAGGAGCTCCAAGCCACCCAGGAGGAATCGGCCCGGCGACAGGCCGAGATGGAGGGCATCCTCTTCGGTATCGACCACACCACCCTGCGCGCCGAGTACCAGACCGACGGAAGCCTGATCGTGGCCAACGACCTGATGGTCCGCAGCCTGGGCTACACCCACCGCGAACTCCAAGGCAAGAACATCCGCCTCTTCACCCCCGAAGCCGAGCTCGAGGAGCTTGAGCGCCTCTGGCGCAACGTCCTCCAGGGCATGCAGCACGAGGGCCTGCAATGCCGCAAGACCAAGGACGGGAAAGACCTCTGGCTGCTCATGTCCTACACCCCCATCATGGACATCCACGGCGAGATCGTCAAGGTGCTCTTCCTGGCCAACGACATCAACGAGCAGAAGCGCATCGAGAAGGAGGCCCTCGACATGGCCCAAAACCTCCGCCATAAGGAGACCGAGATGATGCGAAAGCAGTCCGAAATCGAGGCCGCCAACCACAAGATGAAGATGAACGAGAGCGTCCTGCGCAAGGCCTTGGCCAAATCGAAGGAGCAGGAGAAGCTCATGAAAGAGCAGAACGAGCGCCTGGCAGCCCAGGAGGAGGAGATGCGGCAGAACATCGAGGCCATGGAGGCGACGCAGTCCGAAATGGAGAACAAGCAGCGAGAAATCGAAAAGCAGAACGCCAAGCTGGCCAGCAACGCCGAGAAGCTTCGGATAGCCGCAGAGGAGGCCGAGCGCCTGGCCCTGGAGCTCAAGCACCTCGAAAAGAAATACAAAAAGGATGTCCGCATCTTGTCCGAGCAGATACAACGCCTGGGCGGAGCCCCAGAACTTTGAGCCTGGCGAGCCCCAATTCCACACGCCCACGATGCCCTCTTCCCTACCCTTTCGCCAGTTCAGGATCGCGCTGGCCCTCCTTCTGCTGCTGGCCGCCTCCGCCGCCACCAACGCCCAGAACCGGCTGCAAAACCTCGGCCCCAACGTCAACTCGCGGCTGGGCGAGATCAGCCCCGTGCTCAGCCCCGACGGCAAGACCCTCTACTTCTCGCGCAGCGTCCCCGACGACCCCAACAACATCGACCGCGACATCCGCCGAAGCCGGCTCGGTGCCAACGGCCTCTGGGGCCCTTCGCAGGAAATGCCCGGAACCCTCAACAACGACGGATGGAACGCCGTCTGCGGCTTCACGGCCGACGGCATGACCATGCTCCTCGCGGGCCGCTACATGCCCGACGGAACCCTCAAGGGCGGATTTTCCCTCTCGACACTCGTCAACGGCGAGTGGACGACCCCCGTGCCCCTCGAGATCCCCGACCTGCCCCTGGCCTACGACACCCAGACCGCCTGCCTAAGCGCTGACGGCTCCACCCTGCTCTTTTCCAGCAACATGCGCTACGGCGGGCAGAACTTCGGCGGATTCGACCTCTTCGCCAGCCAACGGCTCGAAGACGGGAGCTGGTCTAGCCCCGCCAACCTCGGGCCGCGCATCAACAGCCCCGGATACGAGACCTCGCCTTTCCTGGCCGCCGACGGCCGCACGCTCTACTTTTCGACCGACGGCCGGGGCGGCCTCGGGGGCAACGACATCTTCATCAGCCGCCGCGAGGGCGACGGCTGGGAGCAGTGGACCGAACCCGCGAACCTGGGGCCGCTGGTCAACACCCCGCAATGGGAATCCTACATCAACGTCAGCTTCGCCGGGGCCTACGCCTACGTGGGCTCGACGGCCCACAGCCTCGGAGGCATGGACATCTTCCGGGTGGCCCTCCCCCGCGAGCTCAAGCCCCTCGACGACGGCCCCAGGCCAGCAGACCCGCCCCAGCAGCCCGAGCCGACCGTGGCCGAGGAGCCCCGCGCCAACGAAGCGCCCCCCCCGCCCGCCCCACCCGAGCCGCCCGCGGCCGGAGCCCCGCGCCTGGTCAACCTCGGCACGGCCGTCAACACCTGGCTCAGCGAAATGGCCCCGCTCATCTCCGCCGACGGCAAGACGCTCTTCTTCGCCCGAAGCGTCGCCCAAGACTGGCAGAACACCGACAGGGACATCTTCGCGGCCCAGATCCTCCCCGATGGGCGCTGGACCGACGCCCGGCGCCTGGGCAACAGCGTCAACAACCGCGGCTGGAACATCCCCTGCGCCGTCACCGCCGACGGCAACACCCTGCTCGTTACCGGAACCTACACCCCCGACGGCGGCCTGGCGGGCGGCTTTTCCCTGGTCCACCGCGAAGGCGACGCCTGGGGACGGCCCATCCCCCTCGACATCGAGGGCTATCCCTTCGACGAAGAGACCCAGTCGGGCACCATGAGCATGGACGGCAAGGCCATCATCTTTTCCAGCTACAAGCGCATCGGCCCCGACTTCCACGGCACCACCGACCTCTACGTCACCCAGCTCCGCCCCGATGGCAAGTGGTCCCAGCCCCAGAACCTCGGCCCCGTGGTCAACACCCGCGGCTACGAGACCACGCCCTTCCTGGCCGCCGACAGCCGCACGCTCTACTTTTCGAGCAACGGCCACGGAGGATTCGGCAGCCAGGACATCCTGGCCACCCGCCGCGTCGGCAACAGTTGGACCAACTGGACCGTGCCCGAGAACCTCGGCCCCGAGGTCAACACCCCCGACTGGGAAGCCTACTTCACCATCACCGGCGACGGACAGCGCGCCTACGTCGGCTCGCGCGAGCAGACCGTCGGCATGATGGACATCTTCCGGGTGGACCTCCGCCAGGTCATGGGCCCCGACCCGCTGGTCATCGTCAGCGGAACCGTGCTCGACCAAATGACCGGGCAGCCCGTGCGCGCCGCCGCCATCGAGTACATCGCCCTCGACGACTCGCTCAGCCTGGCCGCGACCGTCCATCCGCAGACCGGCGAGTACTCGCTCGTGCTGACCGCTGGGCACAACTACTCCTTCCACGCCAGCGCTGAAGGCTACATCGGCGCCTCCGAGAACCTCGACCTGCGCGACCTCGACGCCTTCGGCCAGCTCGACCGCGACCTGCGCCTGACCCCGCTCGTGCCCAACGCCCGCCTGCCGCTCAACAACGTCTATTTCTCCGAAGGCCGCGACATCATCCTCGACGCGTCCTTCCCCGAGCTGCAACGCATACTGGCCGTCATGGGGCAATACCCCAGCCTGAAAGTCGAGATAGCCGGCCACTCGCAGGTGGGCCACACCGACCCCGGCCTCTCGCAAAAGCGGGCCAACGCCATCAAGCGCTACCTCATCGGACAAGGCGTCGCCCCCGACCGCGTCATCGCCGTGGGCTACGCCGACCGCTTTCCCGCCGTGCCCACCCCCCGCAACAACCGCGAGAACGCCCAGAACCGCCGCGTCGAGTTCGTCATCCTGTCGATCTGAGCGACATTGTATCTGGATAAAGTCAAAACCAATCAATCTTAATAAATTTGATTTATAAACTTTTCAGGACAGTGCCAATCGAAACACAAACTGGAAGATTTATTGGCTTGGTTGAACGTTCATTAGAAAAAGAACTATGATGGCACAAACCATAAAAAACGCATTAACAGATAATCCGCATGTCATTTTTCCTTACGGAAAAATTGAACGCGAAAGGCTCAGAAGCGGATTGTCAAGACTTGATTACAATTTTCCCAAAGAATTGGTTGACTTTTGGGAAGAGTTTGGTGGAGGGGAATTGTTCGAAGTCGAAACATTTTTGTACCCATTGGAAAGTAATGACGACCTGATGGATGATTTGCTGTCAACCAATGAATTTTGTCACCAGCAAGGACTTGATAAACGATACATCGTATTTCAAAAAAACGCCGCACAATTGGCCGTATTCGACACCGATACCAATGAAGTCGTTTTGCTTTCGAACGGAGATTTCAAAGTGCGCAAACGATTTGAAAACTTCAACCATTGGTTCGTTCACTTTTGGCAGGCTCATCAATAACGGTTCTTCACAATAATTTTGGGCTCTTCTGTGGAAACAGTATCTTAGGGCAAACAGAAGCCAGAAGTATGTTGAATTTCAATGCCTTGTCCGCGAGCATCCAACCGATTCGGGCCATTGGTCTTCCCAATCCTCAAAAAAGTTCCTAGAACAAAAACTATTCAAAAAACGTAGCATTGCCATCGAGGTACCCACGCGTACAGCCAACTCCGCCCATGCGTTTCCCGTACAAAGACAATAGACAACAAAAATCAACAATATGCCATTAAGTTGGAACGAAATAAAATCGAGGGCGATAAAATTCTCGAAAGAATGGGAAGCTGAAACCAAAGAACACGCCGAAGCCAAATCGTTTTGGGACGGTTTTTTTGATGTCTTTGGCATTGGTCGTCGCCGGATCGCCAGCTTTGAAGAACCTGTCAAAAAGTTAGGCAACAAACAAGGATTTATCGACTTGTTTTGGAAAGGCAATCTGATTGTTGAGCACAAATCAAAAGGACGGGATCTTGACAAAGCTTACCAGCAGGCAATAGAATACTTTCCGGGATTGAAAGAGGCTGAGTTGCCCAAGTATATTTTGGTTTCCGACTTTGAGCGTTTCCGATTGTATGATCTGGACGAAAACCAACAACATGAGTTTTTGCTGTCCGAATTGCACCAGAACGTTAAATTGTTTGGCTTTATCGCAGGTTATCAGAAAGTTACCATCCGCGACGAAGACCCGATAAACATAAAGGCAGCAGAAAAAATGGGCAAACTTCACGATTTGCTCAAAGAAAACGGATACGACGGGCACGAATTGGAAGTCTATCTGGTTCGCTTGCTTTTTATGCTGTTTGCTGATGATACCGAAATATTTGAGAAAGATATATTTTGGGATTTCGTCGAAAATCACACCGCCGAAGACGGCTCAGACCTTGCGAACAAATTAGCACAATTGTTTCAGGTGCTAAATAAACCACAAGAAAAAAGATTAAAAAATCTTGATGAAATTTATACTCAATTCCCATATGTAAACGGAAAACTTTTTGAAGAAAACATAAGCATAGCTTCTTTCGATAGTGAAATGCGAACTATCTTGCTTGAAAGTTGCGGACTGGATTGGGGATTGATTTCGCCCGCCATTTTCGGTTCGTTGTTCCAAAGCATTATGGACAAAACCGCCCGACGGAATTTGGGAGCGCATTACACCAGCGAAAAAAACATACTTAAACTCATTAAACCTTTGTTTTTAGATGAACTTTGGGCAGAATTTGAGAAAATTCAGAATAACAGACCTGCATTAAACGGATTTCACGACAAAATATCAAAAATTCGTTTTTTAGATCCCGCATGTGGTTCGGGCAATTTCCTGATTATTGCTTATCGTGAATTAAGAGAAATTGAATTAAAAGTAGTCTATCAAATGCTCAAATTGGACAGACTGCTGTATCAGATGACCTTTGAGAACATAGAACAGTATTTTAAAGTCTCGGTTTCGCAGTTTTACGGAATAGAAATTGACGAGTGGGCAGCACGTATTGCAGAAGTTGCCTTATGGCTGGTGGACCATCAAATGAATATAAAAGCCAGCAATTTGGTCGGCAAGTACATTGCTCGGATACCGCTTACAAAATCAGCTAAAATCATAAACGCCAATTCACTCCAAATCGAATGGGCAAGCTTGCTCAACGAAGAAAAAACAATTACCATTTACGCCAACGAAGCCGAAATCATTCAACAAACCGTTAAAGAACCAGAAATCAGATACGGCAAAGTAAGAGTGCTTACGGAGCATTTTAAAGTAATAGACCAAGCATATCCTGAAGAAAAACCGGAAAATATCGACTACAACTATATTTTGGGCAACCCTCCGTTTATTGGCAAACAACTTCAGACAAAACAACAAAAAGAGGATTTAGAAAAAGTTACAACCGGAATAAAAAGCGCAAATGTGTTAGATTACGTGGCTTGTTGGTACTTAAAAGCTGCAAAATACATCCAGGAGACAAAAATAAAAGCGGCATTTGTTTCAACCAATTCCATTTCGCAAGGCGAACAAGTGGGTATTTTATGGAACGAAATGTTCAATCGGTACAAAGTAAAAATTCATTTTGCACACCGCACTTTCCGATGGGACAACGAAGCCAAAGGAAATGCAGCCGTTCATGTTGTGGTAATTGGTTTTGCAAATTTCGATACAACCAACAAGTTATTGTTTGATTATGAAGATATTAAAGCAGAAGCGCACGAAATAAAAGTTAACAATATTAATCCTTATTTAATTGATAGTAAAGATATAGTTGTTTTAAAAAGAACAAAACCAATTTCAAACGTTCCTGAGATGCAATTTGGAAATATGGCTAATGATGGTGGGCATTTGATAATAGAAGAAACAGAAATTAATGATTTCTTAGAAAAAGAACCAAATGCTCAGAAGTTCATTAAACCATTATTAGGTTCAGTAGAATTTATTAATTCAAAGAGAAGGTATTGTCTTTGGCTACAAGATATTAAACCAAATGAAATTCGAGAGTTAAAAGAAATACAAAAGCGTATTCTACTTGTAAAAGAAGTAAGAGAAAAAAGTTCGCGTGATGCAACGAAAAAACTAGCTTCAGTACCATATTTATTTGGTGAGATAAGACAACCAAAGACAGACTATTTACTAATACCAAGAGTTTCATCTGAAAATAGGTATTATATACCAATTGGTTACGTAGATAGAAATACTATCGTAACAGATAGATGCGCTTTTGTTGGTAGTGCAAATTTATTTCTGTTTGGTGTCTTAACATCGGATTTACACATGACATGGATGAAATATACTTGTGGTAGATTAAAAAGTGATTATAATTATTCAATTCAAATTGTTTACAACAACTACCCCTTCCCCAAAGAAGCAAGCGACAAACAAAAAGAGAGGGTGGAAAAAGCCGCGCAGGCAGTATTGGATACCCGATCAAAATATCCCGACAGCAGTTTAGCCGATTTGTACGACCCATTGGCCATGCCTCCCGATTTGGTAAAGGCACACAAAGAACTGGACAAAGCGGTAGATTTGTGCTACCGTTCGCAACCCTTTGCGAACGAACGTACACGCATTGAGTTTTTGTTCGATTTGTACAGCCAATACGTTTCGCCTTTGCAAGCGGAAATGGATAAACAAAACAAGAGAGCGAAGAAGATGAAAGCGTAAATCCTACCCCACAAGTAAGCCTATGAAAAACAAATCATTAGGGCTTGTTGGAAAATTGTCAACCGCCTGTATTGCAACGAATTGGATTCAAATTTCTTAGGACAAGTGTAGGATTTCTGACACCCCTGTGAGGTACTCGCAATGAATTGCACAATATTGGCCGCTGATTTCAAGCCACTAGCCAATCCCGGCCCTGGCCTGATGGTGAAGCCTCCGCCAGAGGCAAACCGGCGACGGAAGCCCGTCGAAAAGGCCACGGCGCCGATGGGCAGGCCCAATCCGCACCCGGCCACATTCCGCCCGAGTGTGAGGAAAAACGCCCCGCACTTGCTTTTTGAAGAAATTGTTTGTAGCTTTGGATTTCATCAAAAACAAGCACCCGATGAACAGGCTACCCTTCAAAATCACGGATTCGGTGCTTCCCCGACTTCGACAAGCTGCCGATTCGGCTTTGGGGGGTGTGCAAATCTTTCCAGTTCGCACAATTGCGCTTTCGGGTAGGGATTAAGCAATGACGTTACCTGCAAGGCCGGGAAATGCTAACAATAAAACATGATTCATTGTAAACTTTAAAAAAATGAAGAAATCATTGATGATTTTATCAATTCTATCGCTGCTTTTGTCATGCGAGAAAGAGAATAATACGATTGATGACAAGATTTCTGATCCTTATGAGCTACCATGGAAAACCGAATATGTTCATTACGAGAATATTTCGATGTGCATGGGTAGTCATTCGTCTGGATATGAACTTTATTACAAAGATTCATTGTTAAAAGAAGATTGTGCTGACTTTGGCGGGATTGGAATACAGGATTCCATGCTCATTAATGATTCAATTCTTCATCTCTTTTTTTCCGGAAGCAATGGAAGTTATGTTTTGACTACGACCAATGGAGGATACGCGTGGGAGAAATTTGAAACTGGCCCCCCAAGTCTGCAAAAGCTACATTATGTAAATACAAAACTTACATACTGTGTAACTAAAAATCAGGACGATTTATATTTTACGGGAATAGGAAAGAGCTACCTGTCTGTATATCATCAAACTTTTTCTAGCGG
Organism: Bacteroidota bacterium; assembly: GCA_020048645.1. GTDB lineage: Bacteria > Bacteroidota > Bacteroidia > Bacteroidales > UBA6013 > UBA6013. The sequence continues at coordinate 7,705 of JAIFMG010000228.1, read as the reverse complement.
GATTCATTACATCACAGACCAGGGAACTGAAGTGATGAATAATGATTCAGCAACAATAGAAATCAACGATAGTTTATCTTTTGTAATACTATTTTAATAAAAGATGTTTGTGAAGAACATTTAACTTCAACAAGGTAGATAAAAATTCTTGCTAATAAAATTGAAATGAAACAGGCAACAAACTTTGTTTTAGAATGCTATACACAAGGAATAAGCATAGAAAAAGCATATCTGTTCGGTTCCATAGCCAAAAACAGACAGCGTGATTTTTCCGATATTGACATTGCGTTGATTTGTTTGCCTTGAAGCCTCGCCCAACCCCGAAGGGGTGTAATGATTGTAGAAAGCGGGGCCAGGCCAAAGAAGAGAACCCCGAAGGGGTGACATTATCCTCATCGGGAGGATGGGCCAGACAATGCCACCCCTTCGGGGTTCCCCTCCAACCCGAGCGGGACTGGCTACAACAATTCCATCCCTTCGGGATTCGCCCGGAATCTTCCAAATTTCGCAGGATGCTGACGATTTGTATTTGTTACCCTTGAAAGCAACTTGGTATTATACAAAGCTGCTAACCAAATTGATGGATTGACTTGAAACGCCTTGGCTTTCGCGTTGAACCCCTACGGGGTTCTGGTTCGCTGCGGTTCGCTGCTCCCCGGATTTCATCCGGGGCTATCCACATTCAATCGCTTCGGGATGGGCGGAGCGGCCCGATTCTGTCGGGAACTGGCCCGATGGGGAAGCCTCCCCAGAAGGCAAACGGGCCTTAGTAGCCCATCGCCAGGGCCACGGCGCCGATGAGCAGGCCGATGGCCAGGCTGATGAGCTTCATCCAGACGAAGGCCTTGCGCGAGAAGGCCAGCAGCGGGATGGAGCCGTGGCCGTCCTGCACGGCCGAGTTGGCCAGCAGCACGCTGAAGGGCAAGGCCCCGGAAAGGTAGAGCGTGAAGAAGACCAGGTGCGGCCCCGAGGTGGGGATCAGGCCCACCAGGCTGGCCAGGACCAGCACCAGCCAGATGTTCTTGCCGACCCAGGCATCGACGTCCACGTAGTGCGCCAGCAGCTCCGTCACGGCAAGGGCGCCCAGGGTCCAGAGCACGACCGAAGGAAGGCTGCGCAGGACGACCTTGCGCCAGACCTTGCGATAGACCAGCTCGCTCGGGCTGGACCAGACCACGGCCGCCAGCACCACGGCGGCTCCCACGAATATCCAGCGCTCGATGCCGCCGTGGCCCTGGCCGTGGTCGTGGCCGATGCCTCCCAGGCCTGCGTAGAGGCCCGAGGCCAAAACCGCCAGCAGGATGGCCGGCTTCTGCCAGCGCCCTGCCGAGGCGGGCTGGGAAGGATTGGAGTCGTTGCCTTCCTGCAAGTGCTCGGCCGAGATGGGCATCTCCCAGCGGTGGGCGCCCAGGGCCAGCAGCACCCAGCCGAAGGCGATGGAGACCAGCAGCAGCAGGCCCATGAGCAGCAGGGCCTTGCCGGGAAGCATCGAGAGCATGACGAAGGCCTCGTCGCCCGAGGTGCTGACCATCATGGCCACGACCGCCGGCAAGTTCAGCATGCCCTTGGCGTAGAGCGACACGGCCAGGAATGAGCCGAAGCAGCCGGGGAGCGCGCCCAGCAGCGAGCCGAAAACCACCTGCGCCCACGGGCCGCCCAGCCACGGCGGCAGATGGCGGTCCGTGACGCGGGCCGTCAGCAGTTGTATCAGGGCCATCATCATGAAGACGAAGGCCACGATGCCGAATCCGCCGGACAATACGTGCGCCAAGTGCTCGCCCAGGCCTCCGGCCTGGTGCTCGCTTCCACTTCTGATATCGAAGATTTCCATGTTTCGTTTTTCCCTGGCTATGTCGCCTTCCGGCTCCGGTTGGTCGCCTTTTCCGGGCAGGGTGGGCTAAGCCGCCGCCGCCTTTTGGCTCGGCAAATTTGCAACGAATTGCTGGGATAACCAAGCCTTCGGCCTTCTTTTTTGCAACGCCGTTGCAAAAAAAAGTCTAGCTCCAGGGCTTTCGCCGGCCCGTCCGCCCCCTTCGAGGGTCTGGACCTCCTGAAGGGTTGGGCCAAGCCCCTGAAGGGTCATGGGGTTATTGGCGGATGCCGAGGTAGTGGAAGATCACGGCCTGGAGCTTGTTCCGGCCGATGGGCTTGGTCAGGAAGTCGTCGCAGCCTGCGTTCAGGGCCAGGATCCTTTCCTCGGGGCGCGAGTAGGCGGTCTGCATGATGATGGGCAGCTTCGGGCGGATGCCCCGGATGGTGGCGGTCGCTTCGAGTCCGTTGAGGACGGGCATCTTCAGGTCGATGAGCAGCAGGGCGATGTCGGGATGCTCCAGGCAAAGCTCGACGGCCTCCTGCCCGTCCTTGGCGTGCAGGATCTGGCATTCGAGGGCCATTTCCTCCTGGATGAGGACTTTGAGCAGCAGGAAGTTGAGCTCCTCGTCCTCGGCGATGAGCAGCTTGGGGCGAAATCCTAGCGGGGGCTTCGCGTCGAGGTCTTGCATCGTCTCCTGGGAACCGAAACCGGGGTTTTGCGTGGGGAGCAGAAGGCGGAAGCTGCTTCCCTTGGGCGGGTTGTCCGTGACCCAGAGCTTTCCTTGCAGGATCTGCGCGTTCTCTCGGGCGATGGCCAGCCCAAGGCCAAGGCCGCCGAGTCTCCTGGCGAGCGTCTTCTCGCCTTGCGCGAATCGTTCGAAGACGCGGTCCCTCAGCTCGGGGGCGATCCCCTCGCCGGTGTCGTTGACGTAGATTTCGACCTGCTCGTCCTTGTGCAGGTAGCCGAGCTCGACATGGCCTTCGAAGGTGAACTTCAGCGCGTTCTCGAGCAGGTTTCCGATGATCTTGTTGAGCTTGAAGGCATCGCATCGGCAGACGGACCGCTCGTCGGGCAGAGGAAGGCTGAGGTAGAGGGCAAGTCCTTTTTCCTTGGCCCTGGCCTCGAAGATGGCGAAGAGCTCCCAGAGCAGCTCGTTGAGGTTGATGTCGGCCAGGTTGGCGCGCACCTTCTGGGTCCCGAGCTTGGAGATTTCGAGGATGTCCTCCATGACGCGCAGGAGCTGCTGGCCGCTGTTCTGGATGATCCGGCTGAACCGGCGCCTCTTTTCGGGGGGCATGTCGGGCTTTTCGAGGATCTGGGCGAATCCGAGGATTCCGTTGAGGGGGGTGCGGACCTCGTGCGACATGTTGTTGATGAACTCGGTCTTGAGGCGGTCGCTCTCCTCGGCGCGGAGCTTGGCCTGGAGGAGCTCCTGCTCGATGGCCTTGCGCTGGGTGATGTCGGTATGGGTGCCGAGCATGCGCAGGGGGGTACCGTCGGCGGCGTGGCTGACGATCTTGCCCATCGAGAGTATCCAGACCCATTGGCCGTCGGCCTTCTTCTGGCGGAACTCGACGATGTACTCGGTGGTCTTTCCGGCCACGTAGTCCAGGAAGGCCTGGCCGACGGCCTCGCGGTCGTCGGGGTGCATGCGCTCGAGCCAGAGGGCGTTGCTTTCGCGGAAATCCTCGGGCTGGTGGCCGAGCATGAGGGCGTACTCGTCGTTGAAGATGGCGGCCCCGGTGGCCAGGTCGAGGTCGTAGAGCCCTTGCCGCGCGGCCTTGAGGGAAAGGCGTAGTCGCTCTTCCTTTCGGGCCAGGGCGGTCTGGTTCTGGAGGTTGCGCAGCTCCATCTCCTTCTGGTAGGTGATGTCGGTGTGGATCCCCACCATGCGCGCCGGGCTTCCGTCGGGGGCGTGCTCCACGACTCGGCCCAGTGCCAGGAGCCATACCCAGTGGCCGTGGGCGTGCCTCATGCGGAACTCGGCCTTGAAGTTGGGGGTCTGCCCGCTTTGGCAGCTTTCGAAGGCGGCCGTGGTCTGGGTCTTGTCGTCGGGGTGGATCCGGGCGGACCAGTTTTCCTCGCTCTCGACGAAGGTGTCGCTGGGATAGCCGAGCTGGGCGGCATACTGCCCGCTGACGATGGTCGTCCCGGTCTTGAAGTCGAGGTCGAAGATGCCTTGCCCGGCGGCCTGCACCGAGAGGCGGAGGCGCTGCTCGCTGGCGCGCAGCCGGGCCTGGGCGCGCAGGAGCTCCTTGCGGGCCAGGTCCTGCTGGTGGATGTCGCGGACGCAGAGCATGAAGTTGGCGGAATCGAGCCGGATGAACTGGAACCGGCATTTCCTTCGCTCGCCTTTGCCGTTGAGCAGGTACCAGGTCGCGTCGAGCGGCGGCTCGTCCCGCAGCATGGCGGCGCGCAGTTCGCGGAGCACGGCCGAGCGGTAGCGCGACTCGGGGAAGGCCTGGGCCCAGAAGCGCTGCCCACCGACGAAGACGCCCCGGGGGAAGTGGAACTGCTGGGCGAAGGTCTGGTTCTCGTGGACCCACTCGAGCTCGCGGGTGAGGACGGCCAGGGGCAAGGGGAGGTTCTCGGTGATGGACATGAGCAGGTCGTAGGCCTTTTCGAGCTGCTGGCTCTTGAAGTCCAACTGGCTCTTCTGCCGCTCGAGGGCGCTGTCGCGCCGCAGCCGGTCCAGGCCGAGGGCCAGGTGGGAGGCCGCCACGGAGAAGATGTCCAGGTCGGGCTCGGGAAATTCGCCCAACTGGTCGGAGTAGAGGTTGAGCACGGCCATGACCTTGCCGTCGAGCGCGACGGGCAGGGCGGCCGAGGAACGGAGCCCGGCCTCGGCCAGCCCCTCGCGCCAGGGCTCGTGGGCGGGGCTCCGCGCGAGGTCGGGGACGCTCTGGGGCAGTCCGGTGCGGGCGCATCGGCCGGTGGGGCCCTGGCCCAAGGGCGAGTCGTCCCAACGGATGGCCGCCGAAAGGGCGTAGGGAATGGCCATGCCGGCGGAGGCGGCCACGCTCACGCTCGAGTCCGGCTCGGGGATGCCCAGCCACACCAGCGGGTAGCCCATCTGGTCCACGATGGCTTGGCAGAAGTTCCGCAGCATCTGGCTTTCCTCCTTCGAGCTGAGGATGGCTTCGGCGCAGAGCCGCAGCATCTTCGTTTCACGAGCCGTTCGGCCGTCGCGGGGATCTTTTTCCATGGCTTGTCCTGGGCTTTTGATCGCCATGACCATCCAGCGGGCAGGCGATTTTTTTGACAATTTCGTCATTTTTGCGAAATCATGCCAAGTTTTGTGGGAAATTGCCCTCGCGGTGAGCGGGCTTGGGCCGAAAGCCGCCTTTTCCTACCTTCGCGGGCGAAGCCCCCGAAACAGCCCCACTGCCGCCATGACCTACGCGCAAATCATCGCCGAACTGGACAAGAAAATCTACCAGCCGATCTACTTCCTCATGGGCGAAGAGCCCTACTACATCGACAAGATAGCCGACCACGTGGCCCAGAACGTGCTCAGCCCCGCCGACCAGAGCTTCAACCAGACGGTGGTGTATGGCAAGGACCTGGCCACGGACGTCATCGTCACCACGTGCAAGCGCTTCCCCATGATGGCCAGCCACCAGGTCGTCATCGTCAAGGAGGCCCAGGACCTGCGCGACATCGACAAGCTGTCCTTCTACGTCGAGAAGCCGCTGGCCTCGACCGTGCTGGTGGTCTGCTACAAGTACAAGAGCCTCGACAAGCGCACGCGGCTCTACAAGCTGCTCCAGAAAAGCGGCATCCTGTTCGAGTCGAAGAAGCTCTACGAGAACCAGGTGCCCAAGTGGATCGAGGGCTACCTCGCGGAAAAGGGCCTCCAGGCGGACATGAAGTCGATGGTGATGCTCACGGAGTTCCTGGGCAACGACCTGGCCAAGATCGCGAACGAGCTGGACAAGCTGGCCATCACCATGCCTCCGGGCCAGACGCTCATCAGCCCGGAGCTGATCGAGCGCAACATCGGCATCAGCAAGGATTTCAACACCTTCGAGCTGAACAGCGCCCTGGCCAACCACGACCTGCTCAAGGCCAACCGCATCGCGAAGTACTTCGGCGACAACGAGCGCGAGCATCCGCTGCCGCTGACCATCGCGACGCTCTTCGGCTTCTTCTCGAAGGTGCTGGTCTTCCATTACCTGCCCAACAACCGCGAGGACAAGGCCGTGGCCTCCGCCCTGCGCGTCAGCCCGTTCTTCGTCAAGGAGTACCGCGTGGCCGCCCGCAACTACCCCAAGGCCAAGGCCGTGGAGGTCATCTCCATCCTGCGCGAGTACGACCTCAAGTCCAAGGGCCTGGGCAACACCAGCGCCACCACGGCCGACCTCCTTCGGGAGATGGTCTTCAAGATCATGCACTGACAAAGCTGCCCGGCACGGCCCTTTCCGCCGAAACGGCTATCTTCGCGGCCACGACATCCAACAACCAACCTCCAAAACATCCAACCCGAAATGCAGCACGTAACCGTAATCGGCGCCGGGACGATGGGCAACGGAATCGCCCACGTCTTCGCCCAGAACGGATTCCAGGTCCACCTGGCCGACCTCAGCCAGCAGGCCCTCGAAAAGGCCATGGCCACCATCGCCAAGAACCTCGACCGGATGGTCAGCGGGCAGAAGATCTCCCCCGAGCTCAAGGAGCAGACCCTGGCCCGCCTGGTCCCCACGCAAGACATGGCCCAGGCCCTGGCGCAGGCCGAGCTGGTGGTCGAAGCCGCCACCGAGAACACCGAGCTGAAGCTCAAGATCTTCGCCCAGATGGACCAGCTTTCCCCGCGGGGCGCCATCCTGGCCACCAACACCTCCTCGATTTCCATCACCCGCATCGCCGCCGCCACCTCGCGGCCCGAGCAGGTCATCGGGATGCACTTCATGAACCCCGTCCCCGTCATGCGGCTGGTCGAGGTCATCCGCGGGTACAAGACCAGCGACCAGACCACCCAGGCCGTCTTCGAGCTTTCGAGGGCCCTGGGCAAGACGCCCGTGGAGGTCAACGACTTCCCCGGCTTCGCGGCCAACCGCATCCTCATGCCCATGATCAACGAGGCCATCATCACCCTCAACGAGGGCGTGGCCGGAGTCCAGGAAATCGACACGGTCATGAAGCTCGGCATGGCCCACCCGATGGGACCGCTCCAACTGGCGGACTTCATCGGGCTGGACGTCTGCCTGTCCATCCTCCGGGTCCTCAACGACGGCCTGGGCAACGACAAGTACGCCCCCAGCCCCCTGTTGGTCAACATGGTCAACGCCGGGAACCTTGGCGTGAAGTCGGGCGAAGGCTTCTACGACTGGTCCAAGGGAACCAAGGAGCTGATCGTGGCCAGGAAGTTCGTCCGCTGACAAGCCGAAGGACCGCCCGAGCGCCGTCAGAGGCTCGGGTAGGCCCACTCGCGCCGGGCGTACTCCTCGGCCTGCTCGACGGTAGCGAAGGCCGGCGAGCTCTGCCAGGGCTTCCAGACCATGAGCCAGCCGTCGTAGCTGTCCATGACCATCAGCCGGGCGACGTAGCCGCCTTCGTCCGTGCGGAAGATCCGGCAGTCCCAATGGATCTCGTCCGAAGGGTTGCTGGTCCAATGGTCGAAGTGGACCCTTTTCAAGTAGTCGTCGTAGGTCTTCATGGGATGATGATTTGTGGCTTAGTGGAGTTCTTGCAATCGCTAAGATAGCCATTCAGCCCATGCGAAGCTGGCGCCCGATCAAACAGATTCCAAACCCCCAAGGTTTGGAATCTTCGCTTTTCGGGATTCGACATCGGCAAGAAGGCGCGCCCGTTTCCCGGCGATCTCGTAAATTCGCGCCCAGAAGACCAACACCCGACGAGCGATGGACGACATGGCCCCACAGAACCAGGACG
>JAIFMG010000129.1 GCA_020048645.1 Bacteroidota bacterium | reverse complement strand
AAAAAATTTCGTGTTCTTCGTGTTTTTCGTGGAAAAAAATCGAACATTGATTTCAGATTTAACACAATCTAATTTCAAAGTCTTACTTAGATTGACTTGAAACGTCTTGGTTTTCACATTGAACCCCTGCGGGGTTCTGGTTCGAGGCGGTTCTCTCCCCCGGATTTCATCCGGGGCTATTGGCATTCCATCCCTTCGGGATTGGGAAAGCAGCCCGCTTTTGTAGGAAACTTATGTTTCGGATATTTTGCGATCAGAAGCGACTTGGCATGAGCTGGCTCCAGAGGGCGTCGAAGTGGGCGGGCGCGTGCAGCAGCCGACTGCCATACCACGAAAAAACTGCCCCATCGACCAGCAGGCAAGGCCGCCCGGGCAGCATCCGCCCGAACTCGGCAATGTGCTTGGCGCCAAAGGGATAGGGCTCCGAAGAGAGCAGCAGCACATCGGGCTGGGCCTGCGCGATCTGCTCGGCATCGACCGCCGGGTAGCGGGGCAGTCGCGCGAACACGTTCTCGAAACCGGCCACGCGCATCATGTCGTTGATGAAGGTGCCGCCGCCGGCCACCATGTAGGGCTTGCGCCAGATGAAGTAGGCGGCCCGCAGGGGCTTGTCGGTCCAAGTGCGCGCCAGGGCCAGCTCGATGGACTCGGCCAGCGCCTGGGCCTCGGCTTCGGCCGAGCACAGGCGGCCCAGGGCGCGGACCATTGCCAGGGCGCCCTTCAGGTCGTCCACGTCCGTGACGAAAACCCGGGTGAAGGCCCGGAGCGCCTCCACGCCCTCGCGGGTGTTTTCTTCGCGGTTGGCCAGCACCAGCGTGGGCGCCAAGGCGCGGATCTTCTCGACCTTGAAATCTTTGGTGCCGCCCACCCGCGCCCGCCCGTGGGACAGTTGGGGCGGCTCGGTGCAGAAATTGGTGATTCCCAGCAAGTTGTCGGCCAAGCCCAGCGCATGGACCAGCTCCGAGAGCGAGGGCACGAGGCTCACGATACGCAAATCGGCACGCGGAAAAGCTGGAAATCTTTCGCCCGTGGCATCAACCAAAAAGGGAGTTTCCATGTCTGATTTTTTGGCAATTTCGCTTTTTTTCGCGAAAGGGTAGGATTTCTTGGAATCGGGCTGGAAATCCTGCCGCGGATCGAAGATATTGGGGTAGATTTTGGGATGATGAGCCCGGAAAATCGTTCCAAGGAAGGGAAGGATAGCCTTGTGGACGGATTTCCCCCGGACGGGAAAATGACTCCGGTTCTGGCAAGCTGCGGCTTGCGCCATCCTTGCGAAAATTGCGCTATGCCCCAATTTTTCTAAATTGTCATCCCAATAAGAAAACTACGATCATGTGCCTGATCCTCTTCGCCCTGGATGCCCATCCCCGCTACCGTTTCGTGTTGCTGGCCAACCGCGACGAGTTCTACGAACGCCCGACCCAGGCGGCGCACTGGTGGCCGCCTTCGGGCAATGTTCTGGCTGGCAAGGATTTGCAGGCGCAAGGCACTTGGCTCGCGGTCTCGCGCGAAGGACGGCTGGGGGCCATAACGAACTTCCGGGACGGCCTCAAGGAGAATGGGCAGCGCAAAAGCCGCGGCGCCTTGCCCCTGGAAAGCCTCCTGTCCCAGGAGGATGCGCGGCGCTTCGGCGAGCGCCTGATGGCCGAACGGGAGAATTACAACGGCTTCAACCTGCTGTTTGGGCAATATCCGGACTACTTTTGCGTGAACCATCCCAAGGGGATTTTCTCGAAAATTGAAAAAGGAATCCACGGCCTGAGCAATGCCACGCTGGACGAAGATTGGCCGAAGGTGCGCCGGGGCAGGGCGTTCGTGGCGAACTGGCTGAAGGCCGACGAGCCTGACTGGAGCGAGGCCTTACGTTTCATGCGCCAGGACGGCATGGCCCCCGACGCCGAACTGCCCGACACGCGGATCGGCCTGGACATGGAACGGAAACTTTCGCCTATCTTCGTGAAAATGAACGGCTACGGAACGCGGACCACTTCGCTGTACTTGGAAACGCGAGGCGGCGAATCCACCTTCCGCGAGCACACGCACGCCAGCGGCGCCGACTTGGGTTTCAGGTTCGAGCGCGGGCAACCCTAGCCCACAAGCCCCGACAAGCCTTGGACGGCTTGCGCGCCCGGTCGGCGGGGACGCATTTCGACAATTCGGCAACAATCTCTTATCCAGGCCAATATGAAATTCAAGGACCTCAAGTTGGGCATCCGTCAGACGGTCATCATCAGCATCGTTTTCGTGCTCATGTCGGCGGTGAGCGTTTACAGCCTGCTGCGGATGGGCGGCCTCCGGCGCGAGATGGAACTTCAGAACGGAACCTTCATGCCCAAGGCCCTGGCTATCCTGAAAATGTCGGAAGCAAAGGCAAAGTACAGGACCTACGCCCTGCGGCTGGCCATGGTCGCCAACCCGGAAAGCCAATTCACGTACAGGGACCTGCTCCTGAAAGCACAACAGGATTTCGATCTGAACCTGGATACCTTCCAGCGGCTGGCGGGGACAGGCCCCGATGCTGAAAAGCTGAACAGCCTCTGGCGGCGCTTCATCCTGTTGCATGACAGGGTGCTGGACGCCCCGCGGACGATGGAGCCCGACATCCGGAAGGCCGTCGTGGAGATAAGCGGCAGGGACATCCGCACAAACTCCGACTCCATCTCGTCGGTGCTGGACGAATTGGAGGCGCGCAACCGGCTAGAATCGGAATTGGCCAATCAGGCGGCCCAAGCAAACTATCTCCTGGCAGTTCGGCTGGTGGGCGTCTTCATCTTCTCGATCATCCTGCTCTCCATTTTCCTGACCTGGAAGCTGGTGGTGAGCGTAACAAGGCCCATCGACAAGCTGATGGCCGCCGCTGAGGAGGTGGCCCAGGGCAAGCCGACGGTGGTGGTGCAGGTGGACACCAACGACGAGATCGGCAAGCTCGGCCGGGCCTTCCAGCGCATGACCAGGGCCATCGAGGACAACGACTGGTTCAAGAATGGGCAGAACCAGTTCAACCGCACCATCCTGGGCCACCAGGAAATCGAGCCGCTCTGCCGCGACGCCATCGGCTTCCTGTGCGTGCAGGTGGAAGCCCAGGTGGGGGCGATCTACGGCTTCGACCCCAACGTCGAGCGGCTGGTGCTGCTCGGTGGCTTCGCGCTCCAAAGCCAGGGCCTGGCCGACAAGGGCTTCGCCCTGGGCGAGGGCCTGGTCGGGCAGGTGGCCCGCGAGCGCAAGTCCAGGCTGGTGCGCGGGCCTGGCCCCTCTCGCATGGACCTGCGGAGCGGGACCTTGGGCCAATTGGAGGCCAACGAGATCTTCGCCCTGCCCCTGCTCCACCAGAACAAGCTGGTCGGCGTCATCGAGCTGGCCAAGACGAGCCGGTTCCGGCAGCGCGAGAAGAACTTCCTCGACGACTCCACCCTCAGCCTGGCCGTGGGCATGAGCATGGCCCTTACGGCCCAGAAAATCAAGCTGCTGCTGGCCGAGTCGGAGCTGAAGACCGAGCTCATGCGCCAGAAGCAGAAGGAGCTGGAGAACCTGAACTTGCGCCTGACCGAGCAGGCCCACGCCCTTTCGCGCAGCGAGACCGAGCTCCAGCAGCAGAAGGAGGAGCTCGAGGCCTCGAACAACGAGCTGGCCTTCCAGACCCGAGCGCTGCTCGAGTCCGAAGAAGTCTTGCGCACCCAGCAGGACGAGCTCAAGGCCACCAACGAGGAGCTGGAGGAAAAGACCCGCACGCTGCAGGCCCAGAAGAAGCTGCTCGACGAAAAAAACCACAACCTGCACCTGGCCTGGGAGGAAGTTACGCAGAAGGCCCGCCAGTTGGAGCTCAACAGCCGCTACAAGTCCGAGTTCCTGGCCAACGTCTCGCACGAGCTGCGCACGCCCCTGAACAGCCTGCTGCTCCTGGCCAAGATGCTGCTCGACGAGAACGGGCTGACGCTCGAGCAGGCCGAATCGCTCGGCATCATCCACCGGAGCGGCAACGAGCTGCTCTCGCTGATCAACGACATCCTCGACCTGTCAAAAATTGAGGCCGGGAAACTCGAGCTCATCAACGAGCCGCTGGAGCTTGAACAGTTCGCCAGCGAAATCCGCGGAACCTTCCGGCAGATGGTGGTCGAAAAAGGGCTGGAGCTGAAGATCATCCTCGAAGAGGGCTTGCCGAAGACCGTGGAAACCGACGGCAAGCGCATCCGCCAGATCGTCAAGAACCTGGTCTCGAACGCCGTGAAGTTCACGCTCAAAGGCCATGTGGCCGTGCGCCTGCGCCCCTGGGCCCCCACCGACCCGCCCTTGCCGGGGAAGCCGCAAGGCACTGAAGCCCTGGTCGTTGAAGTAACGGACACGGGCATCGGCATCGCCCCGGAGAAGCAGCGCATCATCTTCGAGGCCTTCCAGCAGGCCGATGGCAGCACCTCGCGGCAGTTCGGCGGCACGGGCCTGGGCCTGTCCATCTCGCGCGAGCTGGCCACGCTCCTCGGCGGCGAGATCCACCTGCGCAGCGAGTCGGGCAAAGGCTCCACCTTCACGATCGTCCTGCCCTTCCTGCCCGCGCCGAAACACGACGAGCCAGCCCCGGGCGAGCTTCCGAAAAAGGCCCAGACCGATGAAAAGCTGCTTCTGGTGGCCGAAAGCGACCCGCTGCTGGCCCGCTGGCTGGAAGGCCACTGCCGCGAGAATGGCTACCACTGCCTGAACTTCAGCACCGGCCAGGAGCTGCTCGCCTCGGCCGAGAGGCTCCAGCCGCGGGCCATCCTGCTGGCCGGGCGGCTCGGCGACATGACCGGCCAGGAAACCTTGGAGCGGCTGCACCATAACCCGAAGACCCGCGCCATTCCGACCCTGCTGCTCTCCACGGAGGAAATCCTGAAAAACCGCGGCCTGAGCGCCATTGGCTTTCTCAACAAGCCCGCCCGCCGCGAACAGCTCGACCAGGCCTTCGCGCAGGTCGAGGCCCGCACCGAGCGGCCCATCCGCGAGCTGCTGGTGGTGGAGGACGACGCCCTCCTGAGCCGGGTGCTGGTCAAGCTGCTCGGCAACTCGAAGGTCAATGCCCAGGTGGTCCAGACTGGCGCCGAGGCCCTCGAAAAAATCGGCAGCCAGAAGTTCGACTGCGTGGTGCTCGACCTGGGACTGCCCGACATGACCGGGCAGGAGCTGCTCGAGACCGTCGCCCGCCTGGGGCAGCCGATGCCGCCCGTGATCGTTTACACCGGCCGGGAGCTGAGCGCCCAGGAGCAGCAGGAGCTTTCGCGGCAGGTGGACCTGGTCATCCTCAAGAGCGGACGCTCGCAGGAAAGGCTGCTCGACGAGACCCGGCTGTTCCTCGAAGGCCTCGACCGGCCCCCGGCCGCGCCCCTTGCCCAGCCCGAAGCGTCCCCCGACTGGCCCGGCAAGCGCGTGCTGGTGGTGGACGACGACGCGCGCAACGTCTTCGCCCTGGCCAAGGCGCTCCAGAAGCTGGGCCTGGAAGTCGCGACGGCCAACAACGGCCTGGCGGCGCTGGAGCGCCTGGAGCAGCACCCGCCTTTCGACTGGATGCTGCTCGACATCATGATGCCCATCATGGATGGCTACCAGACCCTGCGCCGGCTCCGGGCTGACGCCCGCTTCCAGAAACTGCCCGTCATCGCGCTGACCGCGAAGGCCATGAAGGAAGACCGCCAGAAATGCCTCGACGCCGGCGCCGACGAGTACCTGCCCAAACCCATCGACATCAAGCGCCTGCTGGAGCTGATGGCCCAACTGCTCCCCAAGCCATGAACCCACTGAGCCAAAACCTGTTAGAAGCCTTCGCGCGCGCCGCCGACCCCGTGGCCGCCGAGGGAATGTCGAACTACATGAGGGGCAAGTTCGCCTTTTTCGGGATTCCCGCGCCCAGGCGGAAGGCCTTGCAGCAGGAAGCCTGGGCCGCCCACAAGCCCTTCGACCGGGAGGCTTGCCTGGACGCCGCCGCCCTGCTCTGGGACGAGCCGCGCCGCGAGGCCCAGTATGCCGCACTCGAACTGCTCGCGGCCATCGGCAAAAAGCTCCGGGCCGAGGACTTGCCCTTGCTGGAAGACTTCGCGACGACGCGCTCGTGGTGGGACACGGTGGACGCGCTGGCCACCCGCCTGATCGGCCCGCTCGCGGCAAGGCATCCGGAGGTACTGCCCGCGCATTTCCCCCAATGGCTGGAAAGCGACGACCTGTGGCTCAACCGCGTCGGCATCCTCTACCAGCTCAAGTACAAGGAAAACACCGACTTGGAGCGGCTTGAGCAGGCCATCCTGAGAAATGTCCACAAAACTGACTTTTTCATCCAAAAAGCAATCGGTTGGGCCTTGCGCGAACTGGCCAAGACCCAGGAGCTGTGGGTTCTGGCCAAGCTGGAGCAATGGGGTCTCCGAGGCCTTGCCCGCCGCGAAGCGCTCAAGCACGTCGGGCCAATTGACACCAGCCAAGGCACTGCCCTTTCTCAAAAATGACCAATTCGAAACCGCTAGTCGAAAATCCATCGAAAACTTGTAGATTAGCCATCCGTTTCGTATTCTGATACCCTATTGGTAGCATCCAAAACCACAAAAACAATTACCCATGAAGGCAATTATTGTTGACGACGATCCCGTTTTCACGGACATTCTCGAGGAGTACATCAAGGCCTCCGACCGCCTGACCCTGAACCATAGCTTCCTCAATCCCGTGGACGCGCTCAAATACCTCAAGAAAAACGACGAGGTGGAAGTGGTCTTCCTCGATGTCAAGATGCCGCGCATGTCGGGGCTGGACTTCAGCGACCTGATCAAGAACGTTCCCTACCTGGTGATGATGTCCTCCGAAAGGGACTACGCCGCCGACGCTTTCGACAAGAACGCGACCGACTTCCTGCATAAGCCGGTGGACTTCGCCCGCTTCATGAAGACCCTCCAGAAGATCGAGAACATCCACGCCAAGTCCAGCGTCAGCCGCGAGGACAACAGCATCATCTTCATCCGCCACGAAGGCAGCCTGCTCAAGCTCCTGCTCGACGACGTCATCTGGATACAGGCCAACCAGAACTACGTGGACATCAACACCTTCGACGAGAAGTACACCATCCTCAACACGATGCACAACATCCAGAAGAAGCTCCCGGCCAACATCTTCCACCGCATCCACCGCTCGCACATCATCAACAAGAACCACATCAAGGAAGTCAGCAGCGACAGGGTGACCGTAACGCTCGCCTCCGGCGACAGCCACATCCCCGCGCGGCCCGAGACCGTCCGCCAGATCCTCTCCACGATGAACATCCTTTGAGGGAGAAAGCCGCACCCAGACATGGCCCAGGACATTGATGGCACACCTTTCCGTTAGCAATACCGCCACGAAACAACGGGCTTGCTTTTCGGAATCTGGCAGGAAGATGGAAGCATGAACGACGACGAGCCATGCTCGCCAGCGTCGAGGCCAGACGTGAATGCCGCCCTGGGCCATCCTGGCCGATACCCGAATGATCGCCCTGGGCTTCTCCGCTGGAGCCCGGTTGAGGGTGGGCATCCAGGTGTTCCCCAAAGTGGTCGTACACCTGCACCGCAAAATGGCCTCCGCCCCTACCGGTTCTGGCAGGTTTCCATCGAACTGACCGTGGAAGAGAACTTCGCCCAAGGCCAGATTCAGACCCGCTGCTTTGACCCGATCGAGCCGGCAAGTGGCTGGCTTGGAAACAAGTGAGGGCAAGGCCCTGAAATCCCTCCTCTTCTGCCGGAGGCTATTGCCGGACGGTGGCCTATTGCTTATCTTCGCCGCCGACAAAACGGACAAGCTCCCACCTTCCCAAACCCATTAACAACGTCAACCCCAATGACCACTCAAGAGTACATCGAACGCGAAGACCGCTTCGGCGCCCACAACTACCACCCGCTGCCCGTGGTCCTCGACCGCGGCGAGGGCATCCATGTCTGGGACGTCGAAGGCAAGCGCTACTTCGATTTCCTGTCGGCCTACTCCGCCGTCAACCAAGGGCACTGCCACCCCAAGATCGTCGGCGCCCTGACCCACCAGGCCCACCGCCTGACCCTCACCTCCAGGGCCTTCTACAACAGCACCCTGGGCGAGTTCGAGGAGTTCGCGACGCAATTCTTCGGCTACGACAAGCTCCTGCCCATGAACACCGGCGCCGAGGCCAACGAGACCGCCCTCAAGCTCTGCCGCAAATGGGCCTACGAGAAAAAAGGCGTGCCCGAAGGACAGGCCAAGATCATCGTCTGCCAGGACAACTTCCACGGGCGCACCATCACCATCGTGTCCATGTCCACCGACCCGGATTCGTATCGCGGCTACGCGCCCTACACCCCCGGCTTCATCACCATCCCCTACGGCGACCTCGGCGCCTTGCAGGAGGCACTGGCCGACCCGCACGTGGCCGGATTCCTGGTCGAGCCCATCCAGGGTGAGGCCGGAGTCGTCGTGCCCCACGAAGGCTACCTCCGCGAGGCCTTCCGCATGTGCAAGGAAAAGAACGTCCTGTTCATGGCCGACGAGGTCCAGACCGGCATAGCCCGCACGGGCAAGATGCTCGCCTGCGACCACGAGGGCGTCCGTCCCGACATGGTCATCCTGGGCAAGGCCCTCTCCGGAGGCGTGTTCCCCGTTTCAGCCGTCCTGGCCGACGACGAGGTCATGCTCTGCATCCGCCCCGGCGAGCACGGCTCCACCTACGGCGGCAACCCCATCGCCTCCAAGGTCTCCATCGCGGCCCTCGAAGTGGTCCGCGACGAGAAACTGGCCGAGAATGCCGACCGTCTGGGCAAGATCTTCCGCGAGGAGCTCTCCAGCTTCCCCTGCGAAATGGTCGAGCTCGTCCGCGGCAAGGGCCTGCTCAACGCCGTGGTTATCCGCCCCAAAAATGGCAAGGAAGCCTGGGACGTCTGCCTGGCCCTGCGCGACAACGGCATCCTGGCCAAGCCCACGCACCGGCACATCATCCGCTTCGCCCCGCCCCTGGTCATCAACGAGCAGCAGCTCCGCGAGGCCATCCAGATCATCAAGGACACCCTCCGCCAGATGGAGGGCTGAGCCCAAATCGGCCCCAAGCCAAAGCGACAAGGCGCCACTTCCCTGGGAAGTGGCGCCTTGTTCTTTGTGCGAGATCGACGAAGGCCGAGGCGGCCAGGTCAGGCCCAATTGCGTTCGTTGGTGAAATATCCGTTTCCGACAAAAGCTGGCTGTTCCGCCAATCCCGAAGGGATTGGATGTCAATAGCCCCGGATGAAATCCGGGGACAATCGCAGCGAACCAGAACCCCGAAGGGGTTCAATGCGAAAACCAAGACGTACCCAATCAATCTATCAAGTTGGATAGCAACTTGGTATCAGGCCCTCACCCGCCGAAGAGGTTCGAGAACATCTCCTTCAGGGGCAGGAAGCTGATTTCGTAGCCGAGGCCCTTGAGCAGGGCCAGCGCCAGCATGGCGCCCAGGGGGATGCCCAGGAAGAAGGTGATGATGGTCCAGCGGCGGGCCGAGCGGATGCGACGGTCTTGGCGGACCAGCTTCTTCTGGACCTCCAGCACGTGGGCCTGCAGCTTGTCGTTCTTCTGCTGCAAGAGGCCGAGGTTGTGGTTGGTCTGCACCTCCATGGCCTCGAGCTTCTGCAAGATTTCCTGGCCGATGCGCTGGGTGGCCCCGGCGTCGGCGGCCTGGGTCTCGATCTTCTGTACCAGCGCGGCGCCCCGCTCCTGCTGCTCGTTGGCGACCTGCTTCTGGAAGGCCCCGATTTCGACCAGGTGCTTTTCGACGCGCTTGCTCGACTCGTTCAGGGCCGAGGCCGTGGCGTCCACCTGGCGGATCTTCTGGCTTTCGCCCTCCAAGGCCGCCATCTTCTGGTCGATCTTCTGGAACTGCGGGGCCAGGTCGAGCGTCTCCATGCGATCGGCGATCTTCGAGGTTACCTCGGCCAGGTTGACGTACTTGCTCAGGATGCCACTGACCTCGCGGACCTGCTTGGCATGGCTTTCCACCAGGCTCTGGACCTGCTGCTGCGAAGTCTGGACATTGGCCTTGAGGTACTCGTCGAAGCGCTTGGCCACCTCGTTCATCTGGGCCTTGAACTTGATGTTCAGGCTTTGGACGGAGGAAACCACTTCCGTGGAGATCTTCTCGGCGCGGCTGATCTGTTGGACGGCGCTGTCCAGGTTTTGCAGCTCCTGCTGGAGCTTTTCCAGTTCTTGGTCGATTTTTTCTTGCATGGAGGAGTTTTTTGTCAATGTTCTTGTTGGGTTGAGGAGGCCGCGGTCTTGTCGAGGAAGCGCCGGTTGAATTTTTCGAGCCAGATGCGGTGCTTGCTCAGTCGGAGCAGTTCGGCCAAACCGTTTTTGACGCCGAAACAATCCGAATTCCGTGTGAGCGTCTCGATGAAGGCCTGGGTCTTGACGTGGGAATCAATCCCGGGCTCCTTCTGCTGCAACTGCCTCAGGGCCACGGACAAACGCCCCATGCCTTCATCGGATTGGGCCGGGTCGTGGCCGTTGAGCGCGAAAAAGGCGAAGGTGTCGAGCAACAAAAATACATAATTTTCGGGATGCTTGTCGAGCAGGATGCGGGTGGATTCGCGCAGGTGGCGGAGGTTTTCGATGGAAGGGCTGGCCAGGGCGACGTACTTCTCGACTACTTCGTACTCCTGGTCGCGGCCCTGGCGGGTGTCCACCCAGAGGTTGGGCTGGTGGTGGCTGGCCGCGTACTTGGCCAGGAAGTGCGATTGGCGGATGTCGCGCAGGCGCTCGCGGCCGTCGGGCAGCAGCCCCTGGGCGCAGATCTGCCCGAGCTGCTCCAAGGCCTTGGCCCGCTTGGGCAGGATTTCCTCGTAGGAAAACCGCGTGAGCAGGAACAGGCTCTTCTGCAAGCTGTTCCGTCCCTTGTGGTGGACCACCCGCTCGAAGACCTTCATGGCCTCGGCCTTGGGCTGGTAGGCGCTCAGGAAGTGGAACAGCGCCATGACATACTGCTCGTCCTTCTTCTTGCTGAAAAAGACGTTGAAGTGCTGGCTTCCGCTCTCGATCTCGAAATCGTCCACCAGCCCGATCGTGCGCAGCCGGGCCAGGGCGCGCAGGCTGTCCTTGAAGCCCCTAAGTTTCGGGATGATGCCTTCCATCTCCTTGACCACCAGAGACGAGAGCGCGTCGAGCTCGATGCCGTGGAGGTTGGCCAGCGCGCGCTGGAAAGCCTCGGGGCCGGGCGAAAGCTCGTAGGCCTCGAGCAGGTCGGTGGGGCTGGGCCGGAGCGTGCCCAGGGGCGCCAGCAGCTCGGCCAGGGCGTTGAACTGGGCGTTGTGGAAAGGCAGCTCCAGGGTCTTGGTCTGCCCGGCCTGCATGGGCTCGAGCAGCGGCTCGAATCCGGGCTTGGCCGGCATCCGGTCGTGCGCGCGCAGCCAGTCGAAGGTGTCGTTCTCGCGGGGGCAGCCCTCGCGGAGCAGGGCCAGCAGGCGGGCCAGGGCGGGCTGGGCCTGGGCTGCGGGCCAGTCGGACTCGCTCCAGTCGATCTTGGCGCCGCCCCGGTAATCGACAAGGCCGACGCGCTTGCCCTTCGAGAGCAGGGCCACCTGGAAGGGGAAGCCTTCGGGCAGCAGCTCCAGGTTGAACTTGCGGGCGAACTCGGCCTCCAGGGCCATGGCCACCCGCTGGGCGTTGGTGCGCGAAAAGGCCGTAACCTGGGCCAGCAGCTCCTCCAGCATGGCCTCTTCCTTGGCCGCGCCGGGGAAACGCTGGCGCAGCAGGCGGAAGCGCTGCTCGAGGTCGAGCGGCCATTGGCGGGTCTCGACGGCCTCGGTCGGCTCGCCCTGCTCGTCGGCCTGCCAGAACGCCTCGGTCACGAGCGCCGGGGTGGGGTTGAACAGCAGCGCGCGGCGGATGGGCCGTCCGTCGGGCAGGTGCTTTTCCGAGAGCTCCACCAGGCTTTCGAGCGAGTCGGGCAGCAGGAAGTGCAGCACCCGCTGGGCGTGGCGGCCTTCGAGCGGCTCCAGGCCCTCGGTGGCCACCAGCGCTCGGGCCATGCCCTCCTGGAATCGCTCGAGGTCCCTCTTGCTCTGGGCCAGCAGGGGCTTGGACAGCAGGAAGCGGTCGTCGCGGGCGGCGCCGTGGAAGCGGGCTACCTCGGCCTTGCCCAGGGTGGCCTCGAGCTTGTCGGCCACGCCGATTCCCTGCGTGCTGGAGATGCCATCAAACCCCTGGTCGTTGGGCACATAGACCACGGTGGGCGGGGCGTCCTTGTCGGCGAAAAGCTGGGCCAGCAGCTCGCCCTTCTTGGCGGCCGCGGAGCGGATGGCGAGCTCGTAGGCGGCGGCCTCGGCGGGGGGCGTCGGGCAGGCCAGGACCTCTAGGCTGTCGGTGGGCGCGGCGGCCACGCGCAGGTGCTCGCTGGCGGCGTCGATGCCCAGCTCGCGCTTGAGGGCGGGCAGGAGCTCGGGAGGCAGCAGGCGCGAGAAGCCGTGCAGGGCGAGCGGCCTGCCCTCGGCCCAGGTGGCGCAGAGCCGTCGGAGCGTGGCGGGCGCCTTGAAGAGCGAGGGCCGGTGGTCGTGGCTGCTTTCGACCAGGCAATGCGCCTGCGCGAAGACGACGTTGGCCCAGGGGAAGCGGTGCTGGCGCGCCAGCAGCAGGGCCTTGCGCAGGACGCTCTGCAAGAGGTTCTGCCCGGGCAGCAGCATCCACAGGGCGCCGCGGTCGGTCAGCCGGTCGATGGTCTCGGCGGCGGCCCGGGGCTCTAGCTCGAAGTCGAGGCGCTGGTAGGCGTCCACCCAAAGGCGGGCGAACTTGTCGCGGGCGGTCTTGGCCCCGAGGGCGTCGGGGAAGACGAGCAGGGCCGGGGCGCATCCCAGAAGGTTGTTGACCAGCCAGGGCAGGGTCTTGCCGAAGTTGGCGGGCAGCTCGGCCAGGAGGTTCTCCTGGTTGAGCATGGGCAGCAGGGCCTGCCACTGCCCGGCCTTGAAGTCCTTGTAGCGGAACAGGTGCCCGAGCAGGGCGCGCAGGTCGGAGTAGCGCGACTGGGCCCAGTCGTGCCCGGCCAGGTGCTGGGGCGCGAAGTGGAAGCGCCGCCGCGAGGCCACCGCGTGGGCCGAGCGCAGCTCGGCGAAAAGGCGGCCGTTCTGGACCAGCAGCGGCAGGCGCAGGCCTTCGCGGGCCAGGACGGAGACGTCGAGCACCAGGTCGTAGGGCCTGCCGCTGGGGAACTTGGCGAACTCGAGGGTAGGCACGCAGCCCGAGCGCAGGGGCGAGCCCAAGAAAGGCTCGCTGGCGAAGACCTCGAGCTCGATGGGCGGCAGGTTGCCTACGCCCGGCAGGATGCCGGCGAGCAGGGCCCGCCAGTTCCGCAGCTCGTCGAAGGCCAGCTCGGCGCAGGGCAGGTCGCGCTCCACCACGGCGATCTTCCAGCGCTCGGCGCGCAGGTCGAGCTTGCCCGCGAGGAGGTAGCGCAGCAGCACCTTGAGCACGCGTGCGGCGCCCAGGGGCGCGAGGGCGAGCTGCAAGGCCAGCGCTCCGTCGGGGCTTTCCCAGAGCGGATGGTGGAAATTCTCTTCGAGCCGCGCCAGGTAGGGCTCGGAGCGGGCGGCCTCGACCAGCGGCCGGAGGTCTTGGCGGACGCTCTGGAAGGCCTCCTGGGCCACGCGCAGGCGCAGGCTCTGGCCCCAGGCCTCCAGGCAGTGGTCCTTGAAGTCGTTCCACTCCTTCTCGCTGAGGGTCTCCATCTTCTCGGCCTCGATCTCGAGCAGGAAGGCGCGGGTGGGGCCTTGGAGGTAGGGCAGTTCGAGCGCGAAGTCGAGCGTGGTCTTGACCTGCCGCTCGAGGAAGTTCTGGGCGAAATCCTGGTAATGGGCGAAGGTCTTGGGGTGGAAGCGCAGCATCTCGGGGAACGAGCGGTCGCGCTGGAGGAGCTGGACGTAGGCCTCGCCGAGGAACTCGGGCACGAAGGCGTAGAGGAAGTTGTCTTCCATGACGGCCTCGACATCGTTCCAGGAGACTCCCTGCCCGTGGATTTGGCTCTTGACCGTGGCGCGGGGGTCCACCACGTGCAGGGCCCTGAAAAGCAGCGGCTCCAGCTCGGGGCGGGCCAGCGCGTAGCCGAAGCGGTGCTCGTCGTCGTGGCGGCGGGTCTGGCCGAAGGCGCGCTCGAGGGCCTGCTCGGCGAAGGCGGAGGCCCGGGTGGGCAGTCCCCGGCTCAGCAGGTTGTCGAGCACCATCGAGGCGAGGTCTTCCTGGCCGCCGTTTTCGGGATGGACCAGCTTGTCGGGGCTTTTGCACTCGAAGTGCGAGAGCAGCCGCAGCAAGGGCTTGAGCTGGGGCCCAAAATCCGGGTGGTCGGCCAGATGGAGTATCGAATCGAGGAAGGCGCCTGCCTGTAGTTGAGCCATCGTCTTGGGTGGAGGTTTGGGTGGAAGTCTTCACAAATTTTGGTTTTTTTTTCGGGCCAAGCAAATGTTATCGCCCAAGCGCCTGCCTCGAAAAACATCTGGGCGGGCCAGCGCGCTCCTCCCCTCTCGCGAGGGCCGATTCCCGGCAGACTGCCTTTGTTGGTTCATAAAAAAGAAATCAGGCATTCCTGAATTTTATGTCGTATGCCATCGGCCGTGGGCAAAAATACCAAAAGACTTTTCAACACCAAAATCAATTTATTTTCAATCAGTGAATTAAAAAAACCAATGTCGATAAAGTCAGACATTTGATAAAGAAACTTTAGTAAAAAGCACATTCCGCATTAAAAATTTGAATTTATAAAAAATAATGCCTTGATTATCAATTGAATAAAACTTTCATCTGGAAAATAATTTTGCGGAATTACTTTTTTCTCTAGTTTTGAAATCGAAATCAGAAAGCAGCGCACGGCGCCGAAACCCTAAACATCATCATCCTTGAAAACTTTACACTTGGAACGACAGAAGACCCCGGCCCTTCCCCAGCGGAAGGTCTTCGAGTTGGAGAAAGGCAAGGACGAGGTACACATCGACCTCCAGCACCCGTTTCTGGGTCTTCGCTCCTTCAACGAAAAGCACAAGGATTTTTTCTTTGGCCGCAACCAGGAGATCGAAGAGCTTGTGCAACTGGTCTTCAAGCACAAGGCCACCTTCGTCTATGGCCGCTCGGGGGTGGGCAAGACCTCGCTGCTGCGGGCGGGAGTCGTGCCGGTGCTGCGGCGGAAGTACTACCTGCCGATCTTCCTCCGGATCGACTTCGCGTCGCGGACGCTTCGGCCGATCGAGCAGATGCAGGAGGCCTTCTTCAACGAGGTGCGGAAGGTGGACAGCAACTTCAACCAGCGCCGGGGCCGGGAGACCTTCTGGGAGTACCTCCACTACTGCAAGATCCTGAACGGCTTCGTCAAGCCGGTGTTCATCTTTGACCAGTTCGAGGAGGTCTTCACGTTGGCCGATGCCGCGGCCGACGTGGAGGAGCTGGTCACGGAGCTGACGGACCTCGCCACGGGGCAGGTGCCGCTGAAGGTGCAGGAGCGCTACTTCCTGGCCAAGGACTCGGAGTACCCGGACTACTTCCACGTCCACGACTACCGGCTGGTGTTCAGCTTCAAGGAGGATTTCCTGCCGCACGTGGAGAGCCTGGAGCTGCACACCTCGCAGATGCGCAACAGCCATTTCCGGGTAATGACCATGCGGGGCTGGAACGCGCTGGAGGCCATCCACCAGCCGGCCAAGATGGTCATGAGCCAAGACACGGCCGAGCACATCGCCCGCAAGCTGCCCGCCTCGAAGGAATCGGACTACCCGGTGCTCAAGATCAACAACCTCTCGTGGGAGGACAAGCACATCGAGCCCTTCATCCTGAGCCTGTTCTGCCACCGCCTCAACGAGAAGCGCCTGGCCCGGCAGATGGAGCTCATCACCAAGGAGCTCGTGGACGAGGAGGAGGTGGACGACACCGTCAAGACCTACTACCTGGCCACCCTCCAGCAGATGCCCGAGCGGGTGCAGGTGGCCATCGAGGAGTCGCTGGTCACGGCCAAGGGATTCCGCAAGATGGAGGCCCTGGAGGTCTTCCTGAACGAGCACAAGCTCAGCCGCGAGCAGGTGGACCGCCTGGTCGAGAAGAAGATCGTCAGCCTGAGCCAGCGCAAGGAGACCTCCTACGTCGAGCTGGTCCACGACGTGCTCACGCCCGTTATCGCCGAGATGCGCTCCCAGCGCCAGCTCGCCCGGCTGCGCGAGCAGGAACGGCGGGTAGAGCGCGAACGGCACGAGAAGGAAATGGAGCGCGAGAGGGTCGAGAAGCAGGAGCAGAAGCGCAAGAACAAACGCGCGAGCTTCACCCTCATTTTGGCCATTTCAATTATCGTGGTCTTGGGAAACATGCTCTACCAGCAGCGCGTCCAGGACAACCAGCTCGAGCTCCAGAACCACGAGATCAAATCGAAGAACCAGATGCTGCTGGCGGCCAACCACAGCAGCACCGACCCCACGATGGCCTTCCGCCACGCCCAGCAGGGATACCTGGAGGCGCCCGAGCTGATGGGGAGCTGGAGCGAGCTGATCAAGCACTACTACTTGCCCGACGCCTTCTACCAGACCATCGCCCAGGAGCAGGGGACGATAACCTGCTTCGACCTGCAAGGCGACCTGGTGGCCTACGGCACCAAGCACAGCATCGTCCTGCTGCGGCTCACCGACCGAAGCACCTTCGTGCTGCCCACCCAGAGCGAAGAGTATGTCTGGGACCTCAAGCTCTACCAGAACAACCTGGGCCAGCAGCGGATGCTGGTCCAGGTGGGCCGGGAGACTTTCGACTACCAGCTCGAAAGCTGGGGCGGCGACGTCCGCCGGGATCGGATCCCTATCGAAAGCCGCATCCTCCAGCTCGACATCGCCCCGAGCGCCTCCAGCCTCATCCTGGCCTGCTCCGACCAGAAGGCCATCATGCTGAACATGGCCGGCCTAGAGATCGCGAGCTTCGACACCAAGGAGTTCGCCACCCAGGCCGTTTTCCTGCAAGAGGCGCAACAACTGGCCACCATCACCCGGAAAGGAATCCTGGCCACCTGGTCGGTGGACGGGCGCGAGCTCGCCGAGCTGGACCTGGGGCAGCAGCTCAACGCCCTGGCCGAGTCGCCCGTGCGCAAGCAACTGGCCGTGGCGGGCGCCCTGGGCGACGTCCTTCTGGTCGATTCCTCCAGCCAGCAGTGGGAGACCCTCAAAGGGGGCGACGCGCCCATGACGGCCGTATGCTTCTCACCCAACGGCGATTGCGTGGCCGCTGGCGACGAGGCCGGGCAGATCTTCGTCTGGCGGATGGATGACCTGTCGCCCCTGCCCATCGCGCGGAAATTCCTCTGCGAGCAAGGCAAGATCGAGGGCCTGGAGTTCACGCCCGATGGCCAACACCTCATCTCGGCCAGCAAGGACGGCAAGCTGCTGAGCTGGCAGGTCAACAACCCCAGGGAGACCCAGATCGGCAAAGGCATCGCCTACAAGCTCATCGAATGCGCCAGCAACGGAAACCTGGTCTGCTATGCCAAGAACGGCAACGTCGAGCTGCGCTCGCCCGAGGGGAACCTGCTCGCGCAGCACCATTTCGACAGGGTCATCACGGCCCTGGCCTGCCACCCCACCAGCGGCGAGTTCGTCACGGGCGACGAGCTCGGCGGGTTCCAGTTCTGGGACGCCCAGGGCAAGCTCACCCGGAGCGACTCGGCCCGGCACAGCCAAGCGGTGGCGGACCTGGCCTTCAACGCCGACGGCAGCATCCTGCTCAGCGGCGGCAACGATGGCTTCCTGGCCCTGTGGAACCCCCGAGGAGAGCTGCTGCGCCGGCAAAGCCAGCCCATCGAGTCCATCAGCAAGCTGGCCTTCTCGCACGACCAGAGCAAGATCATCGCCGGAACCGTCGGCGGCGCCCTGTACGCCTTCGACCTGGAGCTGGCCATCCTGACCCGCCTGCGCGACGGCGACCACAGCCAGCCCATCAGCGGCATCTGCCCGACCCCCGACGAAAGCCTGGCCCTGTTCATCAACTCCAGCACCTCGCAAGGCATCCTGCGCCTGCGCCCCGACGGCTCGAGCCTGGCCCTCACCGGCCCCCTCGACAACGCCATCGCCAGCATCGACTACACGCCCAACCGCGGCTTGCTCCTGACCGTGGACAAGGACTCCAAGATCGTGCTCTGGGACACCCGAGGCCACGAGCTCTGGAGGAGAAGCACCGAGCACCGGCTCGACAAAGGCGTCTTCTCGCACGATGGCAGGCGCATCTACATTCTCAACGAAAAACAAGAAATCTGGGTCTATGACATCGACCCAGAGACCATATTCCACAAGGTGGACCAGCTCAAGCTTTTCGGCGAGCTGCCCCATCTGCCGGAACCGTGATGACTTTTTTAGGGTGGTTTTATTGGAGAAGCCGCGGGAGGGGTCCCGCGGCTTTTTTGCCCTCCACTTTGCCGCTTCGGCCCGATGCCCTACATTCGCGCCATGCCCCAATACAGCGTCATCATCCCCGTTTACAACCGCCCCGACGAGCTGGCCGAGCTGCTCGAAAGCCTCGCCCGGCAGACCTTCACCGACTTCGACGTAACCGTGGTCGAGGATGGCTCCACCCTCGACGCCCGCGCCGTGGTCGAGCGCTTCATGCCCAGCATGAGGCTGCAATATTTCCAAAAGCCCAACAGCGGACCCGGACCCAGCCGAAACCACGGCGCCCAGCAGAGCCTTGGGCAGTACCTGGTCTTCTTCGACTCCGACTGCATCCTCCCCCACGACTACTTCGAGAAGGTCAACCAGAGCCTCCGCGAGGATTTCACCGACGCCTACGGAGGCCCCGACATGGCCCACCCCGACTTCAGCCCCCTGCAAAAGGCCATCAACCACGCCATGACCTCCTTCCTGACCACGGGCGGCATCCGCGGAGGCAAGGTCAACCTGGACACCTACCACCCGCGCAGCTTCAACATGGGCATCTCCAACCGCGCCTTCCTCAAGGCCGGAGGCTTTTCCGAGATGCGCTTCGGCGAGGACCTCGACCTGAGCCTGCGCCTGCTCGAGGACGGCTTCCGGGCCAAGCTCATCCCCGAGGCCGCCGTCTTCCACAAGCGCCGGACCGACCTGCGCAAGTTCTTCAAGCAGGTACACAACTCGGGCATCGCCCGGCTGCACCTGTTCAGGCGCCACCCCCACTCGCTCAAGGCCCTGCACCTTCTGCCCAGCGTCTTCACCCTGGGCCTGGCCGTGCTGCTGGCCCTGTCGCTCTTCCACTGGCTCTTCCTGCTGCCCCTGGCGGCCTTCGCCCTGCTGGTCTTCCTCGACGCGTGGCGCCTTTCGGGCCAGGCGCGGGTGGCCCTGCTGGCCGTGCCCGCCAGCTTCGCCCAGCTCGTCGGCTACGGCACCGGCTTCCTCCGCGGGGTCTGGAACGTGCTGCTCCGGGGCCGCGACGACTTCCAGGCCTTCCGGAGGAACTTCTACCAGTGAGTGCCCACGGCGCCTTTCACGGGCAAAAATCTCAGGAGGACAAAAAATTTCGTGCCCTCCGTGCCTTTTGTGGACAAAAATCCCAGGAGGGCAAAAACTTTCGTGCCCTTAGTGCCTTTCGTGGACAAAAAACAGTGGAGGGCAAAAAATTTCGTGCCCTTAGTGCCTTTCGTGGACAAAAAATTTCGTTCCCTAAGTGCCTTTCGTGGACAATAATCTTAGGGAACAAAAACTTTCGTGCCCTCCGTGCCTTTCGTGGACAAAAACTTTCGTGCCCTCCGTGCCTTTCGTGGACAAAGATCTTAGAGACAAAAACTTTCGTGCCTTTAGTGCCTTTCGTGGACAAAAACTTTCGTGCCCTCCGTGCCTTTCGTGGACAAAAACTTTCGTGCCCTCCGTGCCTTTCGTGGACAAAAA
>JAIFMG010000214.1 GCA_020048645.1 Bacteroidota bacterium | reverse complement strand
ACTCAAAACTACGACATTCGGGGGAGGCCTTCATGGCCTTCCCCTTTTTTATCGCCTTCCGAATAGCTTTTTGTCGGACACTAGTGATAAAGAATACTTTTTGCTACTTCTTTATTTACTAATTTCCCACCCCGTAAATCGGCATAATCGGATGCCGAAGAAAATTCCCAATCAATGGCTTGCTTTACTAAGCCGGCTTTTACTGGATTGTTATGGATGTAGTTGAAACATACTTGCGGATATTCCTTTTCCGGATTGCTTAATCTTATTTGTGTAATACCTTGTTTTGTAATGAATGAGGGTGTAATGCCATTGGGACAATTTACACATTCCGCTTTGCTTTTATCGCGAAACAAAGAGCCGGAGCGATTTTCTTGTTTGTTAATTGCCCGCGTGTACGACGCCTGCATTATGCCAATGGAATGATTGAGGTCCGGTAAACGCGACTCCCTTAAGGAAGGCGATTCGGGGTGCGACTGGGAGTCGCGCCCCGAATCAAGGGAGTCGCACCCCGAATTAAGGGAGTCGCGCCCCGAATTGTTGACCAGCACCATCAAATGATAATGGTTGGGCATCAGACACCAAGCTAATATATCGGCGTAGGGGCTAATGTGCGTTTTTATTTTGCGTAAAAAAAACAAGTAATTCTCTCTGTTGAAAAATATCCGTTGCCGGTTGTTTCCTTGGTTGTAAATGTGATAAATGTTCCCGTCTTCGAATGTCATAATGTTTGGTTTTATTTTTTATTTTTATTCGGGGTGCGACTTGAAGTCGCGCCCCGAAGTCGCGCCCCGAATAATACTTCCGAACCAGCGCTATGCCTTGGCGGGCTCCTGCTTGCGCAGCCATTCCGCGGCGTTGGCCTGGTCGCCCCAGTTGCGCATGTTCAGGCCCAAGAAGTTGACGCTCTCCTCCATGAACTCCGAGGAGAGCGAGGAGTACAGGTCGGGCGAGTTGATCACGCTGTAGTGCCGCACGCCCAAGGCCAGCAGCCGGGGCAGCCAGCTCGACGCTATCCATTCGTTGACCTCGTCCCAGGTGCCTTCGACAAGGCGGTTGTCGTTGAGCCAGCGGTCGAACCGGTACTTCTCCACGAACAGGAGCATGGCCTCGCAGCCTTCCTTGACGTAGTTTTGGCCGTAGTCGTCCTTCCAGAGCCAGTTGCTGTATCCCCAGTGGTTCACCGGGTCGTACTCGAGGGTCAGGTAGGTCTGCCCGAGGTGGGTCTTCAAGATGATTTCAGGATTCTCGTACTTCATGGTCGATGGGGTTTTGATGGTTTTCGCCTGGCTTCTTTTGGCTCCTGCCGCTTGCCGCGCCGCCAGGGAAGGCGCATTGGGCCATTTTTCGTTCCCGGAAGCGGACTTTAAGATATTCATTTCCAACCAATAGATCCTGTTTTTAGGATTTTTTTGTTTTTCGACCCCGCTTTTGATGCCAATTTGCGTTCGCTAGTGGAATATACCCATCGTCAGCGTCGGGCGAAATTCAGATCGAGGTTGACGTTGGGGATACGGATTTGGCGGATAA
Source organism: Bacteroidota bacterium (assembly GCA_020048645.1). Lineage (GTDB taxonomy): Bacteria > Bacteroidota > Bacteroidia > Bacteroidales > UBA6013 > UBA6013. Next base: position 18,398 of record JAIFMG010000214.1, on the reverse strand, counting down.
AACGATTTTGCTGAATAAGCCTATCTTCGTCAAAACTCAATTTTCATCCATTTTACGTTACAAATTCATGGGTCAAAATAAGGTAATAAAGTTGTTATGGCTCTATCAATTGATTCTCTACTAAGGTTTTAACCAAAAATAAGGTCTTTTCACCCGTTCGGCAAGGATAAACTTAGTGGAAATTCTAACCCATGATGGATATACAACCTTATTGGTCCAGGAATCCTAGGCTTGGCAGGTGTTTCTTGATGTTAGGTTTGATGGTCCAGGCATTTTACCTTTGCTGGCGACTTGGCATCACCCATGAACGCGATTGGGTAGGACAAAAAAAAATCCCTGGCCGATGGGCCAGGGATTGGGTGGGGGCAAGTTCCGCGGTTTGGAATCACTTGGACTTCGCGGGCGCGGGCTGGGGCTTTTCGGGCTGGCGGTTTTTCCAGTCGAGGGCGGCTTTGGCCAGCCCTCCGAGCAGGGCGAGCAGGGCCAGGATGGAGCCGGCCAGGCTGATGGCGTGCCCGGCGGCGTAGGTCTTGGGTTCGAACTTGAACTCGATGGTCTGGGTGCCGGCGGGGACGTTCATGCCGCGGAGGACGTAGTTGACGCGGGCGTGCTCGGCGGGCTGGCCGTCGAGGTAGGCGTTCCAGCCGTGGGGGTAGTAGATCTCGGAGAAGACGGCGAACTGGTCGCGGTCGGTCTGGACCTTGTAAACCAGGTGGTTGGGGGCGTAGCTTTGGAGGGTGATCTCCCCGGCGTCGGCCTTGGGGGCGGCGGGCAGGGCGGCGGCCACGGCGGCGAAGCGCTGGTCGAGCAGGGCGGTGCGGGCGGGGTTGATGGTGGCGAGCTGCCGGATTTCCTGGTCGGCATTCTCGACGACCTGCACCTGGTCGGCGAACCAGGCGTGCCCGGCGGCGGACATGTTGACGATGGGCGCGGCCTCGGGGCTGTAGATGATGTACTTGGTGTTGAGCATGTTGACGGTGCCCAGGCCCGCCAGCACGGCGTTGTGGTCCTGGCCGGCCTGGAGGGCTTCTTGCAGCTTCTGGAGCTCGAGGGCCAGGTGGTTCTCGATGAGTTCCTGGTAGCGGCGGAGCTTGGCGCCGTGGTACCCGCCGATGGACTTGTGGTAGTAGGGGGTGAAGCCGTCGTTGAAGACGCTGCGGGTGAGGTTGAGCACGCGGAAGTCGGGGTCGATGTCCTTGAGGATGAGCTGGTCGGCGGTCGTTGCGGACAGCTCGGACTCGGCGCGGGCGGGGGTGGTGAAGTCGTCGTTGTTGAGGTAGCGCTTGTCCACCAGCCAGAGGTCGATGAGGAAGAGGGCGGACAGGGCCAGGCCGGCGTGGAGGACCTTGGCGCCCGGGCGCAGCAGGAAGAGCGCGGCGGCGGCGGCGAGCGCGGCGAAGAAGAATGAGCGCCAGGCGTCGGCCTGGAAGATGCTGACGCGGGCGGCCTCGAGGTCGTTCAGGAGCTGGTTGTAGAGGGCGGCCTGGTCGGCGGGGACCTCGGCGAGGATCTGGTCGAACTGCTGCACTTCCATGACGCTGAGGAAGTCGAAGAAGGCCTGGGGCGCGAGGGCGAAGAGCAGGCTGGTGCCGGCGGTCAGGGCCGTGGCGGCCAGGAAGGCGGGCGACTTCCAGTGGAGGGCCTTGGGGGCCTCGAGCAGTTCGCGGATGGCGAGCATGGCCAGCAGCGGTATGGCCAGCCCGGCGATGACCAGGGCCATGGAGACGGTGCGGAACTTGTTGTAGAGCGGCAGGTTGTAGAAGAAGAAGTCGGTGAGCGCCATGAAGTTCTGGCCCCAGGAGAGCAGCATGGAGAGCAGGGTGATGGCCAGCAGCCACCACTTGGCGGGGCCTTTGACCACGAAGAGGCCCAGGATGAAGAAGAACAGGACGGCGGCCCCGACGTAAACGGGCCCGGCGGTGAAGGGCTGGTCGCCCCAGTAGTGGTTGTTGCCGGCCACGTACTCGCGCATCTGGGGCGAGACTTCGGCCATGGCGCCGGTGTTTTCGCCCAGGGCGCCGGAGGCTCCTCCCTTGGCGTGGGGCACGAGCAGGGTCCAGGTCTCGCCGATGCCGTAGCTCCAGGCCAGGGCGTAGTCCTTGTCGAGGCCGTCGGAGGCGCGCTCGCCTTGTGCGGCGCTGAGCTCGGAGGCGCCGCGGATGCTCTCCTGGCCGTACTCGTAGGTGGTCCAGAGGTTCTTGACGTTGGGCAGGATGGCCAGGACGGCGGCGGCGGCCAGGACGGCGGCGGCCTTGCCGAACTCCTTGAGGCGCTTCTGCCGGAGGGCCACGCCGAACTCGATGAGGCCCAGGATGAGCAGCGAGAGGAAGAGGTAGTAGGTGATCTGGACGTGGTTGTTGGCCACCTGGAGGCCGACGGCCACGGCCGTGAGCAGCCCGCCGCCGAGCAGCCTGCCGCGGAAGACCAGCAGGACGCCGGCCACCACGGGCGGCATCAGGCCGATGGTGTAGGCCTTGGTGACGTGCCCGGCCTCGATGATGATGAAGTTGTAGGAGGCGAAGGCGAAGGCGATGGCCCCGGCCACGGCCAGCCAGGGCCGGAAGCCGAGCGTGGCCAGCAGGATGTAGAAGCCCAGCAGATAGACGAAGGCGATGGCCACGGTGTAGAAGGGCAGGCCGAGCTTGAGGGCCCCGCTGATGTAGGAATAGACGTTGTCGCTGTTGTCGGAGCGGATCTGGTAGGCGGGCATGCCCCCGAACATGGAGTTGGTCCACTGCGAGCGCTCGCCGTCGGTCTTCTGCTCGAAGGCCACGAGCTCCTGGGCCATGCCCTTGGCCTTGATGTTGTCGGTCTGGGGCAGTTCCTTGCCTTGCATCTCGGGGCTGAAATAGACCAGGCTGATGCCGATGAAGAACAACACCGCCCAGAGGTGCGGAAGCATGGGCTTGATAGCGTGCTTGAGATCCATGATGGTTTGAATTTTGCTTTGTCGGCGCAAGATAGGAAAAATCGGCGTTGGCCGCCTAGCCCTTGCGTGCAACCCCCGGGCCGGGCCCTTGTCCTTTGGTCATGTCCCGCGCTCGCCTGGGGCGGATCCGATCTTCCGCCCCGGCTCCAAGCCCACTTTGTCCATCCCTCCTGGTTTCTCCTGCCGCTCCGCCACGATGCCCAGCCCTCCTGCCCCAGAGGCCTACGCCTACCCGCACCTCGACCTGGTGGCGGCCAGCCAGCGCGGCGACGGCCGCGCCCAGCGGCGTCTTTACGAACTTTACTCCCGAGCCATGTTCAACCTCTGCTTCCGAATGATGAACAACCGCGAGGACGCCGAGGACATGCTCCAGGAGGCCTTCTCGGACGCCTTCGCCAAGCTCGGCTCGTTCCGGGGCGATTCCTCCTTCGGGGCATGGCTCAAGCGCATCGCCCTGAACCGCTGCCTCAACGAGCTCAAGCGCCGCAAGGCCGAGCTGGTCTATGTCGAGGACCTGCGCACGGTGGACCCCGGCCCCGAGGAGGAGCCGGCCCCGCAGGAGCTCGAGCTGGACGTGGCCCGGATACACTGGGCCGTCGCGCAGATGGCCGACGGCTTCCGGGTCATCTTCTCGCTCTACGCCTTCGAGGGCTACGACCACAAGGAAATCGCCCAGATCCTCAACATCACCGAGTCCACCTCCAAGTCGCAGTACATGAGGGCCAAGCGGAAAGTCCGGGAAATCCTGGCCGCCGCGGGCCCCCGCCGAACCTAAACCCGCCCAGACGCCATGAATGACCCCTTGGAAAGCTTCATCCGAAACCACCGCGAGGAGTTCGACCTGCACGAGCCCCGGCCCGAGCTGTGGCTGGGCGTGCGCCCGGCCCCGCCCGCCCGCCCGGCCCCCCGCCGGGGGCGCTGGGCCGCGGCCCTGCTCGCCGCGGCCGCCGTGGCCCTGCTGCTGGTGCTCCTGCCCCCGGACGCCAGGCGCCCCGAGGCCAAGCCCTCCCCGGCCGATGCCGCCGCCCTGCCGCCCCGGCCCATCGCCATCCCGGAGCTCATCGAGGCCGAGGCCTACTACTCCGTGCAGGTCAGCACCAAGCTCCGCGAGGTCGAGACCCTGGCCAAGGGCTCGCCCGAGCTGCTCGAGCACCTCCACCAGGACCTCGGCGAGCTGGACCACGTCTATGAAGAGCTCAAGCGCGACCTCCAGGAGAACCTCTCGAACGAGCAGGTCGTCAACGCCATGATACAAAGCTACCGCCTCAAGCTCGAGATCCTCGAGCGCCTGCTCGAGCAGCTCAAGGAAGACCAGCCCAACACCGCCAACAACCCTCCCGCACATGCCGCCCACCCGCAAGCCATTTGAACGCGCCCTCTGGCTGATGGCCCTCCTGCTCGTGCTCCTGCCCGCGCACGCCCAGGCCCAGGCCTTCATGCAGCGCCGGACCCTGGTGCGCACCTTCAAGGTCTCCGCGGCCACCACCGTGGACATCACCAACAAGTACGGCAAGGTCCACGTCCTGCCCTGGAGCAACGACTCCGTCCGCGTCAGCATCGAGCTCCAGATCGTCTCCCGCGACTCCCTCAAGATGCAGGAGATCCTCCGAAGCATCGACTTCGAGTTCGTGGCCTCCGGCACCTTCCTGACCGTCAAGACCAAGGTCGGCAGCAACATGCCCAGCATTGTGGACGACCTCCAGCGCCTGGCCCAGGCCATCACCTCCAGCGAGAGCAACGTCTCCATCGACTACACCGTCATGGTCCCCAACTACGTCAACATCCGCATCGACAACAAGTACGGCGATGTGTATGCCGACCAGATCAACGGCAACTTCACGCTCCTGCTCTCCAATGGCGACTTCCGCGTCAACTCCCTCCAGGGCAACGCCGACCTCTCGCTGAAGTTCAGCAACGGGGTCATAACGTCCATGAACAACGGCCGAATCGACGCCGCCTACGCCGAGATCGAGATCGGCCAGGCCGGGAACCTCACCATCGACACCAAGTCCTCGCGGATGAAGCTCCGCAACGTCAACATCCTCAAGGTCAAGTCTGTGCGCGACAAGTATTTCCTCGACAACATCGGCTTCCTCTACGGCGACGGCTACTTCTCGGACTTCGAGGCCAAGGTGCTCCGCCAGGAGGCCAGCATGACCCTGCGCTACGGCTCGCTCAACCTTTCCGAGATCAGCAAGGAGTTCAGCTTCATCAACCTCGACTCGCAGTTCGCCGACCTCAACCTCTTCTTCGCCCGCGGAACCTCCTACCACCTCGACATCGTCCACCGGGGCATCAACCTCCACTACCCGGTGAACCTGGGCCAGCTCCTGGAGACCGTCCTCCAGGCCGAGCGCATGACCCTCTCCAGCGGCCTCATCGGCCGCGAGCCCACCGAGGCAAAGGTCCGGCTCAAGGCCTCCGACTGCAACGTTTACATCATCCACCAGTGAGCGCCCGGCGCTCGCCCCATTCCTGCCCGCCATGCCCCAACCCAACCGGCCGAAGGCCCCGCTCCCGATTCTCTTCCTGCTGCTGGCCCTCGCGGCATCGCCCCTGTCGGCGCAAGACTACAACCAGGCCCTCGGCCTGCGGGTCGGGCGCTCGCCCGAGCTGACCTACACCCGCTTCCTGGGCTTCGACCGCTCCGAGCAGGTCGTCGTCTCGTTCGAGCGGGGAGGCCTGCAGCTCACCGCCCTCAAGCAGTTCCACCACCCTATCTTCATGGCCAAGACCGACCAGCTCTTCCTCTTCTACGGCATCGGCGGGCATTTCGGCTACGCCACCATCGGCTTCCAGGAGTTCCGCCTAAACGGCGACGTCTTCCTCGAGGAGGCCTTCTCCGTGGGCTTCGGCCTCGACCTCAACCTGGGCCTGGAGTTCCGCCTGACCGACATGCCCCTGGCCGCCGGGTTCGACCTGCGCCCGCTCTACGAGCTGCGCGTCCCCTTCAAGCTCCGGCAGGATTATGGCGGAGCGGCCTTGTTTTTGAAATATACCTTCTGAATCCAAAAACAACCGCCACCACCATGAGACCCACACCCGCGCGAACATCGGCCCTGCTCTTCCTCATTGCCCTGCTGCTCGGCGCCGCCCCGCTGAGGGCCCAAGACCAGCCTCCCTACGACGACGACTACGGCGACCAGGACAGCCTCGAGCTGCCCTCCCTGCTGGGCGACCGCCTGGTGGGCGGATACGGCGGCATCGGCTTCCGCTACGCCCAGATCATGGGGCTACACAGCTACCTCAACACCGCCCGGGCCGCCTTCCAGCTCCAGGAGTGGCTCGGGGTCGGCTTCGGGGCTTCCACCTTCCTGACGCAGTACACCACCAAGCCCAACCTGAGCTACGACTACCGCCTGAGCGGCGGCATGGCCGGGCTGCTGCTCGAGACCACCCTCTTCCCCACCGCGCCCGTCCACCTGAACCTGCCCCTGGTGCTCGGCGGCGGCTCGCTGCACGCCAGCCAGCATTCCGAGTCGTGGCAATCGGTCGAGAACTGGGGAATGCTCGACCTCCAGGCCTTCGCCGCCGTCGAGGCCGGGCTGGAGCTCGAGGTCAACGTGGCCCGCTTCATGCGCGTCGGGGCCGGGGCCTACTTCCGCGCCACCACGCCCGTAGAGCTCGAGTCGGAAGGCGCGGTGCTGACCCAGCCCAACTTCCTGAACGACTTCTCCTACGGCCTGAGCCTCAAGTTCGGCAAGTTCTACCGATGAAAGAGGCCAAGGGCCAACCGCGAAACCAATTCCCTGGCATGAAGAAGATCCCGCTCCTGCTCGCGCTGGCGCTCCTGGCCGGGGCCCAGGCCCAGGCCCAGGCCCAGGCCCACTGGCGCCCCAGCCTGGCCTTCGCCGCCGGCTACAACGCCCTCGACCAGCGCGACGGCCTCTACGCCGCCGCCAGCCTCATGGCCAGTCCCGCCCGGAGCGTGGCCTTCGGCCTCACGTATTCCGGCTTCGCGGTCGAGCCGCGGCGAGGCTTCCTCGAGGGCGCGGGCGCCGCCACCGGGCAGGAGTTCGGCATCGAGGGAAGCTACCTGGCCGCCGTGGGCGAGCTGCGGCTCTGGCCCGCCCGGATGGTCCATGTGGCCCTGCCGCTGGCGGTGGGCGCGGGCGTCGTCCACTACAAGGGCACGAGCTCCTACGTCTGGAACCCCTCGCCCACCTGGAACCAGTTCGACGACCGCTTCGTGCTGCTGGAGCCGGCCCTCGAGCTGCGGTTCTACCTCTTCCCCTTCATGCGCATGGACCTGCGGGCCAGCTACCGCTGGACCTCGGAGGTGGAGCTGACGGCCGCCGCCTACGTCCGCGACGAGCAGGGCACCATGCGCGTCGGCCGGCAGGACCTGGCCAGCCCCGCCTTCCTCCGCGCGCCGGCCTTCGGCATCGGTTTCGCCTTCGGCAAATTCTGACGCTTCCCGCCGCTCAAACGCGTATCTTCGCGGCAAAAAACCGCCTATGGCCCTCAAGAAAATCATGCTCGGGGTATCCGACTACAAGAGCCTGGTCGAGATGGGATGCTACTTCATCGACAAAAGCCTCCTGGTGGAGGAGCTCCTGGCCACGCCCAGCCAGGTCGTGGTGCTGCCGCGCCCCCGCAGGTTCGGCAAGACGCTCAACCTCTCGATGCTGTCCTGCTTCTTCGACCCCCGCGAGGCCGCCAACGCCGAGCTTTTCGCCGGGCTGGCCATCGAGGGCAGGCCCGAGGCCATGGCCCTGCGGGGCAAGCACCCCGTGGTCTTCATCAGCCTCAAGGACGCCAAGGGCCTCACTTGGGAGCAGTGTCTGGACATGATCCGCCACGAGATATGGATGCTCTTTGGCCGGCATCGCTACCTTCTGGAGTCGGAAGCCCTCGACGAGGATGAGCGGGGTTATTTGCAGCGCATCCTGGACGGCCAGGCTGACCAAGGCGCCTTGGAGACCAGCCTGCGCACCCTGACCGGGTTTTTGCACCGCCATTATGGGCAGCGGGCCGTCCTGCTGATCGACGAGTACGACTCGCCCATCCAGAGCGGGTATGGGCGCTACTACGAAAGCGCCGTGGCCTTCACGCGTCGGCTGCTGGGCCCGGCGCTCAAGGACAACCCGCACCTTTTCCGCGGGGTCATCACGGGCATCCTGCGCGTGGCCAAGGAGAGCCTCTTCTCGGGCCTGAACAACGTCCGGGCCTACACCATCATGGACGACCGCTTCTCCGACAAGTTCGGCTTCACGGGCCAGGAGGTGGCCCGCCTGCTGGCCGACCACGGCCTGGAGGACAGGCTGGAGGGCGTCCGCGACTGGTACAACGGCTACCGCTTCGGCCGCACCGAGGGCATCCACAACCCCTGGTCGGTGCTCTGCTACGTGGGCGAGGGCGGAAAGACCTTCGAGCCGCACTGGGTCAACACCGGTGGCGACGGCCTGATCCACGAGCAGGCCCGCGCCCGGGGCGCCCACGGCTTCCGCGAAGGGCTGATGTCGCTGCTCGCCGGGCAGACGGTGCGGGTGGAGCTGGAGCTCGACTTCGTGTTCGCCGACCTGGGCCGGCGCGAGCCAGTCTTCTGGACCCTGCTGCTGCTGGCGGGCTACCTGACCCCCACGGGCCGCGCCTGGGGCGACCTGGTGGAGCTGCGCGTGCCCAACCGCGAGCTGACCAAGGTGTTCCGGAAGGTGGCGCTGAACTGGCTGGAGGGCGAGCTGCGGGTGCGGCACATGCTGCTGCTCGAAGCCGAGGAGGCCATGGTCGAGGGGCGCGCCCCGGCGCTGGAGCGGGCCCTGGCCACGGTCATGGGCGACACTTTCAGCTATTTCGACCAGGGGCGCTCGCCCGAGCTGGCCTACCACGCCTACGTGCTGGGGCTGATGGCCACGGCGGCCGACCGCTACGTGGTGCGCTCGAACCGCGAGAGCGGCCTGGGCCGCTACGACCTGATGCTGCTGCCCCGCGACCCGGAAGGCCGGGGGGCCGTCGTCGAGATCAAGTCCCTGCCGCCCCGCCGCGAGGGCGAGGACGACGAGGCCTTCGAGGCCAGGGTGGGCAAGGCCCTGGACGCGGCCCTGGAGCAGATCGAGCGGGGCCGGTACCACCAGGAGCTGCTCGACCACGGCATCCCGGCCGAGCGGGTCTCGCGCTGCGCGCTGGCCTTCGCCGGCAAGGAGCCACGGGCGCGGATGGGCCGATGAGCCGCGCCGAGACACTTTTGGGCCGCCCCGCGGCCTTGGCCGCGGCCCCGCGGAGGCCTCCCTCCTGCCAATTTCGCCATTTGCTGCGCCGAGGGGGCCTTTGTTTCGGCGCAAAGCACTATTTTTAAGGCAATGATTCCGCAACCGATTCCTTAGCGATACTTTTGCCCACAACCAAAAACCAGCAGCCATGCCAGAAAAAAGCGGCATTCTCAGCAAGTTCCCCAGCGCGTTCTGGTGGGCCAACCTCATGGAGCTCTTCGAACGCCTGGCCTGGTACGGCCTCTTCGGGGTGCTGGCGCTCTACCTGACCGGATCGACCGACGAGGGGGCCCTGGGCTTCTCGCAGTCGCAGAAAGGCACGATGATGGGCGTCGTTACGAGCCTGCTGTACTTCCTGCCGCTGTTCACGGGGGCGCTGGCCGACAAGCTGGGCTACAAGAAGGTGCTGCTGGCGGCCTACGCCGTGCTGGGCACGGGCTACTTCTTCATGGGGCAGTTCAGCAGCTACGCGGCGGTTTTCGGGGCCTTCCTGGTGGTGGCCCTGGGGGCGGCGCTGTTCAAGCCCATCATCACGGCCACGGTCTCGAAGACGACCACGGCCGAGACCTCTTCCATCGGCTTCGGCATCTTCTACATGCTGGTGAACATCGGCGGGTTCATCGGCCCGTTCATCGCCTCGAAGGTCCGCGGGGTGAGCTGGGAATACGTCTTCTACGTGTCCACGGCGGCCATGCTGGTGAACATCACCATCCTGCTGCTCTTCTTCAAGGAGCCGGAAAGGCAGTCCACGGGCGAGAGCTTCGGCCAGTCGGTGAAAAACTCGCTCAAGAACATCCTCCTGGTGCTCTCGGACTGGAGCTACGTGGGCTTCCTGGTGATCATCGTGGGCTTCTGGACGATGTTCAACCAGATTTTCTACACCCTGCCCAACTACATCGACCAGTGGGTGGACACGCGCCCGCTGTACGACGCCCTGCACTCGGTCTGGCCCTGGCTGGCCGAGAGCTACGGCGAGGGCGGGCTGATCAAGCCGGAGATGATGATCAACCTGGACGCCGGGATGATCATCCTGTTCCAGGTGCTGGTCTCGGCCTTGGTCATGCGCTGGAAGGCCATGAACGCCATGGTGGTGGGCATCCTGGTGAGCAGCATCGGGGTGGGCATCGCCTTCATGACCAGCGACCCGATGTACGTGGTGCTGGGCATCGCGATCTTCGCCTTCGGCGAGATGGGCTCGTCGCCGAAGTTCACCGAGTACGTGGGGCTGATCGCGCCGAGCGACAAGAAGGCCCTCTACATGGGCACGTCGTACCTGCCCATCGCGGCGGGCAACTTCGTGGCGGGCATCTTCGCCGGCCCGGTTTACCAGTCGCTGTCCGACAAGCCCAGCCTGGCCCAGCGCGAGATGGAGGCCCGGGGCATCGAGCTGCCGGCCATCTCGGAGCAGTTCACGCAGAACGACTACATGGCCGAGGCCGCCCGCAGCGTGGGCATGGACGCGGCGCAGTTCGGCCTGATGCTCCAGGACAGGTACCAGCCCGAGCAGATCTGGTACCTGTTCACGGGCATCGGCCTGGCCACGGTGGTGGCGCTTTTCCTCTACGACCGCTTCGTCATCGCCCGAAAAGGCTTCGCCGGGCATTGAGACCCGCCCTGGCCCTCCTCTTCTCCCCAACCCCCAAAAAAAGACATCCGGCCCACCCATGAAGAGAACGATCCTGCAAATGGTGGCCCAGGCGGCCCAGAAGTACAAAGACGTGCCCTACACCTGCGAGAAGCAGGACCAGGGCTGGAAATGCCTGAGCTTCGCCGAGGCCGACGCCATGAGCGACCAGGTGGCCTCGGGCCTGCTGGGGCTGGGATTCCAGCCCCAGGACAAGATCGGCATCCTGAGCGAGGGCCGGATCGCCTGGGTGATGGCCGAGATCGGCCTGCTCAAGGCCCGCTGCGTCTCGGTGCCGCTCTCCATCAAGCAAATGCCCGAGGAAATCCTCTTCCGGCTCCAGCATTCCGACTCCAAGGCCCTGTGCATCTCCTACAACACCTTCGACAAGGTGGCGGGCATCTACGCGGCCTTGTCGAAGGGCGGCTTCCGCTTCTTCTACTTCGACGACGACCGCGCGGCCCTGGACGAGAAGGCCCGCAAGATGGGCGTGAAGCTGGGCCCGGAGCTGGTCTTGTTCGCCGACCTGGTGCGGCAGGGCCAGTCGGCCCTGGAGAGCAACACGCCGCACCTGCGCCGCAACAAGGAGGAGGCCGAGGAGGACGACACGGTCATCATCTCCTATACCTCGGGCACCTCGGGCAACCCCAAGGGCGTGATGCTGACCCACCTGAACTACTACGCCAACTCGCGCTCGTCGCTGGACAGCTTCGGCCTGCCGGAGGGGCTGCGCACGCTGATCATCCTGCCGATCGACCACTCGTTCGGGCACACGGTGGGCACCTACATCGCGCTGCTGCGGGGCTTCTCGATCTACTTCGTGGACTCGCGGGGCAGCAGCCTGAACGCGCTCAAGAACATCCCCATCAACCTGAAGGAGGTCTCGCCGGACTTCCTGCTGACGGTCCCGGCCCTGACGGCCAACCTGATGAAGAAGATCCAGGATGGCATCGAGGCCAAGGGGGGCGTGGCCAAGGCGCTGTTCGACAAGGGGCTGGCGGCGGGCATCGCGCTGTTCGGCGACGGCTCGCGGCCGCCCTCGGCCCTGGCCAAGGCCCGCTACCTGCCGGTTTACAAGCTGGCGGACGCGGTGGTGTTCAAGAAGGTGCGCGAGATCTTCGGCTCGCGCATCCAGTTCTGCGTCAGCGGCGGGGCCCTGCTCGACGTCAGCCAGCAGAAGTTCTTCAACGCCATCGGGGTGCCGGTTTACCAGGGCTACGGCCTGAGCGAGGCCACGCCGGTGATCTCGACCAACACGGCGGCCCGGCACAAGTTCGGCTCGTCGGGGCCGGTGTTGCAGGGCGTCGAGTGCCGGATCGTCAAGCCCGACGGCGAGCTGGCCAGGCCGGGCGAGCAGGGCGAGATCATCATCCGGGGCGAGAACGTCATGAAGGGCTACTACAAGAACCCCAAGGCCACGCAGGAGACCCTCCGGGGCGGCTGGCTCTACACGGGCGACATGGGCTACCTCGACCCCGAGGGCTTCCTCTACGTGCAAGGCCGGGCCAAGGCGCTGCTGATTTCGGACGACGGCGAGAAGTACTCGCCCGAGGCCATCGAGGAGGCGATCGCGAACCAGGGCGAGCTGATCGCCCAGGTGATGGTTTACAACGACCACCGCAAGTTCACCAGCGCCCTGGTGACGCTGGACATGGAGAAAGTCCGCCAGCACCAGCGCAAGGCTGGCACGAAAGATGCCAAGGCCCTGCTGGAGCAGGTCAAGGCCTCGTTCTACGCCTTCCAGGACAAGCCCGACTACAAGGGCAAGTTCCCGGCCAAGTGGGTGCCCGTGGCCTTCCGGGTGCTCGCGGAGCCCTTCACCGAGCAGAACATGATGATCAACTCCACGCTCAAGATGGTCCGGTACAAGATCCAAGAGGCCTACCAGCACGTCCTGGACGACATCTACGTTTCCAACCAAGACCGCGTCTTCAACGACGCCAACCTCGAGGCCATTCAAAAACTCATGAAATAAGCCCAACCAACATGGACAAATACCACTCAAAAGGCTCGCACAAGCTGCCCACCATAGACCTTGACCCCGAACTGGGGAAGCTGCTGTTCGAAGGCCGCTGCATCCCCGAGGACGCCGAGGGCTTCTTCCAGCCCGTCTCGCAATGGCTGAAGGAATATGGCCAGGCCCCGCAGCCCCGGACCATCGTCAACTTCAAGCTCGAGTACTTCAACACGAGCTCGTCGAAATGGATCCTGCAGATCCTCAAGACGCTCCGGGGGATGCAGCAGCAGGGCCTGAACGTCGAGATCAACTGGCACTACGACGACGACGACCTGATGGAGTACGCCCAGCACATCATCGAGCTCACCGAAATCTCCATGACCTTGGTGGCCTACTGAGCCCCTGGGCTCCCTAGAAACGCGGATTGAACCCAACAGGCGACGACCGGCAACTCCCAGACCTGGAAGGCTGGGAGAAACTCATCCAGGAAAAGAGACGCCTGGAGAGCAGGCTCGTCGTCGCCGAGAAGGAAATCCGCAAGCAGCGCGACCTGAACGCCCGCTCCAGCCTGGTTCGCAAGGTGATGGAAGCGCTTTTCCTGGTCTCGGGCATGAAGGGCCGCAAGCCGGAGCAGATCCTGGACTACACCCTGCGCGAGGCCTTGTTCGCCACGGGCAGCCAGGCGGCCTTCTCGGCGCGGCTCGACGCCTCCGGGGGCGAGTGGGCGCCCTTGTCGCTCTACCACAGCTTCGGCAGCCAGCGCGTGGACGGCCTGGCGGCGAGGCTGGGCAGCGACGCCCTGGCCTCGCAGGTGCGCTCTCTCGGGCCGAGCTTCCGTTTCCGGCACGACAACGACTGCGACCTCCCGTTCACCTTCCCCAGTTGGGGCTACCGGTTCGGCGGCAAGCTCAAGCGCTTCTTGCTGCTCTACCTGCGCGACAACAAGGGCGGCGCCCACGTCGTGGGCCTGGTCAACTCGCACGCCAGCTACGACGCCATGCAGCTCGAGAACATCGACTACCTGTTCCAGCAGGTGTTCGACCTCCTGCGCATGCTCGAGGCGCAGGCCGACGTGGCCCACTACCAGTCGCGCTTCGAGACGGCCGTCGAGGCCAGCGGCGAGGGCATCTTCGAGCTGGACTGGCACCGGGGCGAGTTCTTCTTCAGCGAGAAGTGCCAAGGCCTGCTGGGCTACGGGGCCGCTGGCGGTCTGGGCCTGGAGCGCTGGCTGTCGTGGTTCCACCCGACGAGCCGCCCCCGGGTCATGGAGGTGCTGACCCGGGGCGGGGACGGCGGCGCAGGTTTCGCTCTGGAGGCGCGGATGAGGCACGCCGACGGCCGCTGGCGGTGGATGCTGATCCGGGGCAAGGCCATCCCGTCGTTTGCCTCGGGCGTCCCGGGCAAGGTCGTGGGCACGCAGTCCGACATCAGCCGGGTCAAGGCCCTGGAGGAGGACCTCCAGGACCGGATCCGCCGGGGCGAGTTCCAGCACGAGCAGATACAGCGGCAGAACGGCCAGCTCAACAAGGCCAACCAGGAGCTCTCGGCCCTGAACCTGCGCCTGGCCGAGGCCAAGGGCGAGCTGGAGAAGCGCGTGGCCATGCAGAGCCTGCTCTTCCGCCGGATACGCGAGGCCAACCAGGAGCTGGCCCGCAGCGAGCACAAGTACCGGATGCTGGTCGATTCGAGCTCGGAGGGCGTGGCCATCTTCGCGCAGGAGCGCCTGACCTTCTCCAACCCCCGCTTCCGCAACATGCTGGGCCTAGAGGCCGACGGGGCGAGCCTTTCCGAACTGCTCGAGCCCGACGAGCTGGAGGCCTTGCGCAAGGAGGCGGGGCTGCTCGAGGCCGCGGGCGAGACCGTGCGGCACAGGGCCTTCTTCCTGCTGCGCGACGGCGGCCGCCTGGAGCTGGAGCTGAGCCTCTCGCCCATCCACTTCGAGGGGCGGCAGTCGCTGCTGGTCATGGCCCGCGACATCGGAAACCGGCGCCGCAACCAGCTCTTGCGCCAACTGCTGGCCACCCTGGTCGAGCAGGTCTCGGAAGCCGTGGCCATGACCGACGACCAGGGCGTCTGCCTCTACGCGAACGCCGCCTTCGAGAACCTCTTCCGGGCCCAGGGGATGGAGGTGGAGGGCCAACCCGCCCCGTTCTGGCCGCTGCTCGACGATGGGCAAGCGGTGCTGGCCCGCGTGCTGGCGGGGCGCCACGAGCAGCGCCAGGCGCGGTTCGCGCAGCCCACCGGCGGCGAGCTCCAGCTCGTGCTGGGCCTCTCGCCCCTGCGCGACGACGCCGGCAAGGTCACGCACCTGGCGGCCATCATCCGCGACAACACCGAGAAGGAGCGCTTCGACAGCCAGGTGCGCCTGGGCCAGCGCCTCCAGGCCATCAACACCCTGGCCGGAGGCATCGCCCACGACTTCAACAACCTGCTGGCCGGCATGCGCCTCAACTCGGAGCTCCTGATGATGGCCCTGCCCGACGGGCACGAGGCCAGCGTCTGGGTCGAGAACCTCTTCGACGCCCAAGACCGCGCCAAGATGCTCATCCGCCAGGTGCTCGGCTTCACCACCCCCGCCCAGAACGAAGACCGCCCCATCGACCTGGCCAAGCAGATCCGCCTGAGCCTGCCCCTGCTCAGCAACAGCCTGGGCCAGCACCTCGGGCTGGAGACCGACCTCCAGCCCGTGGGCCGGGTCTCCCTCTCTGCCGAGAAGATCCAGACCATCCTGTTCAACCTTTGCGCCAACGCCGACCAGGCCACCGGCGACGGCGGGACCCTCTGGCTGTCCCTCCGGCCCCTCGCGGCCGAGGAGGTCGAGCGCGCCCCGGCCCTCGACAAGGCCTCCGGCTGGGCCGAGCTTGTCGTCCGCGACAATGGCAACGGCATCCCGGCCCATATCATCGACCGAATCTTCGAGCCGTTCTTCACCACCCGGCCCGTCGGGCAGGGAAGCGGCCTCGGCCTGCCTGCCGTCCACGCCATCGTGACCGGCGCCGGCGGTTTCATCTCCGTGGAAAGCAAACCGCGGCAAGGAACGACTTTCAGCTTACTTTTGCCTACCTTGGCCCTTCCTCCCGGTGCCTAGCCCCAACCCACCCACACCACACGCCTAGCCCATGAAAATCCTGATTGTAGATGACGAAAAACTGATCCGCGACGGCCTCAAGCGGATGCTCGAGTTCCAAGAGCACGAGGTCTTCACGGCCAAGAATGGACTCGAGGCCCTGCTCTGGCTCCGCGACAACACCGTGGACCTGGTCGTCACGGACATCATCATGCCCGAGAAGGACGGCATCGAGGTCATCCTGGCCATCCGAAAAGACCGGCCCGAGCAGAAGATCATCGCCATTTCGGGCGGAGGGCGCATCAACGCCCAAGACCACCTCGAAATCGCCCTCCAGCTCGGCGTCAACGCCGTCCTGAGCAAGCCCTTCTCGGCCAACGAGCTCTTCAACAAGATCGACGAGGTGTTCGCCTGAGCGACTCCTTCCCCAAAACGCTTCCACCATGATCGAAAAAGTAGTCCTGATGTGCGGGGCCGGGCATTCCGGTTCGACCCTCCTGGGCCTGGTCTTGGGCAGCCACTCGCAGGCTTTCTATGGTGGCGAGATGAAGAAGACCAACTTCCTGCACAACCCCAAGTATCCGCCCCGCAAGCGGTTTTGCAAGTTCTGCGGCCCCGACTGCCCCGTCTGGTCCGACTTCCGGCCAGGGCCCGGCGCCTGGACCCACGCCGAGCTGGCCCGCAAGGTCGGACTGCCCGTGGTGGTCGATTCGTCCAAGGACCTCGACTGGATCAACGAGCACCTCGGCCACGCCGAAAAGGCGGGGGCGCGGGCCTACCTGATCTACCTCCAGCGCGACGGCAGGGC
Source organism: Bacteroidota bacterium (assembly GCA_020048645.1). Classification (GTDB taxonomy): domain Bacteria; phylum Bacteroidota; class Bacteroidia; order Bacteroidales; family UBA6013; genus UBA6013. The sequence continues at coordinate 1,804 of JAIFMG010000214.1, read as the reverse complement.
CGTATTCAACTCCCGGGTCCGCAAGGGAGGCAAGGCCCCCGAGCGCCTGGCCCTCGACTGGAAGGAAAAGATCCTCCAGTCCAACCAGCTCTTCGAGGCCTACCAGGGGCCCAAGCTACGCCTCCGCTACGAGCATTTCGCCCTGCAGCCCCATCTGACCGTCGAGCGGCTCTGCCAGTTCATCGGCATCCCCTTCGAGCCTGCCATGCTCGAGTTCGCCAGCTTCGACCACCATCCGCTGGGCGGCAACGCCGGCACGCAGTACCTGGTGGCCAGGGCCCAGGAGAGCCCGGCCAGGTTCTCGCTCAGCAAGGAGCGCAAGGAATACTACGACAAGAACGGCAGCCAGATCCGCCTCGACCTGCGCTGGCGCGAGGAGCTCTCGCCCGAGCTGCTCGCCCTCTTCCAGTCGCTCGCCGGAGCCGAGAACCAGGAATTGGCCTGGGACGAGGACCTGCCCGCCCAGCCCTGAGCTTCCTGCCGAAAACCCTTCCCCGCATGGACCTTTCCGCCATAGGCCAACGCGTCTGGAGCCCGGGCCGCCGCTTCCGCCTCTGGGCGCTGCTGCTGCTGGTGGTGTACCTGGTGGGCGAGCTCGGCCTGGCCTGGCCGACCAGCCGCGCCCTCTTCCAGGCCCTCGTGCCCCTGAACCTGGCCTTCACCCTGGCCGTGCTCTCGCTGTTCCATGCCGACTGGAGCGCCCGCTTCGGCCAGGCCGCGGCCCTGGTGGCCCTGGCCGGCTTCGGCGTCGAGCTGCTGGGCATCCACACCGGCGCCATCTTCGGCCACTACGCCTACGGCGCCAGCCTGGGGCCCAAGCTGCTCGAGACCCCGCCCATCATCGGCCTCAACTGGCTGATGCTGGTCTATGGCTCGGCCGAGCTGGCCAAGGCCGCCCCCTGGCGCTCGCCCCTGGCCCGCGCCTGCCTCGGGGCGAGCCTGATGGTGGCCCTCGACTTCCTGATCGAGCCCGTGGCCATGCGCACCGACATGTGGGACTGGCAGGGCGGCGCCGTGCCCCTGCGCAACTACGTGGCCTGGTGGCTGACGGCCTTGCTGCTGCACCTGTTCTGGCAGTCGCGCCGCTTCGAGTGGTCCAACCCGATGGGCGGCTGGGTCTTCCTCCTGCAAGTGGCCTTCTTCCTCGACCTCAACCTCCTGGCCTGGCTGGGCTGGATGCCCGGCTGAGGCCGCGCGGCTTCGGTGGGCGGAAAGCCCATGCCGCCAGCGCCTGGCAAGATTTGGGGTCGAGCCCTTCGTGCCTTTCACGGCGGCCATCGCGCCCGAAGGCGAAACACACCAATCGCCGGCGCCGTGCTAAATTTGGGTCCAGCATAAAAACCATTATTTGCATTTTTCTATTTCTAACCCATTGATAATCAAAGATAATTTTCGAAATCGAATTTTAGAAATGACCTTTTTGGACCGCGCCCATTTTTGTCCTTGGAGGGGATTTGTCCTCGAAAGGCACGAAGGGCACGAAAATTTTTTGACATCAAAATTTGATTGCATTTTTCTATTTCCAACCCATTGATAATCAAAGATAATTTTTGAAAGGGAATTTTAGAAATGACCTTTTTGGACCGCGCCCATTTTGTCCTTGGAGGGGATTTGTCCACGATGGGCACGAAGGGCACGAAATTTTTTTGAAATCAAAATTAGATTGCATTTTTCTTTTTCCAACCCATTGATAATCAAAGATAACTTTTGAAAGGGAATTTTAGAAATGACCTTTTTGGACCGCGCCCATTTTTGTCCTTGGAGGGGATTTGTCCACGAAAGGCACGAAGGGCACGAAATTTTT
>JAIFMG010000215.1 GCA_020048645.1 Bacteroidota bacterium | reverse complement strand
ACAACTAAATCGTTTAATGAAACTTTTGCATCTTCATAAAAATTGAGTATTTTGTTTGATGAAATATCAGGTTTTATTTCAATACTTTTTTCAATATTTCTAATAGCATTTTGTAAAGCAGTTGCTTTATTTTTATATGTTTTTAAAGATGCTTTTATTTCATCAGCATCCTTTCTTATATTATCATAGTTTTCAGCTATTTTAAAAGTATCAATATCGTTTTGTAGTTTTTTGATTTTATCTTTATAAAATTTTATGTCTGTATCAATCGTTTTATCTTTTTTGTCAATATCAAAAAAATCTCTCATGATAGGGTCTTTTTCGATATTCTTTTTCAATTTCTCAATATTGTCAAGTTCTTTTTTTAACAAGTATTTTTTTTCTGCTTTTAAAATGTCCAAACCCAATAAAAATGAATTATTGAGCATTTGTGGATAAATAGATTTTGTTTCTTCCGCTATAAAAGTTTCGTAAGAATTGTAACTACTTTTGTTAGGACGAATAAAGCGACTTATGAGTCCCCTGAAAGAAATAAATTTTGTATTCCCCGGTATATTAAAAAATACCAGACTTTGTAATAAAGAATTAAACTCGGGATAAGAATATTCCTTGTCGTTAAGTTTTATAATTTTTTGGTTGTTAGTTGCTCTACTTGCAGTATATTCAATTTCATTGATTTTGAAATCAAGATAAAATTCCCAATCTGTCAGTTTTTCAAATTCACTTTTGGGATTAGAACCTAAACAAAAATGAATTAAGCTAACGGCTAATGATTTACCTGAACTGTTAAATGTATCTTTTTTGTCTTCAGTAACTTGAATAGCCTGAATAATAGATAAACCAATAGGTTTAAATATTATAGTTTTAAAACTTTCTTTATTTGCTCTAAGACTAACTAATCGCATGGTAAATCTCTCCTTCTTTGTTAATTTCAACAGCTCCAATTGCAAACAATAAATTTAGTGCCAAAACAAGATTATCAAAATTATGATAGGCAGGGAATTGTGGCTTTTCGTTGTATTTATTCGAATAAATATGCCACAATTCATCTATTGTCTTTGGCGTATTTAAACATTTTAGTAATATTCCGCCCAATCCAAAGATACTTTCTGATAAACTGATATGTTTTGTTGGTAAAATCATTGCTCAAATAATGTTTTCGGTTTTGGTTCAAGCGGTTCTTCAAAAATATCGCAAGTTTCAAAATACATCGACATTAGCACAATTACAGCATTGACGATATATTGTTCTTCTTTGGGGCTTGCTTTTCTTAAAATATAGGTATAAATATCGTCTGAGTTATCTGGAAAGAGTGTTTTTCCTTTTTGATATAATGTTGAAAATTTTATTCTCAAATTTTCCTTTAAATCTGAATTCTTCTTGAAATATTGGTCTAACTCTGATTTTTGATAACTCCCAAAGCGAATATAATTTGAGGCTTGTTCACCTAAATTATTGAACGCAATTTTCTTTTCTCTATTGGGGTCTTCTGGAAACTTATAACCCAAATAATTTGTTTTAAGTTTTATTAAATGCTCTATTACTAAATTTAAACCCGACGCATCAAATTCAATATTTTCATAATCAGGGATATATATAATTTCATTGCGTTTGAAATCAGATAATTCAAAAAAAATATCTTCTAAATTTTTATTAAATAACAAACCGAAAGTTATATTGGGAAATTCGCTTTCAAGTTCTGAAATAGCTTTATTGAATTCAGGTTCAACTCCATGTTTATATTTGTCGTTTACAACAAAAAAGTAGGATTTAATTTCATAAATGGTATTCCAATAATTATATAATTTTCTAAAATCTTCGTTCAATTTATTTTTAGCTTCTCTTATTCGTTCACTCAAAATTCTTGGTGCATAAACTTGATAATAAGTTCCAGTTGTTTTATCGTAACCATCGTTTTTTCTATCTCCAATGTTTCCATAAGCAGGAACAGATTGAAAATTCGGATTATGTTCAACCATGATTCTTACGAAAAAATCTTCATAAGATTGACCTTCGCATTCATAGATTTTGTTTTTGAAAAAACTTGAAATTATTTTACGTTCTGCTTTTGTCATTTGAATTTATTTATGAAAATTGCGAAAATTATTTTAAGCAGAATAATTCAATACATTTTTTCAATAAACTATTCAATTTCATTTTCTTATTTTCCACAATGCCATCATTTCCACCCTCCTCAACACCTACCCCAAAAGCACCCTCGCGCAAGCAACAAATCCTTGAGACCACGGGCCTGTGGCGAGCACCAGCCGACCTTGGCCCTGGAAAAACGCAATTTTGAAGGGTAGTTTGTTCATCGGGTGTACGAAATTGGCGACGGCCAAAGATACAAACTATGCCTTGCGAATGCAAGATCGCTTGGGCGTTTTTTTCCTGATGCTTGGAAGCCTTGTGCTTGGAGGTTTCTTTCCCGGCCTCCCCGCTCAGAAAAAGCCCCGCTGGAGCACGATCACGCCGTCCGCGCCGAAGAGCTGCTGGAGCTGCGGGATGTCGAAGGCGATGAAGCTCGAGCTCTTGTCGGGGTTGTCGATCACCGGGGCGTGCATGACGCCATCGACGATCGCCGATCGGCGCAGCCCTTCGCGGGCCACGATGCGCTTCTGCTTGTACTGGTAGCGCAGCACCACCAGGTCCACCACGGCGAACTTCAGGAAGTCCGTCAGGCTGGCCCGCGCCTCGGGCTCCTTCGAGCCGTTGGTGATGCCGTAAACCATGTAGTCGGCCTTGATCTTGAAGAACTCCGAGCGCTTGCGGTCGTCGTGTCGGTTGTGGTCGCGGCGGTAGCGCAGCGTGAAGTCGTTGAAATGCTGGTACTTGCTGTCGCGGAAGCGCTCCTGCGTCCAGACGCGGTCGCCTTGGCTGTTCAGGAACAGGTGGTCCACGCCGTCGTGCTTGTCCAGCTCGTCCTTTATCGCCTCTTCGGGGGCCAGCTTCGTCCAGCCCAGTTTCTGGTAGATCAGGGGCATTGCCAGGTGCTCGTGGACGTAGTCCGTGAATTGTCTGTCGGCTTTGTATTTGCTCATGGCCAGGTGCTTAGCAGTTCGCGGCCTTGGGCCCGGAGGGCTTCGGCCAGTTGTTTTCCTTCGGGCTGTTCGAGCCATCGCGGGGGGCAGAGCACGCGGCGAAGCTCGGGGCGGTCGAGCAGCGCGCGGGCGAGCTCGGGCGTGAGGGGCCCAAGGGCCGCGGCCAGGTCGTCGCCGAGCCTGTGGTACAGGTGTTTGCCCACCGCGCGGGCCTCGAGCCTTTCGTGCAGCATCAGCCCCAGCTTGAGCATCAGCCCGGGCAGCGCGTCCTCGGAGGGCGCGGTGTCGCGCGGGTGGGCGGGCGCCGCGCGGAACACGCGGAAGGCCACCGCGGGCAGGGCCGAGTCGCCTTGCTCCGCGAGGTGTCTTTCGGCCGCCTTGCGCAGCCGGGCCAGCGTAACCTCCGAGACGTGCCCGTAAATCCGGTTGAGGGCCTCGTCCTCCGACTGGTAGCGCTCGCGCGACTGCACGCAGATGAACCTTCGGGCCAGGCCCTGCTCGACGTTCAGGTCCATGACGGCCTGCCCCGTGGTGCCCGATCCGGCGAAGAAGTCGAGCACGATGTCGTCGGGCCCGGCCACCTGGTCGATCAGCAGCTTGAGCAGCGCCGTGGGCTTGGGGTACTTGAACGGGCTGGCGTCCTGGAACAGCGCCTTGAGCTCCTTGGTGCCGCTGGCCGTGAGGATGCCTTGCAGCACCGAGCCGATGGGCTTGCGGCGGCTTCGCAGCTCGGCCCTGTACTTCTTGAGCAGGAAGTTTTTGCCGGGCGCCTTGGGGAAGACCAGCTTGCCCGAGAGCGTCCACTCGGCCACCCGCTTGGGCGAGAAGGCCCAGAATCGGCCCTTGGGCGGGCGGTACTCTTGGCCCGTGTGGGGGTTGACGATGGGGAACTTGTAGCTCTCGTTGCCGCTGGCCGCCGTGGGGTTGTCGGCGATCCAGGGCCCTCGCGGGTCGTGGTCGGGGTTCTTGTAGTGCCCGAGGTCCTTTTCCAGGCCGCGGAATCGCAGTTGGCCGATGGCCTTCGCGTAGGCCAGCACGTACTCGTGGTCGGTGGCGAAGCCGGTGCCGGGGTCGTTGGGCGTTGTGCGGTTGTGCCAGATGAACTGCCCGACGAAGTTCTCCTGCCCGAAAAGCTCGTCGCAAAGCAGCCGCAGGTGGGCCTGCTCGTTGTCGTCGATGGAAATCAGGATCAGCCCGTCGTCCTGGAGCAGGTTCTTGGCCAGCGCGAGGCGGGGCGCCATCATCGAGAGCCAGGCGGCGTGGAGGTGGCCGTTTTCCTGGTCGCCGGTGCCGGGGTGGGCCTTGGCGCGGCGGCGGTAGTCCTGCTTCTTCTCCGAAAACTTGTCGGCATAGACGAAGTTGTCGTTGCCGGTGTTGTAGGGCGGGTCGATGTAGATCAGCTTGACGCGGCCGCGGTAGGCCTCCTGCATCAGGAGCAGCCATTCGAGGTTGTCGCCCTCGAGCAGCAGGTGCCGGGCCGTGTCGAAGGCCAGGCTCTGGTCGCGGTCGGCCACGGGGCGCGTCCGCGGCTGGCGCAGGGCCTCGCGCAGGGCCTCGCGCTTGCCCGGCCAGCCGAGGCCGAAGCGCTCGGGGCGGGGCAGGCCCAGCAGGGCGGCCAGCCGTTCGGGCTCGAGGCTCCCTAGCGGGAAGGCCTCCGGCAGGAGCGCGCGCAGCCGTTCCAGCCGCGGGTCCTTGGGGGCGAGTGGGGGAGGTTCGGGTTCTCGCATCGGTTGGTTGCGCGGTTTTGGCCGTCCTCAGGCCTCGGCCATGCGGAGCAGCTCCAGGGTCGTTTTCCAGTTTCGGGTCGTGGCCGCGCAGCCCAGCCGCTTTTCGAGGAAGGCGTTGGTCAGCTTGGTCTTGCCGTATCCGTCGGGGCAGTGCAGGTAAACGGCCTTGCCCGCGCAATGCAGCGCCTCGCCCTCCTGCCGCTTGCTTTCGAGGGCCTCCAGGGGCCAGCGCGCGGGCTCCTGGGCCAGGAAGGTGACCAGGCGGCGCGCGTCGTCGGCGCCTGGCTCCTGCCCGAACGGACCGCGCTCGACCACCTGGCGCAGCTCCTGGGCCGCGAGCACCAGCACCGCCACCGCGTGGCCGAAGCGCTCCGCGATGCCCCGCTCCACCGCCGGGCCGATGGCGTCCCGCTCCAGGTCCGGGGCCTCGAAGACCAGGTTGCCGCTTTGCAGGTAGGTCCTGGCCCCGCGCAGGCCGAGCGCCTGGCAAAGCGCGCGCAGCTCGTCCATCTTGATCGGCTTCTGGCCGCTCACGTTGACCCCGCGCAGCAGGCAGACGTAGGTTGTCGTCGGGCTTGGGTTCATGGTCGTTGCTTTCACGATGTCTTGGCTTCCCATTGGGCCCGCCGGACCGCGTAAACCAGCTCGTCGTGCAGCTCGCCATTCTTGAGCAAGGTCTTCTCGAAGCGGGCTTCGAGGGCGAAGCCGTTCTTTTCGAGCACCTTCTGCGAGCCGATATTGTTGCCAAAAGGCCGCGCGAACACCCTGTCGATGTCGAACTGCGCGAAGGCGTGGCCAACCGCCAGCGCCACGGCACCGCTGGCGATGCCCCGCCCCCAGAACTCCTCGGCCAGCCAATAGCCTAGCTCGATGTTCCTCCGGAAAATGTCGCCCTGCGGGTGCAGCCCGATGGCTCCCACGGCCTGCCCGTCGAGGTCGATCGCGAAAAGCCGCGGGGGAAGGTCCTGCCCCGCCTTCTCGATGAAGGCCTCGGCGTGGGACAGGCTGTAAGGCGAAGGGAAGGAATCCGTCAACATCTTGGCGATGTTCGAATTGTTGGCCATTCGGGCCAGGTGCCCGGCCTCCGAGGGCCGCCAGGCTCGTATCGAGATTGCCATAGGTTTTCAGTTTTGGGCTTGCCCCGCGAAGGTAGGCAAAATCAGCGACTGCCCAGCGCCGGCCTGGCGCGCGGCGTCGCGCGTGGGCGCTCCCGTTTCTGGGCAGGCCGCCTGTCGATGGAGGGCCAATGGTTGGCGGCTCAGCCCAGCAGCGACAGCCAACGGCGAACTTTCTGGGCTCAAAAATTCGCCTGGCTTCCTTCGTTTTCAAAATTTGGTAATTATTTAGGTATATTTGCGTTAGTATAAAAAAAACAGGTTCCGAATCCACATCCACGGCAGCGCATGGTCATTCCTTCCGA
>JAIFMG010000089.1 GCA_020048645.1 Bacteroidota bacterium | reverse complement strand
GGAGGAACATTTTCAGGGAGCTCAAAAACACTTTTGACGGCCACAACTTCCTTTCCGTCAAATGCGAGATGACCTAAATAGTTACAATTAATGTTCAAATGAATATGTACTTGTTCTTCATCACATTGAATTAAAACACATAGGCACATAGTTTGAAATCACATGGTTACATAGAAAAAAACTATGTGCCTATGTGTTTAAAAGCGCCAAAACGACAATGAAAATAACTTTAGACACTTACTTACCAAGTTGCTTTCAAGGGTGACAAGTACAAATCGTCAGCATCCTGCGAAATTTGGAAGATTCCGGGCGAATCCCGAAGGGATGGAACTGTTGTGGCCAGCCTAGCGTGCGCCGGAGGGGACCTTCGAAGGGGTGGCACTATCTGGCTCTTCCTCCCGATCAGGACAATTTCACCGCTTCGGGGTTCTCTTCTTTGGCCTGGATCCGCTTACTACAATCATTACACCCCTTCGGGGTTGGGCGAGTCTTCAAGGACATCCATCACCTTTGAACGCACCTTGGTATAAGGTTGTATATCCATCACTTGTTAGAGTTTCTACTAAGGTTATCCTTTGAGAACGGGTGAAAAGATCTTATTTTTGGGTAAAACCTTAATAGAAAATCAATTGGCTGAGTCAGAATAACCTTATTACCTTATTTTGACCCATGAATTTGTAACACAAAATGGATGAAAATTAAGTTTTGACGAAGATTAGCCGATTCAGCAAAATCGATTTATCCGCCAAATCCGTATCCTCAACGTCCACCTCGATCTAAATTTCGCCCGACGCTGACGATTGGTATATTATACCAAGTTGCCATCCACCGTGATGGAATGCCTTGAAACGTTTTTGTTTTGGCATTGAACCCCTACGGGGTTCTGGTTCGCGGTGGTTCTCTGCTCCCCCGGATATCATCCGGGGCTATCCACATCCAATCCCTTTGGGATTGGCAAAGCAGCCTGCTTTTGTCGGAAACTGATGGTTCAGACATTTCGCCACAGAACGCAACTTGGTATTACCCGTAATGCCAAGTTGCGTTCTGTGGTGAAATATTCGAAGGCAACTTGGCATGAAACATCATGTCTTGCAATTCCTCGGCACGGACCAATCGCCCTTGGCATTGATGAATAATTCGTATAAAATCCATCTTTGCTATGGCCAAAATGGCTATCTTTCGGACGAGCGTTCGGTGGCCCAAGGGCAAAAACTGGTTTTTTTTGTATCTTGCCGCAAAGCTCGAAAAGGCAAAGCCCAGCATGAACTACGACGAGAAATACAGCGAATTGCGCGAAAAGGCCCTCCGGCGGCTGAAAATGCAGCGCCAGCGCATCCAGGAAGGCCAGGCGGAGGACGTGGACAAGCTCCTTGAGGAGCTGAACGTCCGCCAGGTGGAGCTGGAGATGCAATTCGCTGAGCTCCAGCAGACCCAGGACCTGCTGGCCATGGAGCGGCAGCGCTACAAGGAGCTTTACGACCGCGCGCCCATCGCCTACTTCACCCTGACCCCGGTGGGCAACATCGTGGAGTTGAACTTCGCCGCCGCGCGCCTCCTGGGCCGAGAGCCTGGCCAATTCAAGGCGGCCTCAATTTTCAACTTTTTGCACCAGGACTCGAAAATCGCTTTCACGAAATTCCTCAAGCGGTTTTTTTCTTCCCAAAAGATAGAGTTTGGCGACATCGAGCTCGTGGATTCTAGCGGAAAGCGGCTGCATGCCCGCCTGACGGCATCGGCCCACGAAGATCCCCTGAACCAGCAGCGCAACTGCCGCTGCGCCCTCTCGGACATGACCCGCGAGAACGAGCTCAAGCGCATGCTCATGGAAAGCGAACGCAAGTACAAGACCGTCGCCAACTTCACCCACGGTTGGGAGTACTGGACCGCGCCCAATGGTGACTTTCTGTATGTTTCCCCCTCGGTTCTGCGCATCACGGGTTACTCGGATGAGGAGTTCTACCAGAACAAGACCCTGCTGCTTTCCATCATCCACCCCGAGGACCGCCCGATGTTCTTGGAGCATTTGAATGGCCGCGAACAAAACTTGGCCGAAGAGTCGCAGCTAGAGTTCCGGATACGAACCAAGGAGGGGCGGCTCGAGTGGCTGGGGCACGTCTGCCAGAAGGTCATCGACGAGCTGGGCCGCAACCTGGGCATCCGTGGTAGCAACCGCCTGATTACCAAACGCATAATGCAGGAGGCCAAAGTCATGGAGACCAAAGCGCAGATCCAGGCCCTGGTCGAAGACAACCACGCCTTGCGCCGGGAGGTCGAGGACCTGGGCCTGAAGCTGGGCGAGCTGGCCGTGGTCTTGGGCAAGAGCGACGCGCGGCTGTTCAGGATTCTCGACCTCTTGGGCCACGGCGTGGCCCTGCTCGATGGCGACGGCCGCGTCATCTTCCTGAACCTGGCCTGGTCTGCCCAGCTTGATGGGCTTGGGGGGGACATGGCTGGCCTCAGGTTCAGCGACCTGGTGCTTGAAAAGGACGCTCCCCGGCTGCGGGCGGCATTTGAGCAGCTTCGCTCAGGGAGGCCGTCTGTCGGCCTGGATAAGCTGGCTTTCAGCCATATGGACAGTGTTGCATATTTCGACCTGCGCATCGACTCCCTCGATAGCCTTGCCGGCCCCCAAGGGCATTTCATGGTCTGCCTCCTGGGCCATGAAGGTTCGCCCATTGTCGAGCCAATCGCGGCGACCGCCAACTGAGCCCGGCCCAGGCCTTTTTGCCCAAAATATTCCCGGGTGGTCGGCTATGCCTTGCGCGAACCGTCTTTTTGCTATCTTTGGTGGCAAGCATCATCCCTACCAAAAACCAAAAGCCATCGCGCCATGCTCGGAATAAAACACATCAAATTCGACGCCTCGACCTACGTGTTGCACTACAAGAACGGCCGGGTGGTCAAGGAAGGCAAGGGGCTTTCGTTCTACTTCAACTCCCGGAGCTCCTCCATCGTGGCCGTGCCCATGGGCACCGACGACGTGCCCTTCATCTTCAACCAGACCACGGCCGACTCGCAGAACGTGACGGTGCAGGGCCAGCTCACCTACAAGGTCGAGGCGCCCAAGCAGCTTGGCGAGATGCTCGATTTCAGCGTGGACGCCAACGGCAAGTACATCAAGAACGACAAGGAGAAGCTGCACCAGCGCCTGGTCAACGAGTCGCAGACGGCCAGCGCCAGCTTCATGCAGAGCCTGAGCGTCAAGGACGCCGTGCGCTCGGCCAAGCAGGTGGAGCAGGAGATCGCCCGGGGCCTCAAGGACTCGCCGGCCATCGCCATGCTCGGCATCACGCCCCTGACGGTCAACATCCTGGCCATCAAGCCTGAACCCAACACGGCAAAGGCCCTCGAGGCCCACACCCGCGAGGCCCTGCTCAAGGAGGCTGACAGCGCCATCTACGAGCGCCGCAACTTCGCCGTGGAGCAAGAGCGCCGCATCAAGGAGAGCGAGCTCAGCACCGAGATCGCCATCGAGGAGAAGAAGAAGCAGATTTCGCAGAAGCAGATGGAGGCCCAGGTCGAAAAGGCGCAGAACGACCGCAAGCTCCGCGAGATGAAGATCGACGCCGACAACGCCGTGGCCACCAAGGAGATGGAGGCCGCCGCCATCCGCGAGAAGAACGACCGCGCCCTCCGAGAGATGCGCATGGCCGCCAACATCGAGCTTGAGGAGCAGCGCCGCCAGCTCGTGGCCACCAAGGTCGAGAACGAGAAGGCCGAGGCCGAGGCCCAGGCCTACGCCCAAGACCTCATGCTGACTCCCTACAAGGAGATGGACTGGCGCCGCATCATGGCCCTGACGGGCAAGGGCCTCGACGCCAAGACCCATATCGCCATGGCTTTCAACGACTTGGCCCAGAACGCCCAGCGCATCGGCAACCTCAACATCAGCCCGGACCTGCTGCAGAACCTCATCACGGAGCAGCAGCAGCGCTAAGCCGAACCGAGCATGAAGCGACTCGAAACCCTGCTGGTGGTCAAGGACAAGACCCGCCTGGAGATGCTCAAGGAGCGGTTCAGCACCGTCTCGCAGACCAAGTTCTACCTCAAGTCGCAGGGCAGCTCGTTCGACCAGTACCAGCAGGAGCACGACCGCTTCCAGCAGGCCCTCGACGAAGTGGTGCGGCAGGGCGAGTCGCTGGCCAAGGTCAAGGTCGTGGAAAGGGATTTCCTGCCCAACTTCATCTTCGCCCCCGAGAACACCATCTTGGTGCTGGGCCGCGACGGGCTTGTGGCCAACACGGCAAAATACGCGCAAGGCATCCCAATCCTGGGCGTGAATCCCGATCCGCAGCGCTACGACGGCGTGCTGCTGCCTTTCCGCATCGAGCAGTTGCGCGAGACCCTGGCCCGGGTGGCCGCCCGCGAGGCCTTCGCCGCCACGGCCGTCACCATGGCCCAGGTCAAGCTCAACGATGGGCAAAGGCTGCTGGCTTTCAACGACTTGTTCATCGGGCCCGCCACCCACACCTCGGCCCGCTACTCCATCACGCACAAGGGCCGCGTCGAGGAGCAGTCGTCCAGCGGCATCATCGTCTCCACCGGGGCCGGCTCGACGGGCTGGCTCAGCTCGCTGTTCAACATGGCCAACGGCATGGCCGGCACCTTCGGCGAGCGCGAGGGGCCCGAGCCGCTCCGCAGCCTCTCGAAGCTCTCGGCCTCCGTTTCGGCGGCCCCCGCGCCGCGCATCCCCCGCCAGGCCTGGCCCTGGGACGCCCCGCGGCTGGTCTTCGTGGTGCGCGAGCCTTTCGTGAGCAAGTACTCGCGGGCCGACATCGCCGCCGGCGTGCTCGAGGGCGAGGAGCGCCTGGTGCTCGAGTCCTTCATGCCCGAGCGCGGCGTCATCTTCAGCGACGGCATCGAGAACGACTACCTGAACTTCAACTCGGGCTCGGTGGCCACCATCGGCATCGCGCCCGAGAAGGCCCTGCTGGTCAGGCCCCACGACAACGTCCCACCCCGCATGAAGGAGCCCATGCCGTCCAAGGGCAGGAAGAAGGGGTAGCGGCCGGGGCCGCTTGGGAGCTTTCAAATCTTTTTATCTTTGCGTTGATGCCCAGCGGATTCGACGCTGGACGCAAGACAGGTAGGTCAAGAATCGCATCCACCACTCATCTCATGAAAGCTACCGGGAACTGTTGTTCAGCTTGGCCGAGAAGTTCCAGATCCAGATTTTCGCCACCTCGCACAGCCAAGAAATGATCAGGGCATTCAACCGCGTGGGCAATCGCGAGCGGAACGAGGGCATGGCCATGTACTTCGAAATGGCCCGGCATTTCAAGACGGGAGCCATCATCCTCAACCCGATGGACGCGGAGATGCTGCACCACGAGCTGGTTTCCGACAACCCTTTCAGAGGCGAATGACCCATGCCCAAGAGAATCCTGATTGTAGAGCACGACAACGACCGCCACACGCTGGAGGCGATCCTCCGGCACATGGCCTCGATGGACAAGTTCAAGGTAGCCAGCCTCCCCGCCGAGGAAGTCGAGTGGCATTCTTCGACTGCGGATCCCAACCCCGCGAAGCCCACGACACTGATCAAGACGCTCAAAAGCCTGGTCAACGACTTCAAGAAAGGAAGCTACGACCGGCTCGGTATCGTGATGGATTTCGACGACAGGACCACGGAGGAGCGGCTGCAAATGATCAACGCAGCCATTGAGCAGGCTTACGAGGATTGCATTTTCGAGCGCGTCAGCGGGGTGAACCCATTCGGCAAAGTCGTATTTCAAAAAGGGAGACCGGAGGAATTTGAAATTCGCATCGCCTGCCACTTCACAGGATTGAGCGGCAAGGGCGAAATGGAAGACCTTCTCAAAGCGATAAAGGCAAAGCCCTCTCCGCTGGCGGATTGTGTTGAAGCCAAACTCGCGGACTGCCTTCGGGAGTCAGGAGCCAACGAGCTTATACCAAGTTGCTTTCAAGGGTGACAAATACAAATCATCAGCATCATGCGAAATTTGGAAGATTCCGGGGGAATCCCGAAGGGGTGGCATTGTCTGGCCCATCCTCCCGATGAGGATAATTTCACCCCTCGGGGTTGGGCGGAGCCTTCAAGGCAATCCGTCACGTTTGAAAGCAACTTGGTATAAAACTGAGACGAAGCCATGACCAGACAGCAAGCCGAGCAGAAACTAGAATCCACCTTTGGTTTTCGCCAATTTCACGACAACCAATGGACCGTGATCGACAAACTATTGCAAGGGAAACGTGTCCTTCTGATCGAAAAGACGGGGTTCGGAAAGTCATTGTGCTATCAGTTTCCCGCGACCCAGTTCGAAGGAGTAACGATTGTCTTCTCCCCATTGATCGCCCTGATGCGCGACCAGGTGCAAAAGATGCAAGAGTTAGGCGTCCCGGCCAATTTTATTTCATCGCAGCATACCGAACAAGAAAACGACCAGACCATCCATGACGCGCTAAACGGAAAACTAAAAATTCTGTATATCCATCCTGCGAGGATGGAGAATGTGAAATGGCTGGAAACGGTCCGAGACAGGGACTTCAAAATCGCGATGGTCGTTGTAGATGAAGCCCACTGCATTTCAACTTGGGGACATGATTTTATTCCCTCTTATCGAAAAATCATCACCCTGGTCAACCTCCTTCCGCTTAACTTTCCTGTTCTAGCCACAACAGCAACCGCGACCCAACGAGTAGAAGACGACATCGCGACCCAAATTGGAAAAAACATCGTCTCCATCCGTGGCAATCTGTTAAGAGCCAACCTCAATTTGTTTGTGATCACAGTGCAATCCGAAGACGAAAAGATGGTCTGGCTGGCTCAGAACCTGGAGAAAATACAAGGGGCAGGAGTGATTTATACAGGCACAAGAGTAAATACCGAGATTTATGCCAAATGGTTCGAGTACCTGAAAATCAGAGCAGTACACTACAATGCAAGCATTGATACCGAAACAAAAAAAGAAATTGAGCAAGGATTGATGAAAAATGAGTACAAATGTGTCGTCAGCACCAATGCTCTGGGCATGGGCATCGACAAGCCCGACATTCGTTTTGTTGTCCATACGCAAATCCCGGTTTCACCCATCCACTATTACCAAGAAATTGGCCGGGCAGGGCGCGATGGCAAACCTTCGTTCATCATCCTGTTCTACAATCCCAATCAAGACAAAACCCTGCCCTTGTCTTTCATAGAAGGCGGAAGGCCTGAAACAAAAAAGTACCAAAAAGTAATCGATACCGTAAAATCAGAAAGATTGGGCTTGCATGGCATTGTAAAAGCAACGAATCTGAAAAAGAACCAAGTCAATGTAATCTTGGCTGATCTGATAGCGCAAGGCATTGTCGTTGAGACAATTGAGGGCAATCGGAAAAAATATGAATTCAAATTCGGCGCGCCAGAATTGGACACGCAAAGTTTTGAAACGTTAAGAAAGGCGAAACTGAACGAGTTCGATGAAATGCTGAACTACTGGGAGACCAGGGATTGCCGAATGAAATTTTTGTGTGACTTTTTGGGCGATGTCTTGCCCAGCAATTGCGGCTTGTGCGACAATTGCAGAAAAAGAAAAGTGCAAGTTGAGGCTACGAAAGAATGCAATGACAAACTGGCTGATTTCCTGGAAAACTATTTTCCCATTTTGGAAGTTGAAAAGAAAAACACAAATCTGGCCGATGGTGTCGCGGCGTCTTATTATGGCGTTTCTAATGTTGGAAAAGCACTGCACCGGAGCAAATATGAAAAAGGGGGAGATTTTCCGGACTGGCTCCTGCGAATGACACTCAAAGCATTCCACAGCCATTTTGGCAAAGAAAAATTTGATGTCGTGTTGTATGTCCCACCCACAGAAAGCGGTGACCTGGTCAAGAACTTCGCGGAAAAGATTGCCAAAGCCCTGGATTTCAAGCTGTCGCACAATCTCAAGAAAAGCAGGACAACGAGTTCTCAGAAAATCATTCAATCTGGCATTCTGAAAAAAGACAACCTGAAAGATGCTTTTGCCCTTGAAGACCCAAACGAGATCGATGGAAAAAGCGTCTTGCTGATCGACGATATTTTTGACAGCGGAGCAACCGTCAAGGAAATTGGAAAATATTTGTCTAAATTGGGTGCCACAAAAATAGCACCTTTGATCATCGCAAAAACCGTTGGAGGAGATTTATGACACAGCTATCGGAAGTACCTTACTGGATCACCTTGGCCAATCTACCCAAGTGGGGAACCGAGAAAATCAACCGCCTGGTCGTGAAGATCGTCCACGACAACAGGATGGCCTTGGAAGCCTTTTTCCAGTCTGAAGATGAATGGAAAGACAAATTCAGCTTGTCTGACGCGGAAATTTCGGACCTGCAAAATGCCAAATCCGAATTGCCCAACCATGCCTTCCTGGCGGAAGATATGCTCTCACAAGGCTTCGAAGTCGTGCCCATCAATTCGCCGGAATACTCCAAAACCCTGAAAGCCAACCTGAAGCTAAAAGCCCCTACCCTTTTGTATGTCAAAGGCAACAAGCAGATCTTGCAGGAAAACAGCATCGCGATAGTGGGCAGTCGCGACGCGGATGAAATCTCTTTGCAGTTCGCGGACCATGTCGCCCAAAAGGCTTCCCAACAATACAAAGTCGTGGTGAGTGGCTTTGCCAAAGGGGTTGACAAGCAAGCCTTGGACAGTGCCATTCTCCACAAAGGACAAAGCATCATCGTGCTTCCGCAAGGCATCATGACCTTCGGCTCAGGCATCAAAAGATACTATAAGGAAATCACCCATGGTGATGTATTGGTCGTGAGCACCTTCCACCCAAAAGCCGCGTGGAGCGCAGGCTTGGCCATGGCCCGCAATCCGATCATCTATGCCTTGGCCAGCGAGATCTTCGTGGCACAATCTTCCGAAAGTGGGGGAACCTGGGCAGGCGTGATCGACGGCTTCCGGAAAGGAAGGACCATTTTCGTGCGAAAACCCAATCCCGACGAAAATAACGCCAACCTTCTGCTCATCGCGAAAGGCGCCAAAGCGGTCGATTTTGAAGGCAACATCATCGAAGACGCGAACGTCGCGGAAAACACAGAAAAACCCGTCGAAGCCGCGGAAAAAAATGGAATGGATGAAGTCCTCTCGCTGCTTGAAAAACAAATCCTCACCCCCAAACAAATCCTCGAAAAATTGAGCCTTGGCATGACCGACAAAGAGCTCGCGAAAAAACTCAAAGCCTTGCCCAACATCCAAACCATCAAAAAGTCAAACAAGATACATTATTTCATCAAGCAAGACAGCCCGACTTTGTTCGCCATGGAATAGGCATCGAACAAGTGGGTCCCGACCCGAAGGCTTGATTCGGCATTCTTCAATTCTTTGATAATCAACAAGTCCCAGAAAAGGGCTTCGAGAGTGGGTGGAGAGGGCCAGCGCAGGCCCGCAGGTTTCGATTCGCCGGCACCGAGGGCTGCTTCCGTGGGCGTGCTGGGCGGAAATCTTGGGGGACGCGCAAAAAGGCCCGGGCATCGGCCCGAAATCGGCAAAGCCTTCGTATCTTTCAGCCCGGTTGGCAAGCCCGCGCGAGGCAGGTGCCAGCCGCCAACACCCCAAAGCACAATGAACTACGACCATTTCACCCATATCGCCCAAGAGGCCCTGAAGGCGGCTTCCAAGCTGGCCAAGTTGATGCAGCACAAGGCCATAGAACCTCCGCACATTGCCAAGGGCATCCTGGAGGTGGACAAGAACGTGGCGCCCTACCTGCTCAAGAAGTGCGGCGTTGACCTGGACGCCCTGGGCAGGCTGATCGACCAGGAACTGCCCCGGCTGCCGGCCCTGGGCGCCGAGCGAATGGTCGTCTCCAAGAGCATCGAGACGACGCTCGACGTGGCCCAGGCGCAGGCCAAGGACATGAAGGATGTTTACATCTCGGTGGAACACCTGCTGCTGGGCCTGGCCTCGGCCACCGGCGATCCCTTTTGCGCCCAGCTCGCGCGGATGGGCCTGGCGGAGCAGCCCCTGCGCGAGGCCATCCGGCAACTGCGCAAGGGCGCCCAGATCAAAGGCCCCGAGCAGGACGGCATGGGCGCCTTGTCCAGATATGCCCAGAACCTCACCGAAATGGCCCGGCAGGGCAAGCTCGACCCCGTCGTGGGCCGCCTCGACGAAATCCGCCTCATGCTCGAAATCCTCTCGCGCCGCCGAAAGAGCAACCCGATCGTGGTCGGCGAGCCCGGCGTCGGCAAGACGGCCATCGTCGAGGGGCTGGCCCTGCGCATCGCCCGCGGAGACGTGCCCGAGAACCTCAAGAACTGCGAGATCCACTCGCTCGACCTAACGGCCATGCTCGCCGGAGCCTCGCAGCAAGGGCAGTTCGAACAGCGGCTCAAGCAGTTGCTCGAAGAGCTGCGCCTTTCTGGCGGCAAGTCCATCCTGTTCATCGACGAGATGCACATGCTCGTGGGCGCGGGCAAAGGCGCCGGGGCCATGGACGCCGCCAACATCCTCAAGCCGGCCCTGGCCCGCGGCGAGCTGGTGGCCATCGGCGCGACAACCGTGGCCGAATACCGCAAATTCATCGAGCCCGACAAGGCCCTCGACCGTCGTTTTCAGCGTGTTTGGGCCGAGGAGCCCTCCGAGCAGGAATGCCTTTCCATCCTCCGGGGGCTCAAGGAAAAATACGAGGCACACCACAAGGTGCGCATCCGCGACGAGGCTCTGGCCGCCGCCGTCGAGCTTTCGGCCCGCTACATCACCGAGAGCTTCCTGCCCGACAAGGCCCTCGACCTGATCGACCGCGCCGCTTCCAAATTGCGCATCGACATGGATTCGCTGCCGCTCGAAATCGACCAGCTTGAGCGCGAACTGCGCCAGCTCAGCGTGGAGCTGGAGGCCGTCAAGGCCGAGAACGACCCGCAGAGCGAGGCCCAGCTCCAGGAACGCATCGGCCAGCTCAGCGACAAGCGCAGCCAGGCACGGGCCATCTGGGAATCGGAGCGCGAGCTGGTGGGCGAGCTGGTCAAGGCCCAGCAGAAGGTGGAGCAGCTCAAGCAGGAGGCCGACACCGCCGAGCGCGAGGACGACTTCGAACTGGTGGCCAGCATCCGGCACGGAAAGCTCATCGAGGCCGAGAAGGAGCTGGACAGCCTCGGCAAGCAACTGCGCGACAAACAAGACCAAAGCACGCTGTTCAAAGACCAGGTCGATCGCGAGTCGGTCGCGCAGGTCGTCTCGCAAAGCACGGGCATCCCCCTGGCCAAAATGGCCCTGGGCGAGCGCGAAAGGATGCTCAAGCTCGAAGAGGAGCTCGGCCAACGCGTCATCGGCCAGCGACAGGCCATCCGCGCCGTGGCAGAGGCCATCCGCCGAAGCCGCGCCGGACTGGGCGACCCCAACCGCCCCATCGGCTCGTTCATCTTCCTGGGAACCACCGGAGTAGGCAAGACCGAGCTGGCCAAGGCCCTGGCCGAGCTGCTCTTCGACGACGAGCGCTCCATCGTCCGGCTCGACATGTCGGAGTACCAGGAAAAGAACTCCGTCAACCGCCTCATCGGCTCGCCGCCCGGCTACGTGGGCTACGACGAAGGCGGGCAGCTCACCGAGGCCGTCCGGCAGCGCCCCTACTCGCTCGTGCTGCTCGACGAGGTCGAAAAGGCCCACCGCGACGTGTTCAACGTCTTCCTGCAAGTGCTCGACGACGGGCGGCTGACCGACAGCAAAGGCCGCACCGTCAACTTCAAGAACACCCTGGTGGTCATGACCTCCAACGCCGGGGCCGCCCAGATCATGGAGGCCTACCGCGACCGCGGCCAGGATACGCCCGAGCAGGTGGCCGCCAAGGCCAAGAAGGCCGTCTCGGAGGAGCTGCGCAAGACCATGTCGCCCGAGTTCCTCAACCGGCTCGACGAAATCGTCATGTTCTCGCCCCTGAGCTACTTCGAGGTCCGGCAGATTACCGGCCTGCAAGTCAAGGGCTTGCAGAAGAAGCTCGCCGAGCAGCAAGTGCGCCTGCACATGACGCCCGCCGCGCAAAGCTGGCTGGCCAAGGTCTCGTACAACCCGCAGTTCGGCGCCCGGCCCATCAAGCGCACCCTCCAGCGCGAGATCATCAGCGAGCTTTCCAAGCGCATCCTCCAGGGCGACGTGGACAAGTCCAAGTTCATCAACATCGACTACCACGACAACGGGCTGGCCTACACCAACGTCACCCGCGAGGAGCTCGAGCAGATCCAGAAGCGGCTCGACGACCCCGTCCCGCCCCCCGAGGAGCGCTTCGACCTGCCCGAGAAGACCGTTCCGAAGGACCAGCCCGAACCGGTGCCCGCCCAACCCACCGAAGCCGCTCCCGCCGGCAACTGGTGGCAACGCCTGCGCGGCTTCTTCCGCGACCTGTTCGGCGGAAAGCCCGCGGCATGAGCCTTGCAAGCGCAAATCAATCCCATCACAAGGACAGCAAAACAGGATGTTGGCTGTTCTTGCGATGGGAATACCGCTAAAAATTGATTGCCCGAGAAATGTTCAAATGCGGATTTTCCGTTCGCTTACAGCGCAAGACTCGACCTTTTAATCTGAACTTATCGTATTTTGTTGAGAAACATCTTCTCTTCTGATCCGCCAAAACTCATCCTGGAACAATCCGCTCAAGGGCCCAAAAAGAGACCTGCTTGCTTTCTCCAAACTTCTTTTGTAGCTTTGCTATCGTCAATTGCAAACATCCGATGAACAGTCTTCCCATTAAAATCGCCAATGCAAAGGGCCAAGGCTTACGGGTGCGCGCCTCGGGCAACAGGTTGTGGATTGACGCAGACATACTGTCCCATAATCTCAAGGACTTCCAAAATCTGCCGATTCGAAAGTTGGGCGAACTGGCGGGCTTTCTTTAGGTCTGCGTTTGATTCCTATTTGCACCCTTGTGCTTTTGGGTACGAGTTGAAGATGCTGGAAGTAATGACGTTACCTGCAATTGCAAAAAATGACCTATAGAATAAAATTTGCACTTTTGTAAAACACTAAAAGTGGAAAAAATAAAGTATGGCTAAAAAGAATCAATCACAAAGATTAACAACTCAACACAAAAAATCACAGGGAGTTGTTGGGATATTCGGTGATGAAGCAAAATCGCATGATATATCAGTTGGGAAAATTTCACATTTTGTGGTTGAACAACTTGAAAAGGATTTTCCTCGGTTATCTTTTCAACATAGAACGAGTATAAAAAAAGAAGAAATAAACGAAGCATTAAGAAAAGTCGACCCTGGATTAGGTCAAACACTTTTTGTTTCAAATTCAAGTATTATACCTGATGGTGGAATAATCGAGGTTAAAGACGATAATGGTAATTGGAGAATAGTTTTAGTTTCGGAAGCAAAACATCAAGGGAAAGACATTGAAAACATTAAAGCAGGAAAACTTGTAGGTGCAAAAAATGACCAAGATTTGATGGCTGCCGGTAATGCAATAGAAAGGTCGCATAAAAATATTTCAGAAATTGCTAATTTAATGTTGTCGGAATCTCATTTCCCTGATGTATTATTTCTGGAAGGCTCAAATTTTTTAACAGAAACTATTTCAATTAAAAGACCTGATGGAAGGGTTGTTACGCTGGAATATAATTCAGGAATGCTAAATCGGTTAGATAGATTAACTTCTGCAAACTATGGAATGCCGATTAATACCAATTTGTGTAAAAACAAGTTTATCAAACATAAAGATAAAACAATTATGCTTCAAGCAACGTCTATATTTACACAAGGGAATGGAGAAAAGTGGGACGCAAAAAATATGTTTGATATTATGATTGAAATTTCTAAAACATCGCTTCAACTTTTAGGAAGTGATTTATTTAATCAAATAACTAAAATATAAACTTTGCAGATAAAAAAGATCAAAATGGCAAGAAATGCGACAAATGAATTATTACAAAAAGCTAAAAAATCAAAAAGTGATGAGTTTTATACACAACTTTCAGATATTGAAAGTGAATTACAACACTATAAAAGTAATTTTAGAAATAAGGTAGTTTATTGCAATTGCGATGACCCCCGAATTAGTAATTTTTATAATTATTTTGCTTTAAATTTTAAAGAATTAGGACTCAAAAAGCTAATATCGGCTTGTTACATCAATCAAGAAAGAGATTTGTTTAATAATGTAGAATTTGAACGTGGTTGTTTCTATGAATATACAGGTGCTGAAGGAGAAAAAATTAAGCCAAGTTCAAAAGATATTATCCATTTTAAAGGTGATGGTGATTTCCGAAGTGCAGAAAGTGTCAAACTTTTAATGAAGTCAGATATTGTGGTTACCAACCCGCCATTTTCATTATTTAGGGAGTTTGTAGCTCAATTGGTTAAATACGATAAGAAATTTTTAATAATTGGCAATGTTAATGCTATTACCTATAAAGAAATATTCAAACTAATCAAAGAAAACAAGGCGTGGTTGGGTATAAATTTAGGTCGGGGCATTTCAGGCTTTATCGTGCCAGAACACTATGAACTTTATGGAACAGAAGCTCGTATTGATAGCTCAGGAAATAGAATAGTTTCCCCAAACAATGCGTTGTGGTTAACTAACTTAGATACTTTGAAACGTCACGAAGATATTGAGCTCACAAAGAAATACTTTGGAAACGAAGTTGAATACCCAAAATATGACAACTACGATGGAATTAATGGCAGTATCCAATAAAGTGTGTAAGTTGAATTTCTTTCCTTTGCCCCATGGGGCAAAGGAAAGAAATTGGATTATTTTCAACCCCTAAACACACACAGTCATGACAAGAGAAGAATTTTTCGAGAGCGACTTCCTGAGCCAGTTCAAGGACTCCAAGGACTTCGGCGACTTCATGGTCGAGCTCTACAGGCGGGGCGTGGAGTCCATGCTTGAGGGCGAGCTTTCCGCCCACCTGGGCTACGGCAGGCACCAGCGGGGCAAGAACCCCGGCAACTCGAGGAACGGGCACGGGTCCAAGACAATCAAGACCGAGTTCGGCCAGGTCCAGATAAGGGTGCCCCGCGACAGGGACGCCAGCTTCGAGCCTTTGCTGGTCCCCAAGCGGGCCCGGATGAGCGAGGGCATCGAGTCGGCCATCCTCTCGCTCTACGCCAGGGGCATGAGCAACTCGGACATCGAGGCCCAGGTGCGCGACCTCTACGGCGTCGAGGTCTCCACCTCCACCATCTCCATGGTCACGGACAAGGTGGCCGGCGACATCCTGGCCTGGCAGAACCGCCCCCTGGAGAGCCTCTACATGGTGGTCTGGATGGACGCCATCGTCTTCAAGGTCCGCGAGGAGTCCCGGGTCGTCAGCAAGGCCGTGCACCTGGCCGTCGGGCTCAGGAAGGACGGGTTCAGGGAGGTGCTCGGCATGTGGCTGGCCAGGAACGAGAGCGCCGCCTTCTGGCTGTCGGTCCTCAACGACCTCAAGGCCAGGGGCGTCCGCGACGCGCTCATCAGCGTCTCCGACAACCTCAGCGGCTTCACCCAGGCCGTCAAGGCCGCCTTCCCCGAGGCCGCCACGCAGGTCTGCGTGGTCCACCAGGTCAGGAACTCGGCCAAGCACGTGGCCCAGAAGCACAAGAAGGACTTCGCGAAGGCCATGAGGGCGATCTACACCGCCCCCAACAGGGACGCCGCCAGGGCCGCCTTCGACGACTTCGACAGGGCCTGGTCGCAGAAGTACGCCTACGCCGTGGAATCCTGGAGGAGGAACTGGGACGACCTGACAACCTTCCTCGACCTGCCCCTGGAGATCAGGAAGACGGTCTACACCACCAACGTCATCGAGAACCTGAACGGGAAGCTCAGGATGTACACCCGGAACAAGCTCTCGTTCCCCACCGACGACGCGCTCGCCAAGTCCGTCTTCCTCGCGCTGCGAGACATAACCTCCAGGTGGAGCAGGCCTGTCCCAAACTGGGGTATCATTTTCAACCAGTTCATGATCCTCTTCAACGACCGCATAACCTCATCTTAGGCCGACGTGCCGAATTCAATTTACACACTTTTTAGGACAGTGTCGAATTAATGTCGATAAAACACAAGACATACCATTAGACTATGCAGGTTACATGGGAGTTCCAATAACTTTTCTACATAAGTTCAATCCAGACCAATTTGAAATTGTAAAATTCAGAAAAGGTGATGACGATAAAGATTTATCTATAAATGGGAAGTACCCATATTTTAGAATTATTATCAAAAATAAACGATTACGAACTGAAAATATCAAATAGACAGGAAAAAAAGAACGCAGGTAACTGAAATACTCCCAAAAAACTGGACAATGGAATAAGGAGCAAAACTGATGCCCCAAAAGAATGAAACAATCGGAAAGCGGTAGTCACAAAACGAGATAGCGGGCTTGCAACAAGGCCCAGTCATTGATGCGCCAGGCGGCCGTGCAGAACGGATACCCAACCCGAGGCGAGCCTTGACAAGGCGATGGATTGGCCCGCGACGCTCGAAAAACCCTCCGGGGCCTTGCGTTTCCGAGTGGCAACGCGTATCTTGCGGGAAAAGCCTCGCCATGCACGAATTTTCCCTGGCCCTCAACATCGTGGAACTGACCTGCGAGCAGGCCCAAAGGCACAAGGCCCGCGAAGTGGAACTCGTTGACATTGAAGTCGGGACGCTCTCGGGCGTGGTGGTCGAGGCCCTGCAAATGGCCTTGCAGTCGGCCGTCCGCGAAACCTTGCTCGAACGGGCTCGGCTGAACCTGCGGGTGGTGCAGGCCGTCGCGCTTTGCCGACAATGCCAGGCGCGCTTCCCCATCGAAAACTTCTACGACCCCTGCCCCGATTGTGGCGCCTTCCATGCCGAAATCATCGAGGGCAAAGAACTGAAAATCAAGAGCATGAGGTTCTGCTGACTCATCAGGTTTTTCTTGTCGCCGCAACCGAATACACCATGGGAATTTTGTCGCCCAGATGCTCGATCCTGAAATTCTTTGGCCCGACTTCGATTGTCCGATTGAAACAGTTGTAAGGCGAATAGTCAAACTCATCGAAGGAGTTGATTTCCAGTCCGTTTTTGATCAAGCTATTGAGCACTTCGCTGAGGCCGTGGTTCCACGAGACGTAGGATTGTGTTATATCGGCTTTTCTGTCGGCATAAGTTCCGGTTTCGGTTTCGACGATCGCCCCCGAGTTGAAGTACCTGTACCCGACCTTTTCAAAGTTGTTGTCGAACATCCACACGACAGGATGGAATTCGACCATGACGAATCGCCCGCCGGGTTTCAGGAATTGGGAGACAATTTTGGCCCATCGGTCCAGATCCGGCAGCCAGCCTATCGCCCCGTAGCTGGTGAAAACAATGTCAAATTTGCCATTCAGATGGTTGGGCAAGTCGTAAATGTCGCAACAAACAAACTTCGCGCTGGAATGCGTGTCTTTTGCGATTTGCCTCGCGCTGTCGATCGCTTTGTCCGACAAGTCAACGCCTGTTGCCTCAGCCCCAAGCCTGCCCAGCGAAATGGTGTCCTGCCCGAAATGGCATTGCAAATGCAAAAGAGTTTTCCCGTCCAGGTCTCCCAACAGGTTCAACTCAATGTCGTTCAAAGAGGAACTTCCATCCAGAAATCCTTGAAGGTCATAAAATTCGGACTTCAAATGCGCCTCGGTTTTGTTGTTCCAAGAATGTCGGTTGATGTCGAGGTAGTTTTGTTCGGGGTTCATCTTTTGGTAGTTTTCGGGAAAATGGATCCAGGCTTTTTCCGCGGTTGTTCTTGTTGCTGGTCGTTGCCGCGCTGTTGTGGATGAGCCTGACGAACTGGCCTTTAAAGCGGCGGGCGGCAGGGCCTACCGTCCCATGGATTTGCGCAGGGCGCGGATGGCTTCGAGATCGAGCAGGGTGATGGCGGCGATGGCCGGGTCGTCCATGCCAGCCTCGATCAACCGGGCGGCGGTATCGAGTTTTTCCTTCTGCCTTCCTTTTTCCTCGGCCCAGTCGATGGAATTCTTGATGTCGCGGTAGTTGTTGACGCTGTCCTCGTACTCGCGGTACTCCTGCGGGCTGAGCTTGGCGAGCTCGGCGAGGAAGTCGAGCAGCAGGTCCTTGCTGGGCTCTTGGCCGAAAAGGCGCTTAAAGCCGTAGTCGGTAAAGGGGTTGAGGTATTTCTCGGGCGTTGGTTCCATTTTCGGGGCGTCGCTTTGCGCGAAGATAAGCAGACTTGGGCCAATTTCCAAGGTGTTTGTTTCGAAATCAGGGCGCGGGTCGGGGCGGCTCAGAGGCTTCCGCCCAGCCCCTCGAGGGCGAGCTTGAGGCGGTCCACCTCGTCTTGCAGGCGCACCATGGTGGGTTCGGCCACGCGCTGGGCGCAGTCGGCGATGCGGCAGCGCTCGCAGGTCTGGTTGACGATGTGCAGCGGGGCCTGGTCGGCCTTGGCGAATCGGACCTTGCGTTTGAGCTCCTCGTCGAGCAGGAATCCGATGCCAACGCTGTAGTTCATGCCGGGGAGGTGGTCGGCCTGCTTGGCAATGGCGATGACGAAATACTCGTTGGGCGAGGCGAAGAAGCTGGAACGCTGCACGCGGGTGACGGGCCCCAGGGTCTTGTCGCGCTCGAGCTGGCGCAGGAGGTCGAGGATGACCCAGCGGCGGCAGTAGTGCTCTTCGAGCTCGTTGCCGTAGGGGGTGTGGAACTGCGAAAAATGCAGCTCTTTGGTGAGTTTGAAGTAGCCACTGCCCTCCTGGCTCTGAAAGCGCATGAAAAAGAGGTTGGTGAGGTTGAAATAGCGGGGCAGCAGGTTGGAGAGCCGCTGCATGAACATGTCGGGCGAGCGGGTGTATTTGGCGACGATCTGCAGGAAGGCCTGGCTGTCCCAGGTCTTGAGCTTGACGAACTCGCGGATGTCGTTCTTGAGTGGCTCGCGGGGGATGAGCAGGGCGGCGGCGAAGTAGGCGGCCCGGAAGTTGCCCAGGCCTTGCTCGAAGCTCTCGATCTTGAGGTGGGGCGAGCTGCTGGCCCATTCCTTGATTTTCAGGTACTTGACGGCCATGACGCGGGCCAGGATGAAGGCCCTCTGCCAGGGGTCGAGCTTGCCGTTGATGTGCAGCTTGCGGACGTCGCCCTGCTGGCTGTCGAAGAAGCGCATCTTGGCCAGCTCGGGGCGGCGGGCGATGTCGTCGTAGTCGATCTGGTAGCCGTACTTCTGGCGGATGATGGGCTCGAGCAGCGAGTCGGGGCGCTCGCTGGGGAAGGCCAGGCCGTGCTCGGCGGCGAAGGCCTCGGCGGCCAGCTCGAGCTCCTCGAAGTAGTTGTCGTGCGATTCCTGGTACGAGCGCAGGGCCGACATGTAGAAGTTCTCCTGGCTGAGGTTGTACTTCCGGGCGATCTGGATGAGCGTGCCGATGAAGGCGTTGACCTTGGCCGGGGCATTGGCGATGATCTCGATGAGCTTCTTGGGGTCGATGCCGAAAAGCTCCAGGGGCAGCTCCTCGAAGATGTTGGACTGGAGCAGCTCGCCCAAGGGAGCCAGCTTCTTGCTCAGTTTGAGCGACACAAGCTCGTCGTAGGGCAGTTTGAGGGCCGCGGCGATCTTGATGATCTTGTTGGACTTGGGGTATTTCTTTCCTTTCTCAATCTCGTTGAGGTAGGAGACCGATAGCCCGCATTGCTCGGAAAGCTGTGCCAACGACAATTTCTTTTCAGTGCGTACCTGCTTCATTTTCAGGCCGAAAATGATGCGGATGTTTTCTTCGCTGAGGCTCAAGGCAGGTAGATTTTTGGTGGATGGGGGGCGTTTGCTTTCGGCAAGATACACTTTTGGCGGCATTTCGAAAAATCGAGAAGGAAAGAATTTGCTGGGATTGAAAATTTAGCGAAAATTCGCTTGTGGAATAAATTCGTTTTCCTATCTTCGCGCCAAGTTCAACCCCAATAACCCTCGCCCCATCATGGACAAAACCTACGGAACCCCGCACGGGACGGTCAAAGTCAAGGCCTCGCTGGAAGCCGGCTGGGAAAAGATCCTCAGCCCGGAGGCCCTTGCCTTCGTAGCCAAGCTGCACCGACTTTTCAACCCGATGCGTCTGGAGCTGCTGGAACGCCGCGAAAAGCGCCAAGCCCTCATCGACCAAGGCC
Source organism: Bacteroidota bacterium (assembly GCA_020048645.1). GTDB lineage: Bacteria > Bacteroidota > Bacteroidia > Bacteroidales > UBA6013 > UBA6013. Next base: position 30,430 of record JAIFMG010000089.1, on the reverse strand, counting down.
AACTGCCGGACTTCCTGCCCCAGACCCGCCACATCCGCGAAAGCGAGTGGACCGTCAACCCACTGCCCGCCGACCTCCAAGACCGCCGGGTCGAAATCACTGGGCCCGTCGAACGAAAGATGGTCATCAACGCCCTGAACTCGGGCGCCAAGGTCTTCATGGCCGACTTTGAGGACTCGAACTCGCCCACCTGGCACAACGCCATCCAAGGGCAGCTCAACCTCCGCGACGCCATCAACCGCAGCATTTCGTACACCAACCCCGCCAACGGAAAGCAGTACAGGCTCAACGAAACCATCGCCACCCTGATGGTGCGCCCCAGGGGCTGGCACCTCGACGAAAAACACGTCACCATCGACGGCGAGATAGCTTCTGGCTCAATCTTTGACTTTGGACTGTTTTTCTTCCACAACGCCAAACAGTTGCTCGCCAACGGCAGCGGCCCCTACTTCTACCTGCCCAAGCTCGAAAGCCACCTCGAAGCCCGCCTCTGGAACGATGTTTTCCTGGCCGCCCAGTACGAGCTCGGCGTGCCCCGCGGAACCATCAAGGCCACCGTCCTGATCGAGACCATCCTGGCTTCCTTCGAACTCAACGAAATCCTTTACGAGCTGCGTGAGCATTCGGCTGGCCTCAACTGCGGACGCTGGGACTACATTTTCAGCTACATCAAAAGGCTGCAAAAACACGATAGATTCCTGGTCCCCGACCGCGCACAAGTCGGCATGACCAAGCACTTCATGCGCTCCTACTCGCAGCTCGTCATCCAGACCTGCCACCGCCGCGAAGTCCACGCCATGGGCGGAATGGCCGCGCAGATCCCCATCAAGAACGACGAGGAAGCCAACCGCCTAGCCCTCGACAAAGTGCGCGAGGACAAGGAGCGCGAAGCCCGCGACGGACACGACGGAACCTGGGTGGCGCACCCCGGGCTGGTCCAACTGGCCATGGACGTCTTCGACCAGCACATGCCCACCCCCAACCAGATCCACCGCAAACGAGAGGATGTCAGCGTGACGGCCAGCGACTTGCTGCAAGTGCCCGAGGGCGAGATCACCCGCGAGGGAGTCGTCAAGAACATCGACATCGGCATCCAGTACCTGGCCTCATGGCTTGGCGGCAACGGCTGCGTGCCCATCTACAACCTCATGGAGGACGCCGCCACCGCCGAGATCTCGCGCACCCAGCTCTGGCAATGGCTGCACCACAGCCAGGCCAAGCTCAACGACGGCACGCCCGTGGACGAAAAGCTCTACGACGAGCTCGTGCCCGTGGCCCTGGAGCGCATCCGCAAGGCCGTGGGCGACACCGAGTTCGAGCATGGACACTATTCCGAAGCCGTGCACATGTTCGAAAAACTTTCCAAAGCCGACGAGCTCCAAGAGTTCCTCACCCTCGAGGCCTACCAGCACATCTGACAGCATTGGCCAATATCCCAAAAAGGCGAAGGGGCGATGCTCCTTCGCCTTTGCAAAAAAAACAAAACAAACTTCACCCAAATCCTTAATCCTTTGACAACCATGGACAAGAAATCTCGCATCGAGCAACTCAAGAAAGACTGGGCCGAGAATCCCCGCTGGGAAGGCATCGTCCGCCCCTACACCGCCGAGCAAGTCGTCGAACTGAGCAACTCGATCCAAATCGAGTACACGCTGGCCCGCATCGGCGCCGAAAAACTTTGGAACGGCCTCACAACGAAACACTTCGTTGCCGGACTGGGTGCCCTGACCGGAAACCAGGCCGTTCAGGAAGTCGATGCCGGCCTGGAAGCCATCTACGTGAGCGGCTGGCAAGTGGCAGGCGACTCGAACGTTGCGGGCGAAATGTACCCCGACCAGAGCCTCTACCCCGCCAACTCCGTGCCCGTGCTGGTGGAGCGCATCAACAACGCCTTCCTGCGGGCCGACCAGATCCAGAACGTCAACAAGGACGGCCAGAAGGACTACTTCGTGCCCATCGTGGCCGACGCCGAGGCCGGCTTCGGCGGCAACCTCAACGCCTTTGAGCTGATGAAGGGCATGATCCGCGCCGGAGCCGCTGGCGTCCACTTCGAAGACCAACTCTCATCGGCCAAGAAATGCGGCCACCTCGGTGGCAAAGTGCTGGTTCCCACGCAGGAAGCCATCCAGAAGCTCGTCGCCGCCCGCCTGGCCGCCGACGTCATGGGCGTGCCCACCCTGCTGATCGCCCGCACCGACGCCGACGCCGCCAACCTGATCACCTCCGACATCGACCCCCGAGACCAACGCTTCATCGCCAACGACAAGCGCACCAGCGAAGGATTCTACTACGTGGATTGCGGCCTCGAACAAGGTATCGACAGAGGCCTTGCCTACGCCCCCTACGCCGACCTGATCTGGATGGAGACCTCGACCCCCGACCTGGGCCAAGCCCGCGCCTTCGCCGAGGCCATCCACGCCAAATTCCCCGGCAAGATGCTGGCATACAACTGCTCGCCCTCGTTCAACTGGGCCGCCAAGCTCAGCCGCGAGGACATGCTCACCTTCCGCGAAAGCCTCGCCGACATGGGCTACAAATTCCAGTTCATCACCCTGGCCGGCTTCCATGCCCTGAACACGTCCATGTTCGAGGTGGCTTCCGCCTACCGCCAACGCGGCATGGCCGGATACTCCGAGCTGCAAGAGCGCGAGTTCGCCATGCAAAAAGAAGGCTTCCGCGCCGTGAAACACCAAAACTTCGTCGGTGTCTCCTACTTCGACGCCATTCAAAACACCGTCACGAGCGGTAGCGCTTCCACCGTGGCCATGCTCGGCTCAACAGAAATCGAACAGTTCCACGCCTAAGCCGCCTTCCGAAAAAAAGCGCAACGACTGCCATTTGCCGCCGCCCCCCGTCATTCCTCCCTCTGGATTGGCCCATTGGATTTGTGCCCCTATATTCCCTGGTTTTGTTTTGTGTTTGACAGCACGGGGGGCGGCGGTTTTTACTCTGGTTTGAATCCCGATTTCTTTAACCTCCTTAGCACCGACCTATGCTGACGGAAACGACTACCCAGAAAAACAACGACGCAACGATGCCTAATCCCAGTTTCGAGAGCTTCAACACCGGGAGCGCTTTCCTGAATTGGGAAGTTCCGGAGCTGATACTGAGCCATTTTCGGAAGTACATCCGCCGTTTCAGGACCATCACCAACCGGGCGCACAACCGATTCCGCAACCGACAGTGGCCCGAGCTGCGCGACGATTCGCTCAGCCGCTTCGACCTCTACCCCGAAAGCATGGCCGCATTGGTCGTCCAGGTCCGCGCCCTGATGGGCCCACAGTTGCACGACAAGGACATGTGGCGCGAAATCAAACGAAACTACAGCCGAGCCATCACCCTCTCGCTGGAGTTCGAACTGGCCGAAACCTTCTTCAACTCTCTGGGAAGAAGGGTTTTCGGCGATGTCGAAGACCGCGAGGAGCTCATGTTCATCTTCTCGGAGCACGAGCACATCCTCCGCCGATCGGGCGAACCGATCTACACCACCTATGCCGTCGATGGGCAAAAGCTCGAAGCCGCCCTCCGAAAGCTGCTGCTCGACTACCAGCCCAAGGGCGTCCCCTACGAAAACCTCGAACACGACGTCGAGAAACTGGCCTGCCGCATCCGTAAGGAAGTCCTGGCCGACTACGACCAACTCCCGGACGTCCGCATCGAGATGCTGAAGCCGCCATTTTACCGCAACCAAGCGGCCTACCTCATCGGCAGGATTTACATCTCTGGCATTGTTTTTCCCTTTATTTTGCCCATGTTGCATAGCGAAAAAGGCGTTTATATCGATGCCTTTATCGCCGACGCCGACCAGATGAGCATCATCTTCAGCTTCACCCGTAGCTATTTCATGGTCGATGTCGAAATTCCTAGCGAATTTATCCGCTTTTTGAAGGTTTTGCTTCCCCACAAATCCTCAAGCGAACTATACCAGTCCATCGGATTCGTCAAACACGCCAAGTCCGAACTGTACCGACACTTGCTCCGGCACCTGCAAAAGACCTCCGAGCGATTCGTCATCGCGCCGGGTATCAAAGGCATGGTCATGAGCGTATTCACCCTGCCTTCTTTTGACTTTGTTTTCAAGCTCATCAAAGACCAGTTCGCCCCGCAAAAAACCACGACACATGCCAAGGTAAAAGAGGCTTATCGGCTGGTTTCCAGGCACGACAGGGCCGGACGAATGGTCGATACGCACGAGTTCGAGCACTTCGCCTTCGAGAAGAGGCGCTTCGAACCGAACCTGCTCGAAGAACTGCTCGCCGTGGCACCCAGCATCGTGAAACTACAAGGCGAGACCGTCATCATCAAGCACCTTTTCACCGAGCGGCGCATGATTCCGCTCAACCTCTACCTGCTCGACGCGCCCGCGGAAGCCGCCCAGGAGGTCATGCTCGACTACGGACAATCCATCAAGGATCTAGCCAGCGTAAACATTTTTCCTGGGGACATGCTGCTCAAAAACTTTGGCGTGACAAGACACAATCGAGTGATTTTCTACGACTACGACGAAATATCCCTGTTGACCACTTGCCGCTTCCTCTACCTGCCCGAAGCCCGGCACGAAGACGAGGAGTTCTCGGATGAGCCGCATTTCGCGCCAGGAAAAGACGACATCTATCCCGAAGAATTTCGACGATTCCTCCTCGGAAACTGGCAAACCCGCCAAGCCTTCCTCGAAAAGCATGGCGACCTCTTCGACGTACACTACTGGAGGCGCACGCAAGAGAGCATAAAGGCCGGAGAATTCCTAACCTTCTCGCCCTATCGACCGCAATACCAACTGGGCAGAAAAACCGATTGAAAAAAAAGCAGCGATTGCTCGCTGCTTTTTTCTTATGTTGCAAATTGAACAATCGGGTCAGCTCACCAGCCCAAAACATAGGCAAAAACCAAGGGTGCAACGATGGTGGCATCCGATTCCACAACGTACTTCGGCGTGTCGATGCCAAGTTTTCCCCAGGTGATCTTTTCGTTGGGAACGGCGCCCGAATAGGAACCGTAGCTGGTCGTCGAATCGCTGATCTGGCAGAAGTAGCTCCAGAAAGGCGTATCCTCGCGTTCCATGTCCTGGCTGAGCATCGGCACCACGCAGATGGGGAAGTCCCCAGCGATTCCGCCACCGATTTGGAAGAAGCCAATGCCTTCTTTTCCAGCGTTATCGGTGTACCAGTCCGCCAAGAAAGTCATGTACTCGATGCCCGATTTCATGGTCGAGGGCTTGAGCTCACCCTTGAGGCAGTACGACGCGAAGATGTTGCCCATGGTCGAATCTTCCCAGCCCGGAACCACCATCGGCAAGTTGCGCTGGGCTGCCGCCAGCATCCAACTGTTCTTGGGATCGATTTCGTAGTATTGTTCCAACACACCAGAAAGAAGCAGCTTGAACATGAATTCATGCGGAAAAAAGCGCTCGCCTTTGTCTTCGGCATCTTTCCAAATTTGGAAAATGTGCTTTTGCAGGCGGCGGAAGGCCTCTTCCTCGGGGATGCAGGTATCGGTCACACGGTTCCAGCCTTTTTCGAGCAGTTCCCATTCTTGTTCGGGCGTCAGGTCGCGGTAGTTGGGCACGCGCTTGTAGTGCGAGTGCGCCACAAGGTTCATCAGGTCCTCTTCCAAGTTGGCACCCGTGCAGGAGATGATTTGGATTTTGTCCTGCCGAAGCATCTCGGCCAAGGAGATGCCCAGCTCGGCCGTGCTCATGGCCCCGGCGAGGCTGACAAGCATCTTCTTACCCTCTTCAAGGTGTTTTTTGTAACCCTTGGCAGCGTCAACAAGAGCCGCCGCGTTGAAGTGCCTGTAATGTGTTTCTATGAAGTTTGAAATAGCTCCGTTCATCGAAGTGTGGTTTTTGAAGCGGTTGTGAAAATTGGGGTGCGACCTTATCAAAGGCAAAACTTGTAGCTCAACATCTTGTAATAGAGTTTCGCGGCCAGGAATTGAGGAGCCTTGAAGCCTTCGATGGGTGCGAGCTCAACAATGTCAAAACCAACGACTTCCTTCTGCTCGAAAACCTTGCGCAGGTAGCGGATCATCGTGTTCCAGTCCATGCCTCCAGGCTCAGGTGTACCGGTGGCGGGCATGATGGAGCCGTCGAACGCATCGAGGTCGATGGTGATATAGACCTTGTCGGTCAGCTTGTCGATCGAAGCCTGCATCCAGTCGGTGTTGCCATACATCTGCTCGGCAAAGAAGCACTTGCCGCGGTCCAGGTGCTCTTCTTCGCTCACGTCCATGCTCCGGATGCCCACCTGTATCAAGTTGGTGTTCTTGGAGGCGTCATAGACGGCGCAGGCATGGTTGTAGGGCGTGCCGTGGTACTCGGGCCGAAGGTCGGCATGGGCGTCGATTTGCAGGACGCTCAGGTTCTCGAACTTTTCGTAATGTGCCTTGATAAGGCCGATGCTGACAGAGTGCTCGCCGCCGAAAAAGGTCAGGAACTTGTCATGTTTGAGCAGCTCTTTGGTTGAAGCGTAAACAGCGTCAAACATGGCCTCGGCTGAAGCGCCCTCGGTGATGGCAGGCAAGATGAAAACGCCTTTTTTATAGACCTCGGACCGGGTTTCAATGTCATAAAGCTCCATGTTTTCGGAAGCGTCCAGAAAGGCTTCGAAGCCCTTGTCCGCTCCCTTTCCCCAGGTGCTCGTCCCATCGAAAGGAATGTTTTGCAGCCATATAGCCGCTTTTTGCTTGTCCGCGTACTGCGGATCGATGCCTGCGTAAGTGCTCATGTGGTATAACCTAAGATGTTGAACATGTCGTGTACCGTTTGTTCGTGTCGGTACAAGTAGTCGGTGAAATTCCCGCGGTCATCCCTGTCGATGATGATGTGTTTGGGTGCGGGAATCAGACAGTGTTTGATACCCCCGTAGCCGCTAATCGAATCCTGGTAGGCGCCCGTGTGGAAGAAGCCCAGGTAAAGCGGCTCCTGCTCATCGTCCGAAAAGCGAGGCAAGAGGACTTCCTGGTTCAAGTCTTCGGAGTTGTAGTAGTCGGAATGGTCGCAACTGATGCCGCCGATGTTGACGCGGGTGTATTCGTTTTGCCACTTGTTGACGGGCAACAGGATGAACTTCTCGTGGATGGACCAGGCGTCGGGGATGGTGTTCATCAAACTGTTGTTGATGATGTACCACAACTCGGTATCATTTTGCTGCTTCTGCTCCAAAACCTCAAAGATGATGGCGCCACTTTCGCCGATGGTGTAGCGCCCAAACTCGGTGTAAATGTCAGGCTCGGGCACACTGTCTTTGACGCAGAACTCCTTGATGCTCGTGACAATCTCGTTGATCATGTACTCGTAGTTGTACTCGAAACCCAAATGGTTGCGGATGGGAAATCCACCTCCAAGGTCGAAAGAATCCAGCGTGTCGCATTGCTTCTTGAGGTCGATGTACAACTTCAAGGCGCGCTTGAACTCGCCCCAATAGTAAATGGTGTCCTTGATGCCAGAATCCACGAAAAAATGGAAGAGTTTCAACTCTACTTTTTCGTTGTCTTGGATGTGTGCCTTGAAAAAATTGATGATTTCGGAAGCGGGAATACCCAGCCGCGAGGTGTAGTAGGCCGACTGCGCCTCCTCGTTGATGGACATTCGCACGCCGATTTTCACCTTGCGGTCTCCTTTGACGTGACGAAGCAACCGGTTCAGTTCCTTGACCCCATCCAGTATGGTGATGGAATTTTCAAAGCCATACTCTTGCAGCTCAATGATTTTCTCGATGTATTCATCGGTCTTGTAACCATTGTGCAGGATGACGATGTCCTTTTTAATTTTCCCTGTGTTATACAAATTGAGAATCAAGTCAATATCAAAAGCCGAAGAAGTCTCAAGGTCTGTTTCATACTTGGCCACCTCGTTGAGCACGTGGTTGAAGTGGTTGCACTTGGTGCAATAGCAGAACTTGTAGCGTCCGCCATAGTTCAAGTTTTTTATGGCCCGGTTGAACAAGTTCCGAGACTTTTTGATCTGGTCGCCTATCTTGGGCAGATAGATCAAGTTAAAGGGGGTTCCGTACTTCTCAATCAGGTATTTCAACGAAATGCCATGAAAGGTCAAGTAGTTTTCGCGAAGGTCGAAACCATCTTGGGGGAAGTAGTAACTTTGTTCAACGAGATCAAAAAAAGTGTTCTTCATTCTTCAATTTGGAGTTTCAGGGTCGATTGTCTAATTAGAATCAAAACATGAAAAAAATGTCGAAACAAATCGGTCTTGACGACCTTTTCCGGACCTGAACCGGCTTGGCTTGACCACCGCTGTGGAAAGGCCGCCCCTTTTGGCTCGCGTAAAATTAGGAAATTAACCCAAACGGAAGGACCCATGACGCATTTTTTGCCCCTCGGTTCATGAAGTTGACCTCCGCTACGCTTCCTTCATTCTGATTTTCAGAGAAAAGCAGGACACTGGACTGCACCCGACCGGCGAAGCGGCCGACGGTATTCGAGGTTGATGCCCAGCATCAACTCATGCGAGCCTTGGTTGAAGCGGTTGAGGCTGCTCAGAGTGTACTCATAGACGTAGCCCAGCTCGTATTCCAAAAACTGGAACCCGGCCATGACCTGCAACGCGTTGTTGATGCGGTAAGAGCCCCCGAGCCAAAACTTGTCATCAAAGCGAAATTTGGTGTTCACGTGCAACTCGATGGGGAAACCCTGCGTCCAAAGCATCATCACCGAAGGCTCCCAGACGATCGAATAGTTGACCTCGTTGCGAAGCCCGCCCGTCAGGAAAACCGACCGCGGAACGGCACTCTCGCTGGCACCGTCCGTGCGCAGCTTGATCTTCGACTGGAAAGCATTCGAAATGGATGCCCCGAAGTAGGCCTTGGCAGAATAGATCAAAAAACCAGCGCTCGCGTCGGGCAGGCCAAACACGCTTTCAGTGGCGCCTGTCAGCAGCGGATCGCTAGCGTCATTTCCATACAATCCACTGGTATTCAGGCTAAACTGCTGCGCAGAAAGCGCCAGGCCGAAGGCCATGTTGATCTTATTGCTAAGCGCTACCCGGTGACCAAAACTAGCCTGGAATCCAAAGCGGTTGATAGCGTTGTTCTTGTCGTTGTAAATCATGCCGCCAACACCGCTCTTTTTGTCGCGCCCCAGCCGCCAGTGCCCACTGCCCACCAGGGTGCGCGGGGCCTCTTCCCAGCCCACCCACAGCTGCCTTGCCACGACTTTCGCATTGGACGCGTTGGACGCCGTAACAGCGGGATTTAGCAAATAGCCGTTGAGCATGTACATGCGGTTCAATGGCAACTCCTGGGCCGTAGCAGCCAGCGAAAAAAAAGAGAGCAACAGCATCAAAGAAAAAATTTTCATCTTCATCTGGTTTTCTTGTTTGGTATATCGACATCTTATCGAACCAGCATCACGTTGCCTCGGATCGGGGCTTCGTCTTGGTAGTTCAAATCAAGGATGTAAAAGTAATTGTCCATCGGCAACGGTCTTCCATCGAAGATGCCATCCCAGCTATCGTTGGGCCCGCCTTCAAAGACTTGTATCCCAAAGCGATTGAAAATTAAAACTTTGGAATCAGGAAACAAGCTCAAGCCATCCATAAGCCAAAGATCGTTGAAGCCATCGCCGTTGGGGGTGAAGGCATTGGTCAAGCCCACGCAATCCTCGAAAAGATAGGGCACAAAAGCCTCAACCTGCAAAGGGCAATCTTTAGAATCGTAAACCATGACCGTATAAAAACCGGTTTCAAGGCTCACGCCCATATTCCCGTCGATGGAAAAATTCGACCAATTGTATCGGTAGGGCGGATTTCCGCCTTCGACTTCCAAAGAAAAGGATCCGTTACGAACAATGGCGCAACTGGCAGGCGTAACCGTAGAATCCGCAAGTCGAAGAGCCTCTGGTTCAACTATTTCAAGCTCGTCGAACTGGCTGCAATTGCTGGCATCCGTAACCCTGACACGATAAAGGCCAGGGCCCAAACCCGCGATGTCTTCGGTCATCATGTCGTTCGACCACAAGAAGCTGTACGGCGACTGGCCACCGGTTACTTCCAGTTCGATGGTTCCGTCGTTCGCGCCATGGCAGCCATAGCTCGACTCCATGACGAACTCCATCCCAAAAGGCTCGGTGACCTTTACTGTATCAAATGCCTGGCAATCATTGGCATCTGAAATCAAAACCGAATAAATGCCCGGCAAAAGATTAAACAAATTATTGGATGTTTGGCCATTGCTCCAGAGATAGGAATAAGCTGGCAAGCCGCCTTCAGCTTGGCTCAAAATGGCTCCATCGGTACCGCCATGACATTTCACATCAACAACCGAACGCACAAGGTCCAAGGGCTGAGGCTCGACGATGGTAAGGCTATCGCGCAAAAGGCAGCCCCGGGCGTCCACGAGGTTAAGGCGATACTGGCCAGCCTGAAGACCGAACAAATTTGCCCCAGCAGACATATTGCCGTTGGGATACAGCCAGTTGGCTACATAAGGGGCTGTCCCGCCAGCGAATGACGCCGAAATACTGCCCTGGCCTTGACCACTGCAAGCCAAGTCCTCATGTTGGATTTCAGCAGAAAGCGGCTCAAGCGGCTCTTCCACCGAAAAGGAATCGCGATGCGTACAGTTGCGGTTGTCCGTTATCACGACAATGTGTTCTCCAGCCGACAAACCCGAAATATCCTCAAAATTCTGGTTGTTGGACCACTGGTAACGATAGCCAGGCGTGCCGCCGCCAACAGTCAGGTTCAGGGCGCCGTCGCTGCCATTAAAACAGGATACATTTTGAACAGAGGCTGAACTTTGGAAGGGCAGTGGCTCTTGCACAAACGCGTCGACCTGGCGTTGGCAGCCGCGCGAATCCGTCACACGGACCCAGTAGTAGCCCCCAGAAATTCCTATCAAATCTTGCGAATCTTGACCATCATTCCAAAGATACTCGTAGGGTAAATCACCACCAAAAACCGACAGATCTAGGGCGCCATTCGCCGAGCCGGGGCAATTGACCGACACAGAATCAACCTGAAGGGACAGGGTCTGCGCCGGCTCCGTAAGGAAAACGCTGTCCATGTAAACGCAGCCCTTCGCGTCTTCGATACGAGCAGCGTGCCAGCCCCAGGCCAGGCCTCCGTGGCTCGCTCCCGATTCACCATCGCCCCAAACCACGGCGTAAGCCGGTGTGCCCCCCAATATTTCAAGTTCCACAGCTCCAGTGGCTTCACCTTTGCAACGCACTGGGCTGACCTGCCAGTTCGCACCGAGCGGAAGTGCCGGTTGCCCGACACTCGCCGAGGACTGGTAGGTGCAGCCTTTCGCGTCCGACAACAAAAGCTGGTAGGTGCCCGCTGCCAAGTTTTCGAGCAGGCTGTCCGTTTGGTTGACCGACCAAGTGTAGGAATAAGGCACAACCCCTCCCGAAGGTATGGCCGCCAAACGCCCGCTCCGCTGGCCATTGCAGGCAACGTCAAGAGCATCAAAATTTGCTTGCAGAGGAAGAGGTTGATTCAAGGCGAAGCTCCGGTTGAGCGTGCAATCGTGCGCATCTTTGACCACAACGGAATAGCTCCCCGCGACTAGACCCGAGCGGTTGGGCGAACTGCTGCCATCCGTCCAATCGTAGCGATAGCCCGGCGTGCCGCCGCTGGCCGCCAAGCCAATAGCCCCGGTTGGGTCGCCGTGGCACGCGATGGAATCGATGGTCTGCTCCAAACGCAACGCCTGCAAGGGCTCATCCAAGACGATGGTATCGCTCCAGGTGCAGCCTTTCGCATCGGTAACACGCACCCAGTAGCGCCCGCCCCGAAGATTGAACTGATTCTGTGTGTATGAGTTGTGCGACCATCGGTAGGAATAGTTGGGAGTACCGCCGCTGACTTGCAGGTTGATGCTGCCGGAAGCCTGTCCAAAACAGAGCACATCTGCATGGCTTGTGCTTCCCAACAAGGGCGCCGGCGGCTGCGACAGTGTCGCGAAGGTATCCGCCAAGCAGTTGCGGGCGTCGAGCACGCTTACCACATAATAGCCATCCGGAACGCCCGTAAGATTCTGATTCGTAGAGTTGTTCGACCAAACGAAGCGGTAGGGCTGCGTTCCACCGCTGGCAGACAATTCAATTTGGCCATCGCGCCCTTCATGGCAAGAAACATTCCGAGAAGCAATATCGAGACGAAGTGGAAAATTGGGCTGTGTCACAACAGCTTCCAACAACGTTTGGCAACCCTCGGCGTCTGTCACCAGCAGATTGTAAGTTCCTGGCAACAAGCCGCTCAAATCCTCACTTGCCTTGCCATGGTCCCATGCGAACTGGTAATTGGGCGTGCCCCCGACCACACTCACATTCACGCCCCCATCCGAACCTCCGAAACAGGATACGGGCTTTTCAACATAACTGACCACAAGCGACGTTTGTATCCTGACCTGCCCCTCGGCCAGACAGCCCTGCGCATCGGTGACAGCCACCGTATAAAGGCCTGGTGTCAGCAAATCAATGTCTTGCGAGGTTTCACCATTGGACCAAAGCGTTTGGTAGGGTGAAGTCCCGCCGTTGATGCTCAAATCAATAGCGCCATTGGTGGCGTCCTTGCAATCGGCATTCTGCCCCTGCAAATCAAGCAGAAGCGGCGCCGCCGGTTGGTCCAAGGCAAAGGTATCGACCAACAAACATTCTCTGGCGTCGCGGGCCAGCAGGATGTATGTTCCCGCACCGACATCCTGAAGGTCCTCGGTGGTTTCGTTGTTGGACCAGAGGAAATTGTAGGGCTGGGTTCCGCCCACAATTTCCAGTGAAATTCGACCGTCCGATGCGCCAAAACATTGAACGTCAACCAAACTCTCGTTGGCAATCGAAAACTTGAAGTCCGGCTGGCTGATGGGTGCCGTATAAACCGTCTGGCAGCCCTTAGAGTCTGTTATCGTGGCACTGTAAGTTCCCGCAGAAAGGTTCTGAATCGTGAAGGTGTTTGGACCATGATTCCATGCGATTCCGTAAGGTGTTGTTCCGCCCCTGGGGCTAAGTTCGATTCGTCCGGAATTTTCACCTTTGCATGCTACATTCTCGCTATTCGCTGTAAAGCCCAAGGGAGCAGCCGGCTCTGGGACAAATAGCTGGTTCGTCCAAACGCAATTGGTGGCATCGGTCACCGTAAGTTGCAGATTACCAGAAAGCAAACCTGTTCGCTCAAGGTCGGCGCTTCCGTCGGACCAAGCCACGACATAAGGCCCAGTCCCTCCCGTGATGCTCAACTCGACAGCCCCATTGGCCTGCCCCTTGCAGCGCACGGGCTCGATGTCCCAATTGACCGTTAGCGGTGATTCGGGTTGCAGGATTGCAAAACTCGTATCAATCACACAATTGTTTCGATCAGCAATCAAAACAGTGTAATTTCCGGCAGCCAACCCGACTTGGTCTTGCGTAGTTGTCCCGTTGCTCCAGGTGTAGCTGTAAGGTGGCGCGCCGCCAACAACACCCAGGTCAATTCCGCCCTGAGGAAAGCCATTGCAAGGAATATGCGTCAGCGCGGCACGGTTGACTTCAAAGGCGAAAAATGGCTCCAAAAGGATGACGCTTGTATCGCGCTGGCAGCCGTTGGCATCGGTTACTCTGACGCTGTAAAAACCAGCAGACAACTGCGTCAAGGTGGTGCTAGTATCGCCAGTGTTCCAAAGCGCTTGATAATCGGTGATTCCCCCGGCGATTCCCAAATCGATCCGTCCGGTTCTGGCGCCTTTGCAGGCGATATTCTGGGCCGCCAAGGAAAGCACGAGGGGATCAGACGGCTCGAAAATGGTGGCTGTGTCCGCCCATTCGCAGCCACTGGCATCTGTAATTTGTACAATGTATTGTCCACCAGCCATATGGGCCAGGTCTTCTGTCTGCAAGCTGTTCGACCACAAGAACTGGTAGGGCGCCGTTCCACCTTCAACCGTCAAATCCACACTTCCATCAGCAGCATCATAACAGGTTACATTATCAAAGGAAACTTGGCTTTCGATTGGCGCCAATGGTTCAAATATTTCTGCGAAAGTATCCACCTGGCATCCGTTCACGTCACGAACGATGACCTCGTAACTATCTCGTTCCAAATTGCTTATGATTGGTGTGCTTGCCCCATTCGACCATGAGAACGAGTAGGGTGCGCTTCCCCCAGAAACAGTCAGTTCAATGCTACCATCTTCGCCGTTGAAGCATCGGATGTCATTGGCCAAAACTTGCCCAATCCGCAAGGGAAACTGGGGCTGGTTGACAACAAAGGTATCCTGTTTGAAACACATCCTGACATCAGTTGTCTTCAAGACATACTCACCAGCGGCCAGGCCTGTTATCGAGGCCGTTGTAGGCCCATGCGCCCAAGTAAGACTAAGCAAGCCAGTACCACCCGTAACTTGAACGTTCAAAGCCCCAGTGGACTCCCCAAAACACAACACATCCTGGCGCGTGGCAGTCGCAACGATGGCCGGTGGCTGGTTGATCAAGACACTATCCCGCCTCTGGCAGCCGTTGGCGTCCGTCAAGACGAGACCATGCCAGCCAGCGGGCAGGTTCTGACGACTGGTGCCGATGTTACCACTGCTCCAAAGCACCTGGTAAGGCCCCACCCCACCCGATGGAGCGACAGTGGCCGAACCCACGCTGAGCCCAAAGCAAAGCGGATCAACAGTACTTGTGGAAAGACCCAATGCGGTGGGAGAAGTAAGTGTCAAATTTTGAAGAGTGATACATCCATTGGCATCCTGGACCCTGGCGGCGTAGCTTCCCGGGGAAAGATTGGGGAAAGTGTTCGCGAACACGTAAGGGCCGTTGTTCAGAGAGTACCTCAAGGGCGGCACGCCCTGCGATGCGAAAAGCGTGATGGCCCCATTGGCTTGCCCATTGCAGCCTCTAAACACGCGCGTGGAATCCATGATAGGGCTAGAAACCACCGTCAAGACAACTTCATCACTGTCCTGGCATCCCTTGCCGTCCACCACATTCACGCTGTATGTTCCCGATGCGTTCACGGTGATTATCCGAGTACTTTGCCCTGTTGACCAGGTGATGCTCGCGAGCCCCGTTGGCAAGCTGAGCTGGCTGCTTCCACAGGCAACCCGGTCCGCTCCCAGGTCGATGTTCAAGTCATAAATTTGTATGACATCTTCCAACACTTCTATCGCCGTCGGGTAGTAAACCGTTAGGCGGACGGTATAGTTGCCAACGGCATTGTAGTTGTGTATCGGGTTGAAAGTCCGATCGGTGTTGAAAACGCCCGAGGCCGGATCGCCAAAAGTCCAAAGCACCGAGTCCACATTGGCAACATCATTCAAGGAAAAAGTGGTTACTTCTCCCAAGCATTGACCTTCGTAGCTGAAATTTGGATCGTAGAAAAAGCTCTGAATAAAACAAGGCAAACCATAGTAGCAGATTCCAGTGCCTAGTCCAACACTGGTAACCTGAAAATCACAAGCCGTACCCACCTCGTTGGGTTGCTCAATTGAAGCCAGCGTGTTTAGACCGACTTTCCCGACATAGATTTTGCCGTCCGAAGCTACTTGCAAAGCTGAATAGGAAGTTGCTGTTGAGCTGGTGATTTGCGTCAAAGCATTCCCATTCCGCAGGTCGATTTGGACAATGCGAGAAGGCGCAACAAGATCCGTAACGTAGAGGAGATGCCCATCGGGGGAATACTCCATGCCGTAGGGGTCACCGAACCCGCCAATCGTTACAGGATTGGTTACCAGTCCGTTGGTGTTGTTGAAGTCGCAAATTTCAATGTTCTGGCTACGTCCTATGGCCAGCGAGATCGTCTTGCCATCGGGCGAGGCTTTCATGTAGCCCCTCGAACTGCCGAAGGTGCCGCACGCGTCGAAGGGGTCGTTGGTACCATTGTGGACACTGCCCACCGAACTGATTACAGGCGTGGCATTCACCCCATTTTCGTCGATCAAAAATGCGTAATAGTTGTTGTTTCCATAGCCGTGTGTCAACACCCAGAGCGCGGCGTTGTTGCCATGGCGCACAGCGGTTATCTTTTCCGCGACCATGTTCTGCAACAATGTGTTTTTAACAGTAACCCTTCCCAATCCGTTGTCAAGGCTCATGTCCACAACACTGTATCGAATGCCATTGGCAAGGCCGTTTTGGCAGGCATCGACAGTAAAAATGTAGAAAATGTTCCCATCTGTGGGATTCGGGATAATAACGCCCGACTGCGTGGAAGATGGGTCGCCCATGAGCCCTGTTCCGTTCGACATGAAGGCATGGTTGCGGTTGCGCACGACGGAACCATCGGTGTAAAACAGCAAGTTACCCGCCGCATCCGAAATGCTGGCACAGCCCTCCAGTGTCGAAATCTGGCCATCGTTCAGGCTCACGGGCGCACCCGCGCTGAACGACAAACCTGCATTCTCGCCAAAATACCAATAGTCGGCTTGCTTCTGCCCAAAAGCTGGCCAGCTCGTCCAAGCCAAGATCAAAACAAAACCCCAAAATATAGTTCTTTTCTTCATCTCGAATGTGATTTTATTCCAGAAAATGGGAAATCATTTCATCGTACCAATGTTACCGTTCCCCGCGAAGGCGCCTGGCCCTGGTGATTCGGGTAAAGCAGGTAGAAATAGGTATCCGTTGGCAATGGATTGCCCGAGAACGTCCCGTCCCAACTGTTGTTCGCAGCATCGAGCTCGGCCAGTTTGCGCCCGTAGCGGTCAAAAATCTCGATGCGCGCGTCTGGAAAGAGCGCCAGGCCGGGCACCTCCCAGCGCTCGTTGAAGCCGTCACCGTTGGGCGTGAAGGCGTTGCTCAGCTCGATGCACAAGTCGCCCTCCACCCGCAAATCGAAGCTCAAACTCTGGCTGCAGCCCATCTGGTCGCTGACGGTTACGACATAAGACCCTGCCAGCAAGGCAGATAACCTTGGACCATCGTAAGCGGAGTCCGTCCATTGGAACTGGTAGGGAGGCAAGCCGCCACTAGCGGCGACAGCGATTTCAGCATCGCGGATGAGCGTACACGACTGGTTTTTGTAAAAGAGCGTATCCAGGCGCAGCGCGTCGGCCTGGGCGACAGTCGCCTCCGCCTGGGCTTGGCAGCCTTGTTCATCCGTGATGAGCACCGAGTAGTCTCCGGCACCCAAGCCACTGGGGCTTTGCTCCTGGCTGCCGTTGCTCCAAAGGAAATCGTAGCCCGGCGTCCCGCCAAAAACCTCCAAGGTGATGCGCCCTTCCGAGGTTCCAAAACAACCAAAAGCCGAACTTGTTCTTGTGGTGATGGGCGACGGAGATTCGAGCAGGAATGTATCCATGGCCAAGCATCCGTTGGCATCGGTGGCCAAGATGTCGTGCCAGCCCTCCGACAAGCCCGATACTTCGGCAGTTGTCTGGCCTTCAGACCATTGCAAAGAGTATTCCGGTGTTCCTCCGCTCAACGACAAGCTGGCCCAGCCGTTGGCCACCCCGCTGCAAGTTGGGTTGCCGGCCGAAATAGCCAAGAGCAAAGGCGGCGGCTCCGAAAGCATCGCATTGGCCGCGAAGGCGCATCCGTTGGCATCGGTGGCCAGCACGCTCCAGGGGCCCGCGCCCAAGCTGACGGCCTTGTTGAGTCGAGAGCCATTGGACCACAGGAAGTTGTAAGGCGAGGTTCCCCCGAGCAGGTCCAGTTTCATCCAGCCATCGCGCTGGCCGTTGCAGAGCGGATCCTGAAGACTCAACTGGCCCGAAAGTGGCGATTCGGGCTGCTGTATCCAAAGCGTATCCGACAAAATGCAGCCGTTGCGGTCGGTCAACTTGATGGCATATTGCCCCGCGCCGAGGTTGACGTGCTCGAAACCCATGAAATCGTCCTGCCAAATGACCGTGTAGGGCATGGTGCCGCCGCTGGCTGTGGCCTTGATGCTGCCTGTACTTTCACCGTGGCAAAGCACGTCCTGGACCTCGAAATCTACCCCCAACGGGAAGGGCGCCGTAAGCGTGAATCCTTGGCGCGCAGCGCAACCGAGCGAATCCGTAACCAGGACCTCGTATCGGCCAGGGCCCAGATTTTCAGGGTCTTGTTCGGTGCTTCCATGATTCCAGGCATAGCTGTACGGGGCGCTTCCGCCGTAAACGGAAAGCTGGAGACTGCCATCGCTGGAGTCGGAACACTTGGGATTCGTGCCCGCGAGAATGGTGTAAAGGTTGGTGCTGGGGCCAGCGACATAGGCGCCGCCCATGCTGCCGCAGCCCATTCGATCCAGGACGCTCACCTGGTAGTAGCCTGGAGCGAGATTCTGCAAATCCTCCTGCACCTGTCCGTTGCTCCATTGGTAGCGATAGGGGCCTGTGCCGCCGGTGGGGCTAAGGTCAATGCTACCAGAAAGTTCTCCAAAACAGGCTACATTGGTCAAGTCGAACTCAAGCGTGAGGGGCGATTCTGGCCCAGGCACCCATACCGAGTCGACCAGCGCGCAGCCAGAAACGTCGGTCAGGCTTGCCGTTTGAAAGCCCGAGGGCAGGTTGCCCACCCATTCGCTTGTGTTTCCACTTTCCCACTGCCAGGAAAGAGGCGGAGTTCCTCCTTGCGCGAAAAGGCCAACTGCACCATCCGAGCCGCCGAAACAGCTTACCGGAAGGCTCGAAAAGCTCATGGCCAGCGGGAAAGGCTGGCGCAGCTCGCGTTGCCCCGACAACGTGCAGCCATGGGCATCGCTGAGCACGTAGCCATACGTTCCGGCGGGAAGGCTGTCACGCTCGAACTCGGTTGGCCCATCGTCCCAGGCGATGTTCCAAGGGGAGGTGCCGCCTTGGGGAGTGACGGCCAATTGGCCTGAAGAGTCCGCATGGCAGCGCAAGTCCTCAGCTTGCAAAACATTGCTTAACGGACTTTCAGGCTGGTTCAAAATCCTGACAAATTCCAACCGGCATCCCTTGGAATCGGTGAGCAGCAGTTCGTAGCTGCCTGCGGGCAGGAGCTCGCGCGTGGGCAGGTTGGAACCGTCGGCCCAAGCGTAGCGGTAAGGGGCAGTGCCGCCCGAAGCCGTTACGGCAAGCCGCCCCGTGGTCTGGCCGTGGCAAGCGATGTCGAGAGCTTCATGGCTGATTGCCAAAGGCATGGCAGGTTCGGCAAGTGTCACCGCAACCGAAGTCTCGCAGCCGTTGGCATCCGTGATGGTGGCCTGGTAGTCGCCGGCGGACAGTCCCAAGCGCAGCCGATCGCTGGCGCCATCGCCCCAAAGCACCTGGTAAGGAAGTGTCCCCCCCCCCAAGAGCAGCTCCAGGCGGCCTGTCGTGTCGCCGTGGCAGGCCACATCTTGGCCAACCAGATCCGCCGAAAGCGAGAAGGTAGGTTCGAATATTCTGACATCTCGAAAAGAAGAGCAAGCCAGTTGGTCGGTTACGGTCAGGCGGTAACTGCCAGGCGCGAGGTTTTGGCGGTCCCTCAGGGGCGAGCCATCGCTCCAAAGGTAGCTGTAAGGGCCGATGCCGCCTTGCACCTGCACCGCGACTTGGCCGTTGTCCAAACCTTTGCAACTAACGCTGGTGGCCTGGGCCTGAATGTCCAAGCCATTGTAAATCTGGACGCTATCCGTTCGGGAACATGCGTTGGCATCTGTTACCGTGACGCTGTAAAAACCTGGGCTCAGACCGTTGACATTTTGCAATTCTACGCCGTTCGACCAGAGGTAAGCGTAAGGAGGATAGCCGCCGGAGACGCTCAAGTCGATGGCCCCTTGCGCGGCGCCGTTGCAGGCCACGTGCGTGGGGCTCAAATCGAGCTCAAGCGCTGTTTCGGGGCCAGGGAGAAAGACCTGAAGTTCGGCCTGGCAGTCGCGGCTGTCGGTAACGAGCAAGCGGTGGCTTCCGGCCGTAGCAGACAGGTTGTCAGCGCTTTGTGTCCCATCGCTCCAGAGGAACTGGTAGGGTGGGCTTCCGCCGGTGAGGGTGGTCTGGATGCTGCCGTCGTCGCCGTCTTTGCAGCGGGGCATTGTCCATTCGTCTAGCCGCAGCAAAAGCGGCTTTTCGGGTTGGCGCACCTGGGCTTGGGCCTTCCACTGGCAGCCTTTGCTGTCAACGACCTGCAAGTCGTGGCGTCCCGCGGGCAGTCCCACCGCCAGCGAATCGGTCTGGCCATCGGCCCAGACGAACTGGTGTGGCGCTGTTCCACCACTGGGAATCAAGGTGATACGGCCATCGGAAAGGCCGTGGCACGAAACCGAATCGACGACGACCTGGGCCACGAGCGGAGCGCTCGGCTGGCGGATCTCGAGCGTGTCGCGTACGAAGCAACTGGCGGCGTCGCGCACCTCCAGGACGTACTGGCCGGGGGCCAGACCTTCCCGCGCCGCAGGTCCGGGCTGGCCATCCCAGAGGTAGCGAAACGGTGCCGTACCGCCCGAAAGCTGGGCGGCGACGCTTCCATCGTTGGCGCCATGACATCGCACATCCTGGACCAGCGGAAGATTCCGCAGCGTGTCGGGTTGCGTCAGCTCCACTTCGAGCAGGCTTCGGCAGCCCTTGGAATCCTCGGCCCAAACGCGGTAAATGCCTTCAGGCAGGCTGTCGCGGCGGAGGGACGAGTTGAGCGGCTGGTCTTCCCAAGAAATGCTGGCGGCACCTGTACCGCCAAGGGTTTCAAGGTCGATAAGGCCTCCGTAAGGCCTCGAACAACTGGGGTTTTCGACTTGCCGCGCTCGAATTTCAAGCGGGAAAGCAGGTTGTCGCAACACGAACTGGCTTTGTGTTTGACAGCCTGCCGAATCGGTGGCCAGCACGGTGTAAACGCCAGCGGGTAGGCTGTCGCGGCGAGCTTCGGTGGCGCCATCGGTCCACAAGAAAGTGGCAGGCAGTGTCCCGCCTTGGGCCACGAGGTCCAGAATGCCGCTGCTGTCGGCATGGCAGAGCGGCTCTGTTTGCTGGAGGGCAAGGATGGAAAGCGGAGCCGCTGGCTGGCGGATGTAGCTGGTATCCAGCAATTCGCATCCGTTCTGGTCGCTTAGGCGGGCGATGTAGGCCCCGGCGGCGAGGCCCTCGAGCGAGAACGCTTGCAAGCTGTTCGACCAGAGGATGCCAATTTCGCCCGTCCCGCCTTGGGCTACCAGGTCGATCCGGCCCAGTAGCTGGCCGTGGCAAGGGTTGTGCGCGAGGGTTTTCTGCGCAATTTCCAGTTTGTTTTGCGGTTCTTCGATGACGAATGTGTCGCGGCTTACGCAACCCAGCGAATCGGTAAGGCTGACCGAGTGGATGCCAGCAGGCAATTCGGTTGCCACCTTGTCCGATTGGCCATCGCTCCAGGCCCAGCGGTAGGGCGGCAATCCGCCGCTGGCTGTCAGCTCGATGCGGCCCGTGCTGTCGCCCTTGCAGGCTACGTCGAAATGCTTGGACTGCGAGATGCGCAGGGCGAAATCCGGCTCTTGAAAGACCAGTGTTTTTTCCATCAAACACTGTTTGGCATCGCGGACAGCCACCTCGTAAATGCCTTCGCCCACCGGCCCCCGCTGGCTGGTGGTCGAGAAGGTCAGGCCTCCGTCGAATGAAAACTGGTAGGGCGTTGTGCCCCCGCTGGCGGCGAGCCGGATGTTGCCCGCCTGGTCGCCCTTGCAGCGAATGGCCTCGACTTGGTCGGTGTTGAGAAGCAGCTTGTTGGGCTGGCTGATGGTTACGCTTCTTAGGGGCGATAGGCAGCCCGCCTGGTCTTGCGCGCGGAAGGTGTAGGCACCCGCGGAAAGGTTCTGGAAGACACTTTGGGGCAGGTATCCGCCCCCATTCATCGAGAAATTGATTGTGCCGCTGCCGTTGGTGCTGCTTAGTGTAACCTTGCCCGTCTGGTCTTCAAAACAGCTCAAATTCTCCCTTTGCGCCTGGAGCGTCAGCACGCTGGTGGTGTTGAAGGTGATGGTCTTGGCAGAAGCCACATTGCCACAGAGGTCGGTAAGGTCCGAATTTTGACCACTAAACGTCAAGGAAAAATTGCCTGAAACCAGGGGCTTGTTGAGCTCTACCCAGAAGAATCTGGAATACTCGGCGCCGTTCTGGCAGTCGTCGGACTCGATGCTGAGCACCTGGTATCCGCCACTGCCGCCCAGCACGCTGAAATCGGTGGGATCGAGGTTGCCGCAGCGGACGTTTTCGGAAAAGCGGAACTGGAAGCGGCTGGCCCCGCAGTGCGCCTGCGTTACGATTTGCGGCTCGGGGGCCATCTCGTCGAAGATGGTGGCCGTGGAAGCGGCGAAGTTGATCGTGTAGCCGAAAGGTGAGCTGGAAAATTGGCTGACGTTGATCACATAGGTCTGGCCTATAAGCACTTGCAGCGGCGGGTTGTTCTGGTCGCCTGCCAGGCCGTTGGGGCCGGTGATGCCGGGTGTGCCCGAGTAGTTGCAACTGACTTCGAGGCCTGGAGTGGTGGCGATGTCGGCGCAAGAAGCCTCGGTGAGGTTGTAAACGGCCCAGTCGTAGTCGTCCGAAAGGTTGTTGGGCGTGATGGTGAAGCGCAATTCGCCAGGGTTTTGCACCGTGAAAATATACCAAACATCGTTCAATTCGCCTGAGCCGAGACACGAAAGCCCGGGCGTTATTTCGTTGAGGTAGTTCCCGGTTCCGGAATAAGCATTTTGTTCTTGGTAAACGAAATTGCAAATGGAAATGGCCCCGAGGCAGTCCTGAACGGTTGGCACTTGTGCCCAAGCGGGCGATGCAGCCCCGAAGGCGAGCAAGGTCAAAAGAGCTAAAATTCTGTTCTTCATGAGCTTTTCCCTAAAATTAAGACCGCTTTATGCACCGGCACAAGGGTACACGTAAAAAGGGCATGAGCGGTTGGTCTGTTAACTATTTTTTTGAATGCAATCCCAAGATTCGTGCCCTATGGATGCAAATTTCGCAAAAATTGGGAAAAAATGGGTTCATTCCCAATCAATTGTTGGTTCTGATCTGCTGCTTGAGCAGGGCGTCGAGCTGGCTGAGCCGCTCGAAGCGGTGCAGGACGCCGCCTAAGCCCAGCCGCCATGCCTCGGAGCCATGCGCCAAGTAGTCTTCAGACAAATCGCTGGTTGTGAAGTGGTTGCGGTTGAGGATGATCTTCGCCCAGGCCATTTGGTCGGCAGGGCAAAGCAAGCGGATGGGCCGTCCGTCGGGGGCATGGGGCGCGAAGTCGGCCAGGCTCGAATCGAAGCGCAGTCCGCCGTTCGGGAAGAGCCTGTCGTAGGCCCCTTGCTCGGCCAGGGCCTCGGGCGAGCCTTGCAGCGCCTGTCCGGGAAGCAGCAGCCAGACGCGGTCGGCCACGCGCAAGGAGGGGCCGAGGTCGTGGGTGGTGAAAAGGACCGCTTTCCGGTGGCGGTCGCAGAGCTGGCGCAGCAGGGCCAGGGTCTCGTGCTTGTTGGCAAGGTCCAGGAATGCCGTTGGCTCGTCGAGCAGCAGCAGGGGCGTATCTTGGGCCAAGCCCTTGGCGATGAAGGCCTTCTGGCGCTGGCCATCGCTCAGGGCGTCCAGCGGATGGTCGGCCAGGTGGGCGATTCCGCAGCCTTCGAGGGCCTCGCGAATGGCGCGGGTGTCGGCGGGACGCAGGCGGCCCAGCCAGTCGTTGTGGGGCGATCGGCCCAGGGCCACCAGCTCGGCCACGGTGGCGTAGGGCAACGCGGGGCGGACGGTGGGCACGTGGGCCATGAGCAGGGCCATCGCTGCGCGGTCGTGCCAAGGCAGGGGCTGGCCGCGCCAGGTGGCCCCGCCCGCCAGCGGCGGCAAAAGCCCCGCCAGGGTGCGCATCAGGCTCGTCTTGCCGACGCCGTTGGCCCCGAGCACCGCGACCAGCTCGCCCGGTTCGGCCCGAAGCTCCACGCGGTCCAGCAGCAGCCGGGCCGTGGGTTTGGCCGCGAAGCCGATGCCCAAGGCGCGGGTCTCAAGCATCGGCGGGCAGTTTTTCGGTTCGTGGGCGGAAGCTCCAGTACGCCAGGTTCAGCAGGATGCCCAACAACACGGTAAAACCCCAGGTGCGGGGATGCGCCTGCGGGTCGGCCAGCGCCGCCAGCACCTGCTCCACGATCGCGCCCGGATGTTGCAGCATGTCCCAACTGTTCCACCGCGAAAAGCGCCCAAGATAGACCCCGAAGGCGCCCAGGAACCAGATGGCCCCCGACCCCAAGGCTATCCAAACACGCCGAAACCGCGCCAAAAGCAGCGACTCGACATCCCGAAGGCTGTAAAATCCCAGCACCAGACCCGTCCACGCGAAGCTCAGGATCAGCAGCAGGTCGTACCACATCGGCGCCGACGGGCGCTCGCGCAGGTGCAGCAGGTCCGTCAGGATGTAGGGCGCGTTCGGGAAGAACAGCAGCCAAAAGCCCAGCAGCAGCCAGAACGGAACCGCGCGCCGCCGAAGCCCAGGGAAAAGCAGCAGCCCACTGCTGATCACCCACGGAACGCCGGCCAAAAACAGGTTCCAGATGAAGAAAAAGAAGATGAACTGGCCACTGCTCCAGTACCGAAACAGGCATAGCCCGACCGAAAAGGCCGTCAGGGCTACGAGGATGGCCCCTTCGCGGAGCTTGCCGCTTGCGCGCAGAAGTTCTAACATCATGGAAAGATTTTCGGGAGGAAGATGATGGCGCCCACCAGCGCCGAAAAGAACGCGAAAATCAGCACCGCCGCCGCCGCCAGGTCCTTGGCCTTGCCCACCAGCGGGTCGTGCCCCGGGCTGAGCTTGTCGGCGAGGTTCTCCAACGAGGAGTTCACGGCCTCCAGCGAGAGCACGCCCGCCGCGCAGAGCAGCACCGCCACCCACTCCAGACCCGACAACTGCCAGTGCCAACCCGCCAGCACCACGACCACCAAGGCCAGCAGATGCACCCGCGCGTTGTGCTCCTCGCGCACCAGCACCCCCAAGCCCCGGAAGGCATGGGCGAAGCTCCGAAGACGGGCCAGCAGCGAAAATCGGGAATGGGCCTTCGACATGGGGACGGGGAAAATTGGCGCCCGACGGACAAGCCCCGCGGGCCTAAGCGCCTGCGAATTTAGTCAAGCCTTTCCGTTCCGCAAAAGAAAAGCGACGCGGCCCTTCGGCAAGCCTGCCCGCGAAGCTCTCGTGCCGCGCCGGAAGGCGGCTTGACAGCGCGCGCGAAGAACCCGATCTCGCAATGGGATGGGGCACACGCTGGCTTCCATTCCTTTCGGAATCGCTCAGCCTGACTTCCTGCCTCTACTCGCCTGACAAATCAATTTTCACAAGAAACTCATTCCCTACTGAATAAGGCAGTATTCCTTTTTTGTGAAGTCGTCCGATGATCATCGCCGGATGCGTGTTGAACTTGATGGCAAACTCTCGGACACGTTCAAGGGCAAGGGGTTTTTCTTTCAAGACTTCGTGTTCTTGCGCCCGCGAAAAGGTCCATTCTTCGGCGAAATCATCGGCTTCCTTTTCCTTTTGCAAATCAGCCTCCGAATATTCTACATTTTCAAGGAAAATGTCCTTTTTTCCATGCCGCAGAATATGGCCCGCCTCGTGGAAAAAGGTGAACCAGAATCGATCGTTCTGCTTGTACCTGCCCGTCAGCTGTATCAAAGGATTGTCTCGTATCCAGCGGCTGGCCCCACTCAATGGCGCGTTTTTGACGCATGCCGTGTGAACGACTTTCAGCCCACAGGCCAAGCATGCCTTTTGCAATTTCTGGAAAAAGTCTTCAGGCTGCTGGGCCATTATTATCTTGATGTCGTCCAATGCTTTCCTGAACTCGGGCTCAGAGTACGGGCCACACTCGATGGCCCTGGCCTGGATTTCGCCTTGACGTATCCAGGCCGAAAGGGCGTGCGGCGCCTTGGTGCCCGCCAATGATATTCGGAACGCCACTTTCAGTTGCTGGTTGAAAAAGTAGTTCTCCCAAGCCTCAGGCGAACTGACTCCGAAGAAATTGAGCAGCTCGGCCACTTTTTCCTCGGGCTTGGCTCTCGCCGCGACCCATCCGTGCCTGACCATGTCGGCATAAGGAAAGCGTCCTGCCCAATCCATTGCGTTCCGAATGGACAATGCTCTCTTTTCCCGGGCTTTGTACTCGTCGAAACTGTACTGCTTTTTGATCCAAAATCGCGCAGGAATCGACAGCACGCTCTCAAAAATCACAGCCATTTCGGGCGTGATGGAGCTATCTCCCCGGAGGATGGCCAAGATCGTCTTTTCAGGCTTGCCGGCGCGGAGCGCGAATTCCTTGGGGCCCATTGACAATTCTTCCAATTTTTCGGCCAGCGTTTCCCCCGGATGGAACGCGATGTCCGCATGAAACTCGTTTGTGTTTGCCATGATAGCCTTGCTTTAATGGTAATCTGCGATTTCAACGATTTCAACCCCCAAAATCTCGAACCAGTTGTGCTGCCCGTGGGCATTGGTGGGCACTGGCGCTTCTTGCGGCTTGAAAATCAGGCGGTAAGGGTGGTCCAAGTCGCAGGCCCACTGTCCTCTGCGTGTCGCGGTCAGCTCATGGTACCTTCCGGGCAAATGCCGGACATCTTCCAAGGTTTCCGCGTTTCGTAAATCGTCCAAGCGCTTCAAGAAGAGCTTGGACCGCTTTTCACCCATTTCCCGCCTGCATCTTGCTGGGTCATTGGCCAATTTGCCTAGCTTTTTGTTGCCGAACTTGATGTCCACCGCAAAGTTAGTTTTATTTTTTTGACTTACACCTCCTGTCAGTCGTTTTTATCGCTCATGGAGCCTCTCGGGCATGAAAAGAAAACCCGCCGCGGGCCAGTTCGGCCAGGCGCGGAGGGAGGTCTTCGCGGCCATTGTCAGCGAGCTTCAGTGCAGCAGAAACAGCAGCAGCATCACGAAGCCGAACAGGAACGTGGCCCCCAGGACGCCGCGGGCCGAGTAGAGCCGGTCGCGCTGGATGAAGAAGAAGAAGGCCACCAGGTTGGGTATCAGGCTCAGGCTCACCATCTTGGTGAAGATGTTCATCCGAAAGATGTAGTCGAAGTAGTAGGCCGGGTTGCCAAAGTCGCCGATGTAGTAGAAGTAGAAGAAAAAGAAGGCCACCACTGGCACCACGATGCCCACCACCATGCCCAGCTTGACGGAGTTGTTAGCGGGATTCATAGCCCAGGTTTTTCAGTTCGCCAATCATGCCATGCGCCGTCAGGTCCACCGAGATCGGCACCACCGAGACGTAGCCGTTGTCCACGGCCCACTGGTCGGTGTCCTGCTCCTCGGGCTCCAGGTTGTGGAACTTGCCCGTGAGCCAGTAGTACGACTTGCCGTCGGGGTTCTGGCGGCGGACGAACTCCTCCACCCAGAGGCCCTTGGTCTGGCGGCAGACGCGCAGGCCCTTGACCTCCTCGGCCGGAATCTCGGGAATGTTGACGTTCAGGCAGACATAAGGCGGAAGCTCCGTCTCCATGACCTTGAGCAGGACCTGCTCGGCAAAGCGCACCGAGGCGTCGAAATCGGCGTCGGCACGGTGCGTGTCGAGCGAGAAGCCGATGGCGTCGATGCCATGCAGGCAGGCCTCGATGGCCGCGCCCATGGTGCCCGAGTAGATGATGCTGCTGGAAGTGTTCGAGCCGTGGTTGATGCCCGAGAGCACGAAGTCGGGCTTGCGGTCCAGCACCTGGTTCAGGGCCAGCTTGACGCAATCGACGGGCGTGCCGCTGCAGGCGTAGTAGCGGGTTCCGCCTTGGTTGCCCCTGTCTTCCAGGAAGATAGGTTCGCGGGTCGTGATGGCGTGGGCCATGCCCGACTGCCCGCCCATCGGGGCGAAGACCACTACTTCGCCATGCCGTTCGGCCATGGACACCAGGGCCTGGATGCCCTTGGCTTGGATGCCGTCGTCGTTGGTGACCAGGATCAAAGGTCGTTTGCTGCTTTCCATTTCTTGGGTTTCGTGGAGTTGCGGTTGGTGGTCCGTCGAGGCCTCGGCCCCGCGGCGGACACCCGCGAAGATAATCGAAAATGGATTAGGATTGGAACGCCCTTGCTCGCCAATCCCCTGCCGGACTTTTCAATCCGAGTAGAGCGCGAAGCGGTAGCCGCCCCGCGTGGCCCGCGCCCGGAAAGGCAGGCCGTGCCGCTCGAAGAAGGCCTCGCCCGCGCGCAGCCCCGCCCAGTGCGCCTCCAGGCTCGCCGCGTCAACGCCCGGATTGGCCTCCAGCCAGGCCTCCGCCTCGCCCGCCACATCGCCCAAGCGGAACGGCAGGATGTGCAGCGGCAGAGGCCCGTAGCGCCCCACATCGTGCAGGCTCGCCAGGTAGAACACCGACAGGAAGTCCGCATTCATGAACGACACGCAGCCCACCGACGAGCAGTTGCCATGCACGCATATGGCACTGCCCGCGCTCACGCCCCTGCCCAACAGCTTGCGCGTCAGGGCCTTGTCCACCGCGTTCGGGAAGTCGGAACAAAGCCGGAAGGCCGAGCCGCGGCCCACCTCGCCCGCCCGTTCGACCTGCCCCGGAGCCAAGTCGATCCACATGTTCGGGCGCGTGCTGGCGTAGAGCGTCCGGCAATGGTAGAAGCCCTCCGGCGTCCGGCGGTCGCCCTCGCGCAGCTTGGGCCCCGGCTGGCGGTCCATCGCGCAGACGGGCAGGCGCGCCAGCAGCCGCAGCCTGTCCGCAGGGCCCCGCGCGCCCCACAGCTCGCACTCGCCCGACTGCTTGTAAACCCGCAGCAGCACGTAGTCGGGCGGCGCGTCCCATGAAAGCTCGGCCAGCCGGGCCGCCAGCGCGGGCGCGAACAGCGCCTCCAGCCGCGCCCCGATCGCCTCCGGCGAAAGCGGGTCAGCGCCCTCCGCCCACGGCCGCTCGCGGTGCGGAAAAGGCAGCCACTCGGGCGACGCGGCCTCCGCAGGGCCCGCCGTCTGGCCGTGGACGCCGGCAAAGCCCGCCGAAAGCGCCAGCCAGCACAACAAAGGTCGTTTCCAGTTCATGCGCGTTGCTTTGCGCGGAGCGGCCTTCCCTTGGCCAGACTTTTGAGGAAAGCCCACGGAAACCGCTTCGCAAGTCCACAAAAATAGCCATTGCCATGAAAAAGCTCGCCCTGGCCCTCGCCGCCTTCCTGGCCTGCCTCGCCCCCACCCTGGCCCAAGACACGCTCACCTTCCGCCTGCCCGACTGGCGCCTGGACCAGCTCGAGCCCCACCAGAGCCGCGACGGCGCCCACCACTGGTGGAACAGCGGCAGCTCCGCCCGCCTGCCCGACAGCCTGCCCCCCGGCGCCCGCCTGCTCGACGCGGCCATCTGGGTCGGCGTCGGACAGCACGGACACCAGATCTACCGCCAAGACAGCCTCATCCTCGGCGCCGATCCCCTCCACGAGCTGCTCGCCCGCCGCGGCGCCAGCCTCCGCGGACAGCCGCTCGACAGCCTCCGCGCCGAACTGTTCGTGCTGCAAACCCGCGAGCAGATGCCCCACGACAACTGCCAGCAAAAGATCCTCGACGGCGGATTCATCCTCTACCGCATCAACAGCGACTGCTACCTCGCCCACCGCGAGCTCCGCGGCTTCGCCTACTTCGCGCCGATCTTGCTCAAAGGCGCCCTCGTCCCGCCCAGCGGCTCCTGCTTCGACCTGGTCCTGCGCCAAGACCGCCCCGACCCGCGCCCCCTGCACCTCAAGATGAGCGTCCGCGTCGTGGTGCCATAGGCGACAAAATGCTGCCATTCAAGCAGATGGCCAATGCTTATGCCATTGGTGTTCGATGGCGAAATATCCGAACGCAACTTGGCACAAGATGCCAGGGCCTCGCCCCGTTTGATGGTGCTGTGGCGACGCAGTGCTAGGAAGATGTCAGGGCTACGCCCCTTTTGATGGTGCAGTGACGGCGCGATGCTACGAAGGTGTCAGGGCTTCGCCCCTTTTGATGGTGCAGTGGCGGCGCAATGCTACGAAGGTGTCAGGGCCTCGCCCCCTTGGGATGCCTGGACTTCGCCCAAAAAGCCCTGAAGGGGCGAAATATCATAGCGATGGGTGAAGCCCATCGGGAACAAGCCACCCAACAGCCCAGCCCTGAAGGGGCGCAATAATCCAGCGATGGACAGGTGAAGAACAGCCCGGATTTGCCAGAAATGGGTTTGAGACATTGCATCGCCGATAGCAACTTGGTAGCAGGGATTTTCAGAAGGCCCTAGTTATGAACAATTTACGTGTTTTCAATTTCCCAGTTTCCATGTTTGCGACCGCCAACTCGTTTTAGCCTTCTTTCTTTTTGCAGATTGCTCAATTGCATTTCAATTGCACGTTGCGAAATTCCAATTTTATCAACAAGTTCGTGAATTGTGATTTTATTGTTTCCTTTTATCAACCGCAGTATCTTTTCCGATGTCTTTTCCGAAGCCTTTTCCGAAGCCTTTTCCGAAACCTTTTCCGAAGCATCCTCGGAAGTCTTTTCCGAAGTCTTTTCCGAAGCCTTTTCCGAAACCTTTTCCGAAGCATCCTCCGAAGCCTTTTCCGAAGCATCCTCCGAAGTCTTTTCCGAAGCCTTTTCCGAAACATATTCCGAAACATATTCCGAAGCATCCTCCGAAACCTTTTCCGAAGCATCCTCCGAAGTCTTTTCCGAAGCCTTTTC
>JAIFMG010000056.1 GCA_020048645.1 Bacteroidota bacterium | reverse complement strand
CGAACTCCGAACCGCTCGGGAAGTCGATCTCGATGTGCAGTTCTCCATCGCCTATCTCCAGGTTGACCTTGGTGATGGTCCACGGGGGCCTAACCCCGATAGCCGCAGCGAAAATGTCTTCTTGCCTCATTTCTTTTTTGAGCAAGTATAGTCATTTTGCCGTTTTACCCACACACTCTTATAAAGAACCATGTTTTTAAAAGAACATCAAATTATTCGAATGGGTGTGACACCTTTGCGGTTAGAAATTTTAACAACAATTTCGGGAGTAACTTTTGATGAATGTTACAAAAACCGAAATATTGAAATTATCGATGGTATTTCAGTAAATCTCATCAATTTAGAACATTTGAAAATTAATAAAAAAGCCAGTGGTAGATTAAAAGACTTAAACGACCTTGAAAATTTACCATAAATAAATGATTGATAAGAATATCTAACGTACAATAGCCGACAATTTGCTTTTTTCCAGCCTCTCGAATAGCATCCGCCCACGAGTTCAAAAAATCGCCAAGCCTCTTGCTTTTTCAAAGTACAGTTTGTATCTTTGGGTATCGTCAATCCCCCTGATGGTCAAGCTACCCTTCAAAACCGCCGATGTCCAGGGCCAAAGCCGGCAGCCAAACTTCTCAAACCTGTCGATTCGAATTTTGACGGCTTGGCGCGGCTTCTGGAGTTGTGCATGAAATTCGTAATGCACAATGTGCTTTTGGGTGGGAATTGCAGATGGTAGAAGCAATGACGTTAGCTGCGACAAAAATTGACTTTGAAAATGTTGTCTAAGATTTGAATAAAACAACAAAATTCATTAAATTCGGATAAAAATATTTGATATGCAAGTGCCTGAAAATAAAATAGAAATAAAAGAAAAATTCATCAATCCGTTTACAGATTTTGGATTTAAAAAAATATTTGGTTCAGAGCCAAATAAAGATTTATTGATTGATTTTCTAAACGAACTTTTAAAGACCAAAGAGAAAATCAAAGACTTAACTTACAAAAAAACAGACCATTTAGGTTCAACTGACGCTGACCGAAAAGCTATTTTTGATTTATATTGCGAAAATGAAAAAGGTGAAAAATTCATTGTGGAATTGCAGAAAGTTAAACAACAGTTTTTCAAAGACCGTAGTTTATATTATGCGACTTTCCCAATACAAGAACAAGCAATAAAAGGCGAATGGAATTATGAACTTAAAGCAGTTTATTGCGTTGGAATACTTGACTTTGTATTTGACGACCAAGACAAAGATAAATTAGTTGTTGACGAAATTAAATTAATTAACACAAAAACAGGCAAGGTCTTTAATGACAAATTCACTTTCGTGTATGTTCAAATGCCAAATTTTTTAAAAACCGAGAGCGATTTAGAAACGCATGAAGATAAATGGTTCTATTTATTAAAAAATCTTCACAAATTTAATAAAATACCTGCAAAATTACAAGATAAAATTTTCAAAAAAGTATTTAAAATTGCTGAAATTGCTAAGTATTCACCAGATGAAAAACAAAGATACATAGATAGTTTAAAATTCTATCTTGATTTGAAAAATTCATTAGATTACGCAAAATATGAAGGAAAAATTGAGATAGCAATTAAAGGAATAAAAAATAAAGTTCCAAGAGAAATGATAAAATTATTGACTGATTTGAAAGATAGCGAGCTTGATAATTTGTATCAACAATTTGAAAATCAATAAAATGAAAACAATATGCAATATGCGATAATTACGGGCATTTGCGGTAGGTGAAATCATTCAACGGCATACTCGAGGGTTTCAACTCCCTCTTCCAAGTCGCCAAGTCCGAAGCCATGAGATGCAGGAAAACTGAAATCATAAAGGCCGTCATCAACATTCTGATCTGAACCCTTGATTTTGCTCGCATCAATCCTTTTTGCGCTACCCACAAACTTCTATAAAGAACCAAAATAAGAAATAAAATGGGATTACCAGCAAAAAAATATGAATTTGAACCTTCTCATTTGAGGGTAGTTACAAACGACAATACGAAACGAAACAATCGATTGTCAGTTATTGGAATTTTGTTGTTAATCGCAGCTGCAATCGCAACGATTCCGAATTTCATGAACACCATAAACGATAGTCCCGCGAGCGAGATTTTAACTGATAGTGGGATTGATTGGGACAATCCGCCTTGCTCTCCCAACGAGTTGAATAGTGACTGGATAGAAGTAACACCAGAGACAATGAAGCAAAATAGCAATCGCCGCGAGTATCAAAATACAAAAACGAGATTAAAAATTGCTTTCGATAGAGGGATACCAGGTAAGCCAAGATTTAAGGGGAAAGACCATTGGCACATCTACAATTCGTTTGCTTCGAGTGTCCGAGACTACTATTTAGACAAAAATGGCAATCCAATTCATAAAAATGATGACAATTCACACATTGAAACAAAATGCAATTAAGATGAAAAACGATATTGAAATATTTGAATGTTTGCAGGACACAGGAGTTGCAGCTTTCAACTTTGACTTCCAAACCCAAAAGGCTACCTTTGATTTTTTACTTTGGGACGACATCAAAAAAGAAGAAGTAAAACTATCACTGACCTTATCAGGAATAAGTAAGTTCAATTCACATTATGAGCAAAACATTGATTTTAATGTGATTGGCTGTCATGACGCGAGGTGTGTTCCAATCAATGAAACCCAATATGAAGTAACATTTCTGTTTGATTTTTTAAAGCAAGCAGTCGCATGGAAAGTAACGATGAATTTTGAAACAGTCGAAATCAAAGGCGGATTAAGTAAGAAGTCTTTTGAATATAAATACGTGGAAAAAGAAACAAAGCCAAGCACATGACATTTTAGACAAAACATTGTTCTGACAATATCAAAAATTCACACCCCTTCGGGCTTAGTCTAGCCTTCAAGGCATTCCATCGCCTTTGAGAGCGGCTTGGCCTCAGGCCGGGAGCGCGCGCGGGTGGCGATCGGCCAGGGCGCGCAGGGTGGCGCGGACGGCCTCGGGCTCGTGGTCGCCCACCAGGCGCTGCTTGAACTCGGCGTAGTCGGGCATCCGGTTGAAGTACTGGGTGAAGAACTTGCGCATCTCCATGACTCCGGTATGCTCGCCCTTGTAGCGCACGGACATCTCGAAATGCTCGAGGGCCATGTCGATCTTCTCGGCCCAGGAGATGGGCGGCAGCTCCTGGCCGGTTTCGAGGAAATGCCGGATTTCCCGGAAGATCCAGGGCCTGCCGACGGCGCCGCGGCCGATCATGATGGCGTCCACGCCGTGCCGGTCGAAGAGCTCCTTGGCCTGGCGGGGGTCGGTTACGTCGCCGTTGCCGACGATGGGGATCGTCATGCGCGGGTTGGCCTTGACCTGGCCGATGAGGGTCCAGTCGGCCTGGCCGAGGTAGCGCTGGGTGCGGGTGCGTCCGTGGATGGTCAGGAGCTGGGCGCCGGCGTCCTGGAGCATCTCGGCGATGCGGACGATGTCCTTGCTGTCGTCGTCGTATCCCAGGCGGGTCTTGGCCGTTACGGGCAGGTGGGTGGCGCTGGCGATGGCCTGGGTCATGCGGGCCATTTTGTCGGGGTCGTTCATCATGCCCGAGCCGGCGCCGCGCAGGGCGATCTTCTTGGCGGGGCAGCCGAAGTTGATGTCGATGAGGTCGGGCCTGGCCTCGGTGGCCATGTGGGTGGCCTCCACCATCATGCCGATGTCGTGGCCGTAGAGCTGGATGCCGACGGGCCGCTCGCGCTCGAGGATGCGGAGCTTGGCCAGGCTTCGGCGGGTGCCGTGGAGCAGCTCGTGCGAGGCCACGAACTCCGTGTAAACCATGTCGGCGCCGTAGCGCTTGCAGGTGTGCCGGAAGGTGATGTCGGTGAGGCTCTCCATGGGGGCCAGGAAGAGCGGACGTTCGGGGAAGGTGATGTTGCCGATGCGCATGGACGGGCGGTTGTTTGGCCGCGAAAATAGCGATCGTGGCGAGAATCTGGCCCTCGGCGCCGGGCGGGAGCGCGATCGGGGCGAAAGCCGGATCGAGGGGCTTGGCCGTCGGATTTGGCAGGTTGAATCGAATGGCCGATTCCGGGAATAATCCGTATCTTGACATGACCCAAAAACAACAAAAGGTTTTCTCAACTCTCAACCCTCTCAAATCATGCACGGATCGATATTGACCTGTATGGAAGAAATGGCCCTGGCCGAAATGGGCCAGCCGAAATGGCAGCAGGCGCTGGGCCTCTCGGGCCTGCCCGCCAAGACCAAGATGTTCCCGCACAAGGCCGTGGAGGACGCGGTGTTCTTCAAGCTGCTCGACAACGTCTGCCAGGTCTCGGGCCTGGGCCTGGAAGCGGTCGCGGAACGCTTCGGGCAGTACTGGATGCGCTTCGCGGCCAAGCACTACTTCGCGTTCTTCATGAGCTACCGCGACGCGCGGAGCTTCCTGCTGGGTATGCCGAGCGTCCACAAGCTGGTGACGCAGCGGATGCCCGGGGCC
Source organism: Bacteroidota bacterium (assembly GCA_020048645.1). Lineage (GTDB taxonomy): Bacteria > Bacteroidota > Bacteroidia > Bacteroidales > UBA6013 > UBA6013. Next base: position 46,009 of record JAIFMG010000056.1, on the reverse strand, counting down.
ACGCCGCCGCGGTTCAGCTTCGAGGAGCGGGCCGACGGCGGGCTGGCGATGGGCTACCACTCGGAGCGGGGCCTCCAGCCGCTCTGGAAGGGCCTGATCAGGGCCGTTGGGCAGCACTTCGGCGAACGGCTGGAGACGCGGGAGCTGGATGCCAGCACGATGCTGATCCACTTCCGCGGCAAGCTGGCCTAGTCGGCCGCCGGGGAAGCCTCGGCGGCATCGGCAGGCGTGGCCAAGGGCAGCTCCACGAAGAAGGTGCTGCCCTTGTCGAGCTTGGTGACGAACCAGATGTTGCCGCGGGCGTTCTCGACGATGCTCTTGACGATGGACAGGCCCAGGCCCATGCCGCTGGACTTGGTGGTGAAGTTGGGCTGGAAGAGCTTGTCCTTGAGGTGCTCGGGGATGCCGGAGCCGTTGTCGCCGATGCGGACGGTAACGGTGCGGCGGTTGGTGAAGATGGCGACCTTGATCTCGGCGTCGCGGTCGTCGGGCACGGCCTGGATGCCGTTCTTGACCAGGTTGATGAAGGCCTGCGAGAGCAGCTTGCCATCGGCAAAGACGGGGAACGACCGGGGCTCGAACAGCTCGAGGCTGATGTCCACCTCCTCGGCCTCGAAGAGCTGGACGCACTTGGCCACGACCTCCTCGAGGTCGAGGACGACGTTCTCGGCCGTGGGCATCTTGGCGAAGTTCGAGAAGCTGGTGGCGATGGCGCTCAGGCGCTCGATCTGGTCGATGAGGGTCTCGGTGGTGCGGCGCAGGCGGCTGCCGAAGCGCTCGTCCTCGTCCTCCCAGCTCCGCTCGAGCATCTGGATGCTGAGCTTCATGGGCGTGAGCGGGTTCTTGATCTCGTGGGCGATCTGCTTGGCCATTTCGCGCCAGGCCACCTCCCGCTCCGACTTGGCGAGCTTCTCGACGCTCCGGGCCAGCTCCGAGACCATGCGGTTGTACTCCTTGATGAGGCTCCCGACCTCGTCGTCCTTGTCGTAGAAGATCTGCTCGTTGGCCTTGCCCAGGCGCACCTGCTTGAGCTTTTCCTGGATGAGGTGGAGCGGGTGGGCGATGCGGTTGGAGATGAAGACGGCCACGACGATGGCCAGGAGGATGAAGAGGGCGTAGATGTTGACCATGGCCGCGATGACGGGCGTGATGTCGAAGAACTCCTGCTGGTAGAAGTGCGGGATGTCGAGGTAGGCCAGCAGCTCGTTCTGGGGGTCGAACAGGGGCACATAGGCCGAGAGGTACTCGTATGAGCCGAAGAACTCGACCTGGGCGTGCTTGCCTTTGTTGAGCAGGCGCATCTGGAGGAAGGCCTCGGGGTTCATCATGGGCCCTTGCAGTCCGGCCTCGAAGACCTCGGGGACGGAGGAGGCCATGAGGGTGCCGGCGCGGTCGTAGAGGTGGATTTCGGACGAGAAGATGCTGGCCAGGCGCTTGAGCTCGGCCTGGAGGGCCTTGGCCTGCTCGGAAAGCGGGTCGAGGCGGGCGCCCTGGGCCAGGGCCTCGGCCAGCAGGGCCGACGACTGCTGCTCGAAACGCAGGGCCCGCTGGATGGACTGGGTCTTCTCGTCGAGGATGCCCTGGTTCTTGAGCCGGTACTGGAGGCCGTTGTAGGAGATGGTGCCGCCGCCGATGACCAGCAGGGCCAGCGAGAGCACCGAGATGAGCGAGAACTGGATGCGCAGCCGGAAGTCGAACTTGATGTCGCCCCGCTTGATGGGCAGCTTCTGCAAGAAGAGCACGAGGTTGAAGAGCACGTAGAAGAAGACGAAGATGTACGAGAACGAGATGACCAGGTCCACCTCCTTGAGGTTGGGCTTGGTCATGACCCAGAGCGTGAGCGAGTCCTCGCGGCGGACCAGGTGGTTGTGGTCGTCCTGCTCGGTGTTGAGGAAATAGACAGAGGTGTCGGCCCGGGCGAAGGCGGCCACGCCGAGGTCGTAGGCGTACTCGCCCGAGCTGGCGGCCAGGGTGCCGTTGACGTAGCGGGCGATGGAGTAGCGCCAGAGCCGGGACTGCTCGTTGACGTTGGCCAGGACGCGCTGGTAGCCGAGCTCGGTGGCCTCGGTGGGCTTCGACATGACCCAGACCGAGACGGCCGCCCGGGGCAGGCCCTCCATCTCGACGAACTTGGTGGCGAAATAGCCCGTCGAGCCGTTCTTCTTAGAGATGAACCGGAAGTAGGGGTTGTTGTCGAGGCTGCGGCTCTGGTCGGCGATGCGCGCGAGCTTCTCGGCGGCGCAACTGTCCACGTCGGCGCCCTCGGGGCCAGAAAGGCAGAGCTCGACGCGCACGTCGTACTTCCGGGGGAAGTAGAACGAGAAGTAGCGGTCTCGCACGAAGGTGGCGATCTCGGCCTGGCCCTTCGCGGCGCTGGCCAGCAGGCCCGAGGCGGCCAGGTCGGGCTCGAGCTGGCGCAGGAAGTTGCGCAGCTCCTCCTCGGCGAAGACATCCGTCTCGGTGAGGTTCTCCATGCGGGTCAGGCGCTTCTGCTTCTCGCGCTCGTCGGAGTTGCTCAGGGTGAAGAAGACCGTATAGACCGAGACCAGGAAGACCAGGAAGATGTGCGTGTAGTACTGGTAGCCCATGCGGCGGAACCGGATGAAGGCCACGATGGTGAGCATGACGGTGTAGAACACGATGGAGCGGAGGTCCACGCCATGCTCGAGCGAGCTGGTGTAGGGCCAGAGCAGCAGCAGCGAGAAGAAGGCCAGCACGGCGAACCACTGCACCTCGGCCAGCCGGGCGCAGAGCAGCACGAGCTTGTCGAGCACGACCATGAGGCCCGCGAAGAGGAAGCCAATGATGACGAAGGCCACCAGGGTGACCTTGGCGTCGTCGAGCAGGGCGAAGTCATAGACCTCGAACGAGATGGTGGAGTCCCAGACGAGGATCTTGAACAGGTAATGGACGAAGATGAAGTAGAGCTGCAAGGCGACCAGGCTGGCGAAGACGGCCAGCGAGGCGAGCCAGCGGCCCCGGCGGGCCAGCCTGTCGCGGAGCAGGCCCGTGTCGATGCGGTCGAGCAGATGGTAGGGCAGCAGGAAGATGAGCAGCGCGCTGATGAGCAGGTCTCCCAGCGAGGGGAACCAGGGCGCCCGGCCGAAGTACTGGGCCTGGAACAAAGGCGTGGCCTTGAGCATGCCGGGCCACTCGAGCTCCATCATGGCCAGCCGGAGGGCCAGGACCAGCGCCGCGAGGGCCAGGGTCATCCAGCCGGGCCGCCGGGCGCGCTTGAGCAGCCCGAAGAGCCAGTGCGCCGCCAGCAGCAGCAGCAGCAAGCCCACGAAGAAGGCCTCCAGGGCCCTGGGCGAGTAGCTGTCGCGGGCCAGGTCGTCGGGGATGACCAGCGAGAAAAGCTCGTCGCCGGCCAGGTTGTGGACGATCTGGTCGCCGCCCACGGCCAGCCCCACCCTGGGGGGGATGCCCAGGTCGGGGTTGAAGCCGCCGACGAAGTGCTCGTCCTCGAACTCGTAGCCGCTCTTGACCAAGACCAGCCCGAGCAGGTGGTAGCCGCCGTCGAGGTCGTACCTGCGGGGCAGGAAGTCGCTGTTCTTGATCCGGAGAAAGACGGAGTTCTTGTGGTAGGAGGCCTCGGAGTAGCGGGGCTCGATGGGGATGCTGTTCTGGGACCAATAGACCAGGTCCTCGCCCTTGTAGAGGAACAAGGCCAGGCCCTCGCGGTCGTAGAGGGTCTCGTGCACGGGGTTGAAAAGCCGGAACAGCTCGCCGTGGCCCCGGGCCTGGAGCGAGTCGCCCAGCTCGGCGGCCAGGCGGTCGAGCAGGCGCTCCTTCTCGTGCAGCACGGCCTCGACCCGCCCGACGGCCAGGTCGCGGAGCAGGGCGCGCTGGTGCGCCCTCTCGAGCCAGGCCGACAGGGCCAGCAGCAGCAGGGCCAGGCCCAGGGCCAAGATTATCTTTCGAGCTTCGGACAAAGGCGCCGTTTTTGGGGGATCAGGGGTTGTGGTAGGGCAGGCCCTTGAGGATGCTCAGGCCGCGGTAGAGCTGCTCGGCCAGGAGCAGCCGGACGAGCTGGTGCGAGAAGGTCATGGCCGAGAGGGAGAGCTTGTCGCGGGCCTGGGCGCGGAGCTCGTCGGAAAAGCCGTAGGCCCCGCCGATGCAGAGGCAGAGGTGCTTGATGCCCGAGGACATGTGCTGGCCGAGGTAGTCGGCGAAGGCCAGCGAGTTGAGGGCGCGCCCGTTCTCGTCGAGCAAGACCAGGTAGGCGCCGCTGGGCACCTTGGCCATCAGGGCCAGCCCCTCGAGGCGCTTGGCGTCGGCAGGCTGGGCCCCCCTGGCCTGCTTGGGCGGGGCCACCTCGAGCCACTCCACAGGCGCCATCTTCTCGACGCGCTTGAGGAAGACCTGGATTTCAGCCTCCAGGTGGGCCGACTGGGTCTTGCCCAGCATCATGACCGTGGTCTTCATCGTCGGGTTGTGCGGTAGGTTGCGCGGGCGGCCCCGTCTTGGCCGCCGCCTGGTCTTGGCATGACCCAAAAGTAAGGCGATCGGCCCGTAAAAAGCACAGGGCATGGCTTTTTTTTCGGCCGATGCCCCGCTGGCAGGCAAGAAGTTGAAATCGAGGGGGGCAAATTGCGGAATGGCCATTTTTTTCATACATTCGCGGTCGCTAAAGCCGAGGCCAGGCCCTGCACCAGGGCCTTTCTCCCCGCCACTCCAAGCCCGAGAGGGCGCGACCAAAGGAGCCGCCCGGCCGCAGGACCAAGAGACCCCAACTAACCTCGACATACGCCATGGGCATGTTTTCCTTTTTCACCCAAGAGCTGGCCATCGACTTGGGCACCGCCAACACGATCATCATCAAGAACGACAAGATCGTGGTGGACGAGCCTTCCATAGTGGCCGTGCACAACCAGACGGGCAAGCTCTTCGCCATCGGCGAGAAGGCCCGCCAGATGCACGGCAAGACCCACGAGAACATCAAGACCATCCGCCCGCTGCGCGACGGGGTCATCGCCGACTTCAACGCCGCCGAGCTGATGCTCCGCGGCATGATCAAGATGGCCAACGCCCGCAGCCGCTTCTTCAACCCGGCGCTCCGCATGGTCATCTGCATCCCCTCGGGCAGCACCGAGGTCGAAGTGCGCGCCGTCCGCGACTCGTCGGAGCACGCCGGAGCCCGCGAAGTTTACATGATCTACGAACCCATGGCCGCCTCCATCGGCATCGGCATCGACGTCGAGGCTCCCGAGGGCAACATGGTCGTTGACATCGGCGGCGGCACCACCGAGATCGCCGTCATCTCCCTGGGAGGCATCGTCTGCAACAAGTCCATCCGCATCGCCGGCGACGACTTCACGGCCGACATCCAGGAGTACATGCGCCACCAGCACAACATCAAGATCGGCGACCGCACCTCCGAGGACATCAAGATCAACGTCGGCTCGGCCCTGCCCGACCTCGAGAACCCGCCCGACGACTTCATCGTCCGCGGGCCGCACCAGATGACGGCCCTGCCCGTGGAGATCCCGGTCTCGTACCAGGAGATCGCCCACTGCCTCGACAAGTCCATCTCCAAGATCGAGACGGCCATCCTGAACGTGCTGGAGATGACGCCCCCGGAGCTCTACGCCGACGTGTTCCGCAACGGCATCTACCTGGCCGGCGGAGGCGCCCTGCTGCGCGGCCTGGACAAGCGCATCGCCTCCAAGACCAACATCCCCGTACACGTGGCCGACGACCCCTTGCACGCGGTGGCCCGCGGCACGGGCATCGCCCTGAAGAACGTCGAGAACTTCTCGTTCCTGATGCAGTAGCCCCGCGCGCGACGCCGGCACAGGCGGGAAAGCGCCCCCACCGGCCCCAACCGGAGCCGGTGGGTCCTGCTCCTTGCCCCCCACCCCACCCCTGACCTGAAACAGCCCGATGAGAAAGCTGCTCGAATTCGTCATCAGGTTCCACTTCACCATCATGTTCCTGCTGCTCCAGACGGTGGCCCTGGTGGTGATGCTCCGCGACGACGAAGCCAAGCGCGAGACAGTGCTCAGCTCGGCCAACGCCGTCTCCGGCTATTTCTACGAGAATTTCAACTTCATCACCGAGTACTTCTCGCTCCGGGCCAAGAACGACGCCCTGGCCGAGGAGAACACCCGCTACCGCAACACCTACCTCCGCTCGTACCGCGAGAAGGTGCCCAGCGTCGAGTCGGTCCGCGACAGCCTGCTGACGCAGAAGTACTACTACCTTTCGGCGAGGGTCATCAACAACTCCGTGAACAGCCCGCACAACTACCTGACCCTGGACAAGGGCCGCCTGGACGGCATCCAGCCCGACATGGGCGTGGTCTCGGCCACGGGCATCGTCGGGGTCGTGCGCGCCGTGAGCGACCACTACGCCTCGGTGATCTCGGTGCTGAACCAGAAGCTCCGCGTGAGCGCCAAGATCAAGAAGAACGGCTACTACGGCTCGCTCTACTGGCAGGGCCAGAGCCACACCCTGGCCACGCTCATGGAGATCCCGAACCATGTGGAGATAGCCGTGGGCGACACCATCGTCACGAGCGGCTACTCGGTCATCTTCCCCGAGGGGGAGACCATCGGGGTGATCTCGGACTTCCGGCAGGACGCCGGGGACAGCTTCTTCGAGATCGACGTGGAGCTCTCGACCAACTTCAAGAACCTTTCCTACGTTTACGTGGTGGGCAACCTCCACCGCGAGGAGCAGATCGAGCTGGAGGAGGGCACCGAGAATGGCCAGTGAGCTGCTGAAACACACGCTGCTCTTCTGGGCCTGGCTGCTGGTGCAGGTCCTGGTGCTCAACAACGTGGCCGTGGGCGGGGTCGTGCCGCAGATCTACCTCCTGTACCTGCTGACGCTGCCGTTCGAGACGCCCAAGTGGCTGCTGCTGGCGCTGGGCTTCGGGCTGGGCCTGTCGATCGACCTGTTCACCGACTCGGTGGGGGTCCACACCTCGGCCTGCCTCTGGATGGCCCTGGCCCGCCCGCTGGTGCTGGACCTGGTGGGCTCGCGCGAGGGCTACGAGACCGGGACGCTGCCGCGGATGCGCGACTACGGCCTGGTCTGGTTCCTGCGCTACGCGGGCACGCTGACGCTGGTCCACCACCTGGTGCTCTACCTGTTCTTGGAGTTCTCGTTCGCGGCCCTGGGCAAGGTGCTGAGCAACACGCTCTTGGGCGGCTTTCTCTCCATGTCGCTGATGGTCGTGCTCCAACTTTTCGCCCCGAGCGTCAAGCCGCGCAAGAAGGGGCGGCTGATCTGAAGGCCTAGGCCCGGCCCCGCCATTTCCTCACTTCCCCCTATCCTATCGCGCCATGCTGAACCCCTACGCGAACCGCAAGTACGTCATCGGAATGATCGTGGTGGGCGTGTCGCTGGCCTTCGTGGCCCGGCTGTTCTACCTCCAGGTCATCGACGAGGACCTGAAGATAGCGGCGGCCAACAACTCGCAGCGGGTGGTCACGCAGTACCCCTCGCGGGGGCTGATCTTCGACCGCGACGAGCGGCTGCTGGTGGACAACGAGGCGGCCTACGACCTGATGGTCATCCCCAAGGAGGTGCTCCCGTTCGACACGGCGCAGTTCTGCCAGATCCTGGAGGTCACGCGGGAGTTCGTGGACGTGGAGCTGGCCAAGGCCCGGGCGTACTCGTCGTACAAGCCGTCGGTGTTCATGAAGCAGATCTCCTCGGAGAAGTACGCCATCTTCCAGGAGGTGCTCTACAAGTTCTCGGGCTTCTACGTGCAGACCCGCACGCTGCGCAAGTACCCGCTGCCCATCGCGGCGCACGTGCTGGGCTACGTGGGCGAGGTCAACCAGGCGATGATCGACCAGGACAGCTACTACAAGTCGGGCGACTACATCGGCATCAGCGGCATCGAGAAGTCCTACGAGCGAGCGCTCAGGGGCATCAAGGGCGTGAGCTACTACCTGGTGGACGTACACAACCGCATCAAGGAGAGCTACGCCGACGGCCGGTACGACACCATGGCCGTGGTGGGCTCGCACGTGGTCACGACGCTGGACGCCGAGCTGCAGACCTACGGGGAGCTGCTCATGGCCAACAAGCGGGGCAGCATCGTGGCCATTGAGCCGGCCACGGGCGAGATACTGGCCCTGGTCTCGAGCCCGTCCTACGACCCCAACCTGCTGGTGGGGCGGGTCCGCTCGAAGAACTACCAGATGCTGAGCCAGGACAGCCTGACGCCCCTGTTCAACCGGGCCCTGATGGCCAAGTATCCGCCCGGCTCGACCTTCAAGCTGGTCAACGCCCTGATCGGCCTTGAGGAGGGGGTGATCACCACCGAGAGCAGCTTCACCTGCTCGGGCGGCTACGTGGTCGGCAACTTCCGGATGGGCTGCCACCACAGCGGGGCCATCAACTTCCTGATGTCGATACAAGGCTCGTGCAACGCCTACTACGCCAACGTCTTCCGGCGCATCCTCGACAACCGCAAGTACGGCTCCGTGAGCCTGGGCTACGCCAACTGGCGGCGGCACGTGCTCTCCTTCGGCCTGGGCCAGCGGCTCGGCTCCGACCTGACGGCCGAGCTGGAGGGCTTCGTGCCGAAGGTGGACTACTTCGACCGCTACTACGGCGAGGGGCGCTGGCGCTCGCTCATGCTGGTGTCCATGTCGATCGGCCAGGGCGAGCTGGGGGTGACGCCCTTCCAGATGGCCAACATGACGGCCATCATCGCCAACCGGGGCTTCTACTGCATCCCGCACATCGTCAAGGACATCATGGGCCCGCAGGAGATCGACCCGCGCTTCCTGGCCAGGCACTACACGACCGTGTCGCCCGAGCACTTCGAGCCCGTGGTGGACGGCATGGAGCTGGTGGTGCTGGCCGGCACGGGCACCAGCGCGCGCACGCCCGGCATCAGCGTCTGCGGCAAGACCGGCACGGCCGAGAACCCCCACGGCGAGGACCACTCCATCTTCGTGGCCTTCGCGCCCAAGCACGACCCCAGGATCGCCCTGTCGGTCTATGTCGAGAACGGGGGCTTCGGCGCGACCTGGGCCGGACCCATCGCCAGCCTGATGATCGAGAGGTACCTGACCGACACCATCGCCCGCCCGGCGCTGCAAGAGCGCATCCTCGGGGCCAACCTGCTAGCCGACTAGGAAATGCCCAGAAAGACCAACATCCTGGCCCAGCTCGACTGGCTGACCATCCTGCTGTACCTGTCCATGGTGCTGCTGGGCTGGATCAACATCTACGCCGCCGTTTACAACGAGGAGTTCCAGAGCATCTTCGACACGGGCCAGCGCTACGGCAAGCAGCTCATCTGGATAGTCCTGGCCCTGGCCATCGCGTTCTGGATCGTGGTGGTCGATGGCAAGGCCTATTCGTTCTTCGCCTACATCTTCTACGCGGTCATGCTCATCCTGCTGGTGGGCGTGCTGCTGTTCGGGCGGGAGGTGGCCGGCTCGCGCTCCTGGTTCGACTTCGGCTCGTTCCGCTTCCAGCCGGCCGAGTTCGCCAAGTTCGCCACGGCCCTGGCCTTCGCCAAGTACGTCAGCACCCGCGAGCAGTCGGTGGCCACCCCGCGCAACCTGGCCGTGCTGCTGGGCATCGTGCTGGTGCCGGCCGCCCTGATCCTGCTCCAGAACGACACCGGCTCGGCGCTGGTCTATGGGGTCTTCGTGCTGGTGCTCTACCGCGAGGGCCTCACGGGCTACGTCCTGGTGCTGGCCGCCGGCACGGCCCTGCTGTTCGTGCTGTCGCTGCTGGCCTCCAAGCCGATGCTGGTCGTCAGCCTGGCCCTGATCGAGTTCTTCAGCTTCCTCTTCCTCTCGGGCCGGCTCAAGGAGGCCCTGGTCGGGCTGCTGGTCTTCGGCGGGCTCTCGGGCCTGGCCCTGGGCGCGGCCGAGATGCTGGGCCTGGAGACCGCGGACGAGGACCTGCTCACGGTCGCCCTGGTCCTGGCCAACATGGTCTTCGTGGTGCTGTCGTACCTCAAGCGGGTGCCTCGGGTCTATACGGCCATCCTGGTGCTGCTCGGGGCGTCGCTCTTCACCTACTCGGTCGATTACATCTTCCACGAGGTCCTCCAGGAGCACCAGCGCACCCGCATCAACGTGCTGCTGGGCCTCGACCTCGACACCCAGAACACCGGCTACAACGTCCACCAGTCCAAGGTGGCCATCGGCTCGGGCGGCTGGACCGGCAAGGGCTTCCTCCAGGGCACGCAGACCAAGTACGACTTCGTGCCCGAGCAGAGCACCGACTTCATCTTCTGCACCGTCGGCGAGGAGTGGGGCTTCTGGGGCTCCACCATCGTGGTGATGCTCTTCGTGGCGCTCATCCTGCGGCTGCTCTTCCTGGCCGAGCGGCAGCGCTCCTCCTTCAGCCGCGTCTATGGCTACTGCGTGGTCTCCATCCTCTTCTTCCACATGGCCATCAACATCGGCATGACCATCGGCCTGGCGCCCGTCATCGGCATCCCCCTGCCCTTCTTCAGCTACGGCGGCTCCTCGCTCTGGGCCTTCACCATCCAGCTGTTCATCTTCATCCGCCTCGACGCCAGCCGCGCCGAGCTGCTCTGACGTCAAGCCGCTATCAAACGTGGTGGATTGCCTTGGTACGTCTTGGTTTTCGCGTTGGACCCCTACGGGGTTCTGGTTCGCGGCGGTTCTCCCCGGATTTCATCCGGGGCTATTGACATTCAATCCCTTCGGGATGGACGGAACAGCCTGCTGTTGTCGGAAGATGACGCTCCGGATATTTCACCATCGGACGCAGCTTGCTCTGAGCCGCGCGGCAGGGGCGGCCTCCGGCGCGGATGGACAAGGGCGTCACGATTTTGCCTTACATTCGCGGGGCCTTTGGCGCGCGGGACGGGCGCCTCGCCGGGCGGCCCGCCCATGGCCGTCCTCAAAAGGACTTCCGCCAAGTTGGCTTCATGGGCGAAACCCGCAAGCCGTCTGGCAAAACTTGGGTCAAAGAGCACGCCGATGGCATGGGCGTGGCGGATAAACCACTGGCACTCAAAATCTCTCCCGGTCTTGTTTGCCATTGGTCCTGGTTTTCAACAACAAAGGCCAGGAATAGCTTTTCGCAGTACGTTTGAAAGCAATTGGGTATCAAAATGAAAAAAACACTGAAAATCAAGATTTTGGCCAGCTTCATGCTGCTGGTCGCGATGCTGGCGGCAGCCGGGGCCATCTCCCTGGCCGAGTTCAGGTGGCTGAGCAATTCGGTCCATGGGCTGATCGAGGACAACTACAGGTCCATCGAGGCCTCGAAGACGATGGTGGAGGCCCTGGAGCGCGAGGACAGCGGCATCCTGCTGCTGATGCTGGGCGAGTGGCGGGAAGGAAGGCAGATACTCCGCTCGGCGGACAGCCTTTTCATGGCCTCGTTCGAGGTCGCGAGGAACAACCTGACCGAGGAGAACGAGCAGGAACACATCCGCCAGATCCAGGAATCGTACCAGGCCTACAAGTCGAGCTGGGAGCGCCCCATCGAGGACACGGACAAGCAAGGGAACCTTTCTTGGTACAAGGAGGAGGCCCACAAGAAGTTCATGCAGGCAAAGCTGGCGGTGGACGGGCTGATGTCGCTGAACCAGAGCAGCATGTACGACGAGGCCTCGGAGCTGAAGGAACGGTCCAAGCGGGCCCTGATGCCCGGAATCGTGTCCATCGTCGCGGCCGTGGTCTTCTCCTTGGTGCTGAACTTCTTCATCGCCCGGTACTTCGTCAACCCGCTCTCCGAGCTGGCCGAAGCGGTGAACAGCTTCAAGGACGGCGACAAGAGCCTGCGGAGCAACATCACCTCGAACGACGAGATAAAGGAACTTGAGGAGGCCATCTCGGACCTGCTGCACCGCATGGCCAGCAACCAGAACGAGGCGAAGCCATGAAAAAGGAAATCATCATCAAGCACCTGGGCTACGTCCTGCTCCTGAACGGGCTTTTCCTGCTCATCTCGTTCCTCATCTCGCTCTTCCTGGGCGAGAGCTCGACGATAGCCCTGCTCTTCAGCGGCCTCATCTGCGCGATCTTCGGCGTCTTCCCGCTGATCTTCGTCGAACGGACCGAGCACGTCAACTTCGGCGAGGGCCTCTCCATCGTCGTGTTCGGCTGGCTGCTCACCTGCGTGGTCGGCATGTTGCCCTACATCATGTGGGGCGGCGAGTTCACCCTGGCCAACGCCTGGTTCGAGAGCGTGTCCGGCTTCACGACCACCGGGGCCACCGTGCTGGTGGAAATCGAGAGCCTGCCCAAGGGCATCTTGTTCTGGCGCTCGTCAACGCACTGGATTGGCGGCGTCGGCATCATCCTGTTCGTGATGCTGGTGCTTCCCCAGTCGAAGGGGCAGCGGCTCTCGGTTTACAACGCCGAGATTTCGAGCCTCTCGAAGATGAACTTCCGCTTCGAGGCCCGGAGGATCGTCCGCATCCTCGCGGTGGTTTACCTGAGCCTGACGCTGCTCGAGACCGTCGCGCTGATGCTCTTTGGGATGAGCTTCTTCGACGCGATCAACCACTCCTTCGCGACCATCGCCACCGGAGGCTTCTCGACCAAGAACCTGAGCGTGGCCGCCTACGACAGCGTGGCCATTGAGGTCATCATCATGGTCTTCATGCTCCTGAGCGGGATGCACTTCGGCCTGATATACGGCACGGTGATGCTCAAGAAGGAGAACATCTTCACGTCCTCATTGGCCAAGACCTTCCTGCTGGTGATGCTCGCCGGGGTAGCGCTCGTTACCGCGAAGCTGTACCTGGCAGGGACTTACGACTTCTGGACCTCCTTGCGCTTCGCCTCGTTCCAGGTCATCTCCCTGGGCACCACCACGGGCTTCGCGACCGAGGACTCGGCGCACTGGCCCATCTTCACGCAGGTCGTCCTGATCTACTTCACGATCCAGTGCGGAATGACCGGCTCGACCTCCGGCGGCTTGAAGTTCGACCGCGTTTACATCTTCTTCCAGTCCATCGGAAAGCAGGTCAAGCTGCTCAAGCACCCCCAGGGCATCTTCATCTCGAAGGTCGATGGCAAGGTGATCGACGACAAGCTGGAGCAGCAGACCCTGGTCTTCATCGTGCTGTACATAGTGGTCTTCTTCACCTCCACGGCCCTGCTCACGGCGATGGACCTCGATGGCATGACCGCCTTCTCGGCCTCGATCGCCACCATCGGGAACGTCGGGCCAGGATTCGAGAAGGTCAGCTCCCTGGGCAACTTCTCGACGATTCCCGACCTGGGAAAGTACGTCCTGTCCATCAACATGCTCCTGGGGCGCCTCGAGATCTTCAACGTCATCGCCCTGATCATGCTCAAGAGGCACTAGCCGCGCGAAGCGCTCGCCCACTTGCCTTCGGATGTGGAGTATCCCAAGCACCATTGCCAGACAACGCTGGCGCTTGGGATATTTCATACCCAGTCGCGTCCAAAGGTGCCAGATGCAAATTGCCAGCATCCTGCGAAATTTGGAAAATCCCTGGCGAATCCCGGAGGGATGGAATGGTCGTAGCCAGCCGCAAGTGGTTGGGAGGGGCCCCCCGAAGGAGTGGCATTGTCTGGCTCTTCCTCCCGGCCAGGACAATTTGACCCCTTCGGGGTGCTCTTCTTTGGCCTGGATCCGCTTTCTGCAATCATTACGCCCCTTCGGGGTTGGGCGAGGCTTCAAGGCGATCCATCACGTTTGAAAGCGACTTGGCACCATGTTCCCCAACGGAACCCCGAGGTCTCGAAAGCAGAAGCACGCCTGGCGCCCATGCCCGGCCGCGCGCCGGGCTAGTAGAGGTAGTTCTCGTAAGGGTAGCGGATCTTGTGGAGGTCGCGGACTTTCTGGTAGAGGATTTCCTTGAAGGTCTCGAGGTTGGTCTTCTCCTTGGCCGAGAGGAAGAAGCAAGTGGTGTTCTCGCGGGCCATCCAAGTCTGCTTGATCTCTTCGAGGCTGACGTTCTCGGGCTTCTTCGGCGAGAGGTCGTCCTCCTCTTGTGGGACGAAGTTGTAGGCGTCTATCTTGTTGAACACCAGGTAGCTTTCCTTGTCGGCGGCGCCGATTTCCTGCAAGGTGGTCCTGACCACGGCGATCTGCTCCTCGAAGTTGCGGTGCGAGATGTCCACCACGTGCAGCAGGATGTCGGACTCGCGCAGCTCGTCGAGGGTGGACTTGAACGACTCGACCAGGTTGTGGGGCAGCTTGCGGATGAAGCCGACGGTGTCGGAGAGCAGGAAGGGCAGGTTGCCGATGACCACTTTGCGGACGGTGGTGTCCAGGGTGGCGAAGAGCTTGTTCTCGGCCAGCACGTCCGACTTGCTGAGCAGGTTCATGATGGTGGACTTGCCGACGTTGGTGTATCCGACCAGGGCCACGCGGATGAGCTCGCCGCGGTTCTTGCGCTGGGTGGCCATCTGGCGGTCGATGCGCTCGAGGTCCTCCTTGAGCTTGGAGATGCGGTCGCGGATGATGCGGCGGTCGGTCTCGATTTCGCTCTCGCCGGGCCCGCGCATCCCGATGCCGCCGCGCTGGCGCTCGAGGTGGGTCCACATGCCGGCCAGGCGGGGCAGGAGGTACTCGTACTGGGCCAGCTCCACCTGGGTCTTGGCGTGGGCCGTTCGCGCCCGCTGGGCGAAGATGTCGAGGATGAGGTTGGTGCGGTCGAGCACCTTGACCTTGAGCTCGCGCTCGATGTTGCGCTGCTGGGTGGGCGAGAGCTCGTCGTCGAAGACGACCATGCCGACCTCCTCGGCCGTGATGTAGTCCTTGACCTCCTCGAGCTTGCCCGAGCCGACGAAGGTGCGGGCGTTGGGGTGCTCCATGCGCTGGATGAAGCGCTTGACGGGTATGGCGCCGGCTGTCTCGACCAGGAAGGCCAGCTCGTCGAGGTACTCGCGGGTCTGCTCCTGGGTCTGCTTCTGGCTCTCGACGCCGACCAGCACGGCCTTTTCGATGATCTTCTCGGTCTCTATCATGGTTTTCGGAGGGGTGGGTTGTTGGGTGTTGGCGGCGGCGGTGGCCGTGCGCCGGGGCTTGCGAAAGTACAAGTTTTTGGGCAAGCCCCCGCGGGGCGTCAGTTCTCGAAGAAGAAGACCTTGCCGGCGCGCCAGGTGTCGTAGGCCCTGTACCAGAGGTTGCGGTAGCCGGCCTTGCGCACCAGCACATAGTTCTCGTCGGCGAAGCGCGTGGGGTAGCGGTTGAAGACGAAGGTGTTCTCGGGGCTGGGCGTCTTTCCGTACTGCCAGGTCTCGCCGAGGTTGGTCTTGAAGACCCGCGAAGGCGGGCCGAACATGACGTAGAGCATCCCGCGGTCGGTGCGCCAGCCTTCCTTGTGGCTGGTGAAATAGACGTTGGCCAGCAGGACGCGGTTGTAATAGACGCGGATGAGCTCCTTGGCCTTGACCATGCTGCCGGCGGCGTCGAGCCAGAAGTTGTCCAGGGCGATCTTCTGGCTCGGGTGGGCCAGCAGCCGGGCGAGCTCCTCAGTGGTGGTCAGGTAGGCCAGCGGCTCGAGGAGCTGCGCGGGCATGCGCAGGTAGGGGAAATCGTCGTGGAAGCAGTTGACGAGCATTCCGCCGGGCGCGAGGGTATCGACCTGGAAGAGGTAAACGCCCGTGCGCTCGAACCGCTGGGGCGTGGACTCGTCGTAGCGCTGCCGCAGGACGGTGGTGCGCTGCAAGACGACGCTGTCGCGCGCGGTGGTGCTGAAGGGCGGCGCGGGCAGGGTGCTGTCGGGCTCGAAGCGGGTGACGAACAGGTCGCCCGTGCCGCGGCGGCTGTAGCGCACCGAGAAGGCCTCACCGAGGTTCTTGTAGCCGCGGAAGGCCGGGTACTTGTCGGGATGCGTGGTCAGCAGGTAGTTCTGGGCCGTCAGCGAGCTGGTGTTGTCCACGATGATGTACTGCACGCTCGACTTTTCGCGGTAAACGTCGGTGGTGAAGACCTCGAGCACGTAGCGCTGGCTGGCGCCCATGCCCTCGATGGGCAGGTACGAGACGAACTCGTCGCTGATGTTGGCCCGGTCCATGACATAGACCACCGAGGCGCTGTCCACGACGGTAGAGGACTGGAACGAGTTGTAGAGGCGGTACCGGACGCGCATGCGGGCCTGGAGGCCGCCGGTGGCGTTGGCCTGGTTGAAGAGGAGCTCCTTGGTGAAGACGCGGGTCAGGAGCAGGCCGGAGCTGTCGCTGGTATGGTAGAGCAGGTGCTCGGGGTGGAGGCTCGTGGCGCTGGGGTTGTAGAGCAGGGCCACGTCGCGCAGGCTGATGTTGGTCTGGTAGGTGACGCATCCGGCTCCCCAGAGGGCCAGGAGCATGGCCAGGAAAAGAGCTTTCTTCATCGTGGGGTCGTGATCCTCGGGGTTAGGGTTGATGTTGCCAGCAGACAAGGCCCGGGGCCGATGGGTTGCCCGCCACCGGCTCAGAGCAGGGCGTCGCGCTGGGCCTTGAGCTCGTCGAGGCGCAGGCCGGTTTCCTCCCATTGGGCCATCCAGCGCTCCAGCTCCTTCTTGTTCTGGCTGTAGTCGGCGAACCGGCCATCGTCCTCGACCTTGGCGCCGGGGTCGGCCATGGCCTCCACGTGGCGGCGGATGGCCTCCTCGAGGGCGTTGACGCGCTGCTCGGCCTGCTCCATGTCCGATTCCAGCTTGCGGATCTGCTTGTCCAGCTCCTTGCGCTGCTGGTATCCCTGCTTGCCCTGGGCCTCCTTGTTGGCCGCGTTGGCCTTCTTGTCCTCCTTCTGGCGGATTTCGAGCTGGCGCATGTTCTCGAGCTTCCGCTTTTCGAGGAAGTAGTTGATGTCGCCCAGGTGCTCCTTGACCCGCCTGTCGCGGAACTCGTAGATCTTTGTGGTCAGGCCGTCGAGGAAGTGCCTGTCGTGCGAGACCACGACCAGCGTGCCGTCGTAGTGGTTCAGGGCCTTCTGGAGCACGTCCTTCGAGCGCATGTCCAAGTGGTTGGTCGGTTCGTCGAGCAGCAGCATGCTGTACGGCTCGAGCAGGAGCTTGGCCAGGGCCAGGCGCCCGCGCTCGCCGCCCGAGAGGACGCCGACCTTCTTGTCCACCTCTTCGCCGCTGAACAGGAACGAGCCGAGGATGTCGCGCACGCGCTTGCGGATGTCGCCCGCGGCCACGTCGTCCAGGGTCTCGAAGACGGTCTTGTTGACGTCGAGCTCCTGGGCCTGGCTCTGGGCGAAGTAGCCGATGCGGACGTTGTGGCCGAGCTTCATCTTGCCCTGGTGCTCGAGCTGGCCGAGGATGATCTTCGAGAGGGTGGACTTGCCCTCGCCGTTGCGGCCCACGAAGGCGACCTTCTCGCCGCGCTCGATGACCAGGTCCACGTGCTCGAAGACCAGGTGGTCGCCATAGGCCTTGCGCAGGTCCTTGGCCTCGACCACCACGGTGCCGGCCCGGGGCGCGGGCGGGAATCGGAAGGCCAGCGTGGCCTTGTCCTCGTCGTCCAGCTCCACGCGCTCGATCTTGTCGAGCATCTTGACCCGCGACTGCACCTGCGCGGCCTTCGAGGCCTTGTAGCGGAAGCGCTCGATGAAGCGCTCGGTGTCGTCGATCATCTTCTGCTGGTTCTCGTAGGCCGCCTGCAAGGTGCCCCGGCGCTCCTTGCGCAGCTCGAGGTACTTCGAGTAGGAGGCCTTGTAGTCGTGGATCCGGCCCATGCTGATCTCGATGGTGCGGTTGGTGATGGTGTCCAGGAAGATGCGGTCGTGCGAGATCAGCACCACGGCGCCCGGATAGTCGCTCAGGAAGCTCTCCAGCCACTGGATGGACTCGATGTCGAGGTGGTTGGTGGGCTCGTCGAGCAGGAAGACGTCGGGCTTCTGGAGCAGGATCTTGGCCAGCTCCACCCGCATGCGCCAGCCGCCGCTGAACTCGGAGGTGGGCCGCGCGAGGTCTTCGCGCTCGAAGCCCAGGCCCAGGAGGGTCTTCTCGATTTCGGCGTCCATGTGGGCGGCGTCGAGCAGGTCCAGGCGCTCGCTCAGGTGGGTCAGCCGCTCGATCAGGTCCATGTAGGCCTTCGACTCGTAGTCGTCGCGAGTCTCGAGCTGGTGGTTGATGTTGTCGATCTCGGCCTCCATCTTGAGCACCAGGTCGAAGGCCAGCTTGGCCTCCTCGTAAACGGTCTTGTCGTTGGCGTGCTCCATGTCCTGGGGCAGGTAGCCCACGCGGACATCCTGCGGCACGACGACTTGCCCCTGCGAGGGGGCCTGCTCGCCGGCGAAGATTTTCAGGAGGGTGGATTTTCCGGCTCCGTTCTTGCCCGTCAGGCCGATGCGGTCGCGGGGGTTCACCATGAAGGAGATGCTGTCGAAGAGGGTAAATCCGCCGAAGCGGACGCTCAGGTCATTGACTGAAATCATGTTTTGTGGGCCTGCTAGGTTTTTGGTGGCCAAAAGTAAGCCTTTTTTCCGCGATTGGAAAAAAAGCCCATCTATCCCAAGGGGCAGCGCAGCCCGATGAGGCTCACGTCGTCGCGCTGCTCCACGC
This sequence comes from Bacteroidota bacterium, assembly GCA_020048645.1. GTDB lineage: Bacteria > Bacteroidota > Bacteroidia > Bacteroidales > UBA6013 > UBA6013. The sequence continues at coordinate 27,570 of JAIFMG010000056.1, read as the reverse complement.
CCAGCATGTGCTGGTCGAACATCTGGTCGAGCAGCCGGCCCTGCTCGGCCATGGGCATCGCCCCGATCTGGTCCAGCCTTTCGAGCAGCATCCGCGAGCCGATCTTCTTGCGGTGGCGGTCGTTCTGGTCCACGAAACCGTCGGAGCTCAGATACACGGCGTCGCCCGGCTCCATCTCGAAGCGCTGGGTCTGGAAGAACATGCCCGGCTTGTCGCGCTTGCCGCCGATGGAAAAGCGGTCGCCCCGCAGCACCCGCGTGCTGGCCGTGGCCGCCTGGTAGTGGTAGAGCGGACGCTTGGCCCCGGCGAACTCCACCCGGCCGCTCTCGGGGCGCAGGCAGCAGAGGCAGACGTCCATGCCGTCGTCGTTCTCGCTCTGCTTCTGCTTCAAGGCCCAGACCAGCATCTGGTTGACGCGCAGCAGGGCCCGCCCAAGGTCCGGCTCGCGCTCCTCGACCAGCACCTGCCGTATCAGCCGCAGCCCGATCATGGACATGAACGCCCCCGGCACCCCGTGCCCCGTGCAGTCGGCCACGGCCAGGTACCAGAGCGTGCCCTGCCCGGGCACGTCCAGCTCGGCGAACCAGTAGAAGTCGCCCGAGACGATGTCCCGCGGGCGGAAGAGCAGGAAGCACTCGAAGCGGTCGTGCAGCTCCGACGGATACGGCAGCATGGCCTCCTGGATGGTCTGGGCGTAGCGGATGCTCGACTTGATCTCCTCGTGCTGGTAGCCGATGAAGTCGCGCTGCTTCGAGACCTCGGCGTTGCGCTTCTCCAACTGGTCGCGCTGCGACGAAATCTGCTCGTTCTGGCTCATGATTTCTTCCTTCTGCTGCTCCAGCTCGGCGTTCTTCTGCTCCAGCTCCAGGTGCTTGGCCTCGAGCTCCTGGTTCTTGTGGACCAGCTCGGCCGTGCGCACGCCCACCAGCCGCTGGAGCTCGCGGTTGTGCTCCTTGATGCGCCGCACCCGCACCTTGTAGAAGGTGAAGGCCATGAAGGCCAGCGCCGCCCCCAGGGCCAGCCGGAACCACCAGGTAGCGTAGAACGGCGGCAGCACCACCAGCTCCAGGCTCAGCACATGGTCGCTCCAGACGCCGTCGCTGTTGGTGGCCTTGACCTGGAAGACGTAGCGGCCCGGGTCGAGGTTGGTGTAGGTGGCCAGGCGGTTCTTGGCGTCGGTGTAGATCCACTCGTCGTCGAAGTTCAGCAGCCGGTACGCGTACAAGTGGTTGCCCGGCACGCTGAAGTGCAGGGCCGCGAACTCGATGGCGATGACCTTGTCCTGGTACGAGAGCTCGATCGACTGCGAGAGCACCACCGAGCGCTTGAGGATGCCGTCGGGCGAAGGCGCGAGCGAGACGTTGTAGAGCTTCAGGTCGGTGGCCGCGACCCGGGGCATGTAGGGGTTGTCCTTGACCTCCCAGGGGAAGAAGGCGTTCAGGCCCTTTATCCCCCCGAAGAAAAGCTCGCCGCTGGCGCCCCGGGCCGAGGCGCCCCAGAAGAAGCCGTCGCTTTGGAGGCCGTGCGAGACGTCGTAGTTGGCCAGGCCCCCCTGGCGCAGGTCCAGGCGCGAGAGGCCCTTGTTGGTGCTGGCCCAGAGCTGCTCGCTGGCCGGGTCGAGGTGGAGGCCATAGACCACGTTGTTGGCCAGGCCGTCGCGCTCGGCGAACGCCTGGCTCCGGGGCTGCTGGCGCAGGTCCGTCAGCACGGCCAGCCCCCCGCCGAAGGTGCCCACGAAGAGGCGGCCCTGGCCGTCGTAGTCCATCGAGATGACGCGGTCGTCGGGCAGGCCGTGCTGGGCGTGGGTGAAGGTCTCGACGGCGAAGCGCCCCGGGCCCTCGACCCGCACGCGGTGCAGCCCGCCCCACGAGCCGGCCCAGACCTGCCCCCAGCGGTCTTCGACCAGGGCGCCCTGGATGCTGCTGGCCGTCTGGCCGGGCAGGTTCAGCAGGTGGTAGAGGCTGTCGCTGGCGGGGTCCAGCACGTCCAGGCCCTCGCCCGTGGCCACCCAGAGCAGGCCCCGGCTGTCCTCGAGGATCGCCTGCACGGCGTTGTGGGCCAGCCCGCGGCTTTCGCGCGAGTACTCGACCCACGCGGCCACGCTGTCGCGCCGGGCGGAGTCGTGCCAGACTCCGCGCTGGAGGCCGTGGCCCCAGGTGCCCACCCAGAGCGTGCCGTCGCGGGCCAGGCAGAGCGCCGAGGCGGTGTAGTCGGGCAGGGCCGAGGCGCCTGGCAGCCGCTCGTGGTAGTGGTCGAAGCGGCCCGTGCTCCGGTCCAGCCGCGCCAGCCCGCCCTCGACGTAGCCGATCCAGAGCACGCTGTCGCGGTCGGGGAAGACCATGCGCACGGTGCGCGCGGGCAGGTCGGGCCTGCCGTCCGACTCCACCAGGCGGAACTTGCGGGCGTAGGGGTCGTGCTTGCTGATGCCCATCTCCCAGGCCCCGACCCAGACCACTCCGGCCTCGTCCTCGTAGAGGCTGGCGATGTTGTTGTGCAGGATACTGCCCGGGCCGTCGTCCATGCTAAAGGCCTTGGCCCTGCCCGTGGAGGCCTCGCGGACGACCAGGCCGTCGCTGGTTCCTACCCAGAGGTTGCCGCGGCTGTCGAAGAAGACCTTCAGCACCGTCTGGTGCGGCAGGGGCAGGCCCGAGCCGTCGCCCGGCGCGAAATGCTCGACGAAGCGGCCCTGCTCGATGGAGAACCTGCCCAGCCCGCTGTTGAAGGCCACCCAGAGGAACCCGTCGGGGCCCAGCTCCAGGTCCACCGAGGCCAGGCTGTCGGGCGTCGCAGGCGCGAAGGCCGGCGGCCGCATCCGCTCGATGCGCTGGCTGGCCTTGTCGTAGCGGAAGAGGCCCGCGTCGGTGCTCACGAAGACCCAGCTCGGGGTCTCCTGGACATCGTGGCAGGCCAGGCGCGCGAGCCTGCCGAAGGCCGGGGGCAGCTCAACGAACTGCTCCGTCCGCCAGTCGAGCAGGCTCAGGCCCTGGTCGGTGGCCAGCCAGATGTGGCCCTGGTGGAGGCTCATGTTGCGGATCATGCCGTGGCCCAGGCCGGGGCGGGCCGGGTCGTTCGGGGCGAAGTTGCGGAAGGTCTCGCTCTCGGCCAGCCAGCGCGCGAGGCCTCCGCCCGCGGTGCCCACCCAGAGCGTGCCCCTGCCGTCGAGTTGCAGGCAGCGGACGATGCTGTTGCAAAGGGAAGCGCTGTCGCCTGCCTGCTGCCGGAACACCCGGAACTTGTAGCCGTCGAAGCGGTTCAGCCCGTCGTGGGTGGCGATCCAGACCAGCCCGGTGGTGTCCTGCTGCACATCGAAGCAGGTGCTTTGCGAAAGCCCGTCCTCGATGGTCAGGTAGCTGAAGCTGATGTTCTGGGCCTGGAGGATGCTCCCCCAGACCCAAAGGAAAACCACCCCGGCTAAGGTGAAGATTCGTTTCATGCGCGCCCATTTTTGCTAAAATTAACAAAAAGTGGGACAGGCCCTCCGGCCGTGGCGCCTCCATGCCCGGAAAATTTGCGGCTCGCCCTCCAAGGCCCCCGCAGTAGCCAAGGATCGGGCCCGGCGAAGGCTATCATTTTTGGCAGATCGCGCCGGTGGTGGCGGCATCCTCCGCCATAGGCCCCCAAAAAAGCCCCGGGCCAGCCGGGGCTTTTGGGGCGAAGGGGGCAACGGCTCAAGGCTCGTCCACCGAGCGCAGGATGTACTCCTTGTAGTCCTTGAGGACGGGCTTGTACGCGCCCTCGAACAAGGGCGAGGAGATGAGGAAGTCGGCCGTCGAGCGGTTGGAGGCCGTGGGGATGTTGTAGAGGACGGCGATGCGGAGCAGGGCCTTGACGTCCACGTCGTGCGGCTGCTGCTGCATGGGGTCCCAGAAGAAGATGAGCAGGTCGATCTTGCCCTCGCAGATCATGGCCCCGAGCTGCTGGTCTCCGCCCAGCGGACCCGACTTCAGGCGGACGACCTCGAAATCCTTGCGGGGCAGGTTCTCGCGCTCGCGGATGAGGGTGTCCTGGATGAGCCGCCCCGTGGTGCCCGTGCAGACGAGCTTGTGCGGGGCCAGCAGCTCCTTGTTCCAGTGGACCCATTCCACCATGTCCTTCTTCATCTTGTCGTGCGCCACCAGGGCGATGGTCTTCGGGTTCATCTTCGGGAGATTTTGATGTGCCCGCGAAGATAAGCCCCCAGGCCAGAGTTCGGCGCGCTGCCGCCAGAAAAATGGCCAGCGAACGGACAACGCGCCAGCCTGGGCAGCCGAGGACGGGTACAAAGTATTCCAATTTGCCCTATCTTTGGAGGAAAGCGGGCACGACGACATTGCGTGCCGCCACAACGTCCACCAAAACGAAACGCCATGGGTATCGAAAAAGTGCTAGAAAGACCTTACATCGACATCGGGTACGACGCCGAGCGCTCGCTGCTGAAAGCCGTATGGACAGCCGACAGCATCCGCCTGACCGACAAGGAGTTCCGATCCGTGAACGATTTCTACGTTTCCCACTCGCTGATGTCGCCCTACCACTCGCTGATGATCGACACGCGGGAGTTCCACTACACCATCCCGCCCGACATGCAGGCCTGGGTGGGCACGCAGGTCGTCCCGGCGCTGATCGCCAACGGGCTGCGACGGATAGCCTTCATGGTCAGCAACGACTTCATCGCCCAGCTTTCGATCGAGCAGGCGATGGAAGAAGCCGATGCCAACGCCTTCGCCATGAGCTACTTCGACGACCTCCAAGCGGCCGAGGACTGGCTGATGCTCTCCTAGGGGCCCAGAGTGCCCGAAAAACCGAAAAGCCGAGACCCAGGTCCCGGCTTTTCGGTTTTTGGGCAGGAAGCCCTGCACGAAGGCCCTCTTTTGGGCCTCCAGCCGGAATCTCTCCAGGCTGAGCTGCTTCTGAGGCGTGTATTTGAACATAGGCGCAAGGTTTTCAGGGCCAAGGTTCCAAAAATCTTGCGCTTGGATAATGGAATTGGGCTTAGTTTTTTGAAAGCTAGTTGGTTGTGGGTTTTTTAGCGGAGCCTACTTAGTTGTAACATTTGTTGCACAAGCAATATAAATTATACTCTCTCTTACCAAACGCAAAAGCTTAAACATATATTCATCAAATACGCTTTCTGGTATATGAAATGTAAAATTATCTTCTGTTCTTTCTCCAAAATCAAAACTTTTATGCTCAATAAAATTTCTTATAGTATTAATTTCTTTTGCTTTGGGTTCAATCAAATTTTTAAATCCGTCTTCGTTCATATATATATCTTTACTAACCCAATATAATGCTCTCAACATTAAATTTCTGCTTTCTGTAAAAACAGAGGATAGACCTTTGTTTTTGTTTAAATTAGTAAACCAAATTCTGCTAAATGTTACTCTGTCGTTTTTAAAATTTAGTTGAAAAATTCCATTTATCAAGTAGCCTAATTTATCAAATATTGCATATGTATTTGAAAAGGAAGTTTTTTTTTGTTGTTTTGAAAATTTGGAATTAAACGATTGATAAAACTCAAAACGTGCGAATCTGTAATCTTGCTTAATATTTTCAAAAAAGTTTACGAATGACGCATTTGAGCTTCCTTTGAGAATAATGTCATCTTTACTGCTTGATAAACGAACATCAATATTAGAAAGTGGATTTAAGCAAAGCTCTTTTTCTATGCACCATTTAAGATATTCACTATTTTCGGTGGTTTCTTCAAAGTCATCACGATAAAATTTGTAGTCAAGAGATTGAGCATAATTTGTTTCTATGGCATTTAATCTTGCTAAAACATCAGCCTTGTATTCATCAAAAACAAATTTATTCAAACCGGCTATAAAATACTGATGAGCTAATTGAATATAAGCAACTTGGTATTTTGGTTGAGTTAAATAATTTAAAGCATAAAGCATAAGACTATTTGCTTTATTTATTAATGGCATTCCTGTTTCATTGTCAATTTTACATGCTTCATTCCAATAATCAAGCGCAAGAATAAACCGACCCAAATTGTTTAGTCTATTAGCTAAATTTGTCAAAATGCTTGAAATTATTCTATTTTCAGTTTTATTAGTGCGAAATGAGTAAGCAAGACGTAAATGTGTAATTTCTTTTGCAATAATTTCTTGTTCCCAATTCCAGTCTTTTTCTGTTTGAGCAATTTCTATTTTATGCTTATCGCTGTATGCAATTGATAAAAAATAATGAAACAAACAAAGATTTTCCTTAAGTGTAATTTTTGATTTGTTATCGTTAAGGTTTTCAATGGCAAAATCAATCTCTTGAATTTTGTTAAGTGATGCTGCTAAGTCAATAAATCTACCGATACTTTTGATATATTCATTTTCATCTACATTTTGATTTGAAATTATCAGTTTTATATTATCTAAATTATCCATAGTTTTTATTTAGTCACTCATGTTTGTAATTGCAGCTAACGAAAAATGGTAGTCGTAGTTGCTGGATTTACAGCACTTTCGTTTCAATTTTGCAATTCAGCTCGTTGAAGCCACCAAAGTACAAAGTTGGTACGAAAGTCGGAAGTTTTTTGTTAATACATGTTATCGCTTTTTATTGTTCTCAATTTGTTTAAGTTCATAATTTTCATCAATTGTCATAGTATTATTATCAAAAGAAATTCCTAGCAACAAAATTTCTTTATTTTGCATTTCAAATTGCTGAGAATATTTCCTATCTTCTATTTGCTTCATTGCCTTTTGTGCTGATGAAATTTTAAATTCTATCACGTAAATGTAATTATTAGTTTTCAAAACAGCGTCAATTCTACCAACATTTGTTTGGACTTCTGATTGAATGTCACAGCCTAACAATTTTAAAATTATATGAATAAAAATGTGATAAAAGGCTTCATTTGTATTTTTAATTAGAACATTTGGAACAGATGCAAAATAGGTATTTAATTTATTTATAAAATACTTGATTTCCTTTTTTGAAAGTGCATTTTTTAAGTCTGCAATTGGTAAATCATCAATATTTTCTGTAATTTTTAACTGATTTTCTAACAAATTTTTATATTGACTTTGAGCATCAATAAAAGAGTAAAGTAAATAATCAAATCTACCATTAGATTTGATTATTCCCTCAATAAAACTGTTTGCAATTGGTTTATAAAGATCTAAAAACTGATTTTCTAAAGCACTATCTATAAATTCATTCAATTTATTATTTTCAAGTATTTCTGATAAATCATTTCTAAATTTATATGCGTCGTTTTTTTTTGCAATCAAACTTTCATGTTGAATTTCATGAAAATCTTTTAAAATCTTATCTAAATTTTCTAGAATAAATTCAAAAAACAATTCTATATATTTTTTTAATGCAGCTTCACTGTTCCCTTTTATTTCGTTATCAATTTCTAAAATTGTAGATTTAATATATTCAGTTTTGTATCCATTATTATATTTTTTCCAAATTCTGCGATTAAAATCCCAATTAAAGAAAGATAAAATATAGGGTGAAAGTTCTTTAATTATCAAATTATTAATGTCGTTTATGATTCTTTTTGCATTTGTTTTTATTTCATAATTGTCAATTGATTTCTGAAACGCATAGAAAAAATCGGAAAAAGTTATTAAGTAAAGAACATAAAAAAATAATCTATCCGATTGTTTTTCAGGTATTGGTTTGAAATAGTTTCGTAGTGAAATAAAAAAAGTTTGCAATTTTTTAAATATTTCATCGTAAGGCAATAAAAAGAAATTTTCAATCGTATCATTTTGACCGATTACATTATGTTTTTTTAAAATTTCCTCAATATTTTCTTTTTCCTCTATCATCTAATTTTCATAAGCCATAACGTCATTACTTCCACCATCCTCAATTCCTACCCAAAAGCACAATTGTGCATTACGAATTTTATGCACAGCTCCAGAAGCCGCGCCCATCCGTCAAAATTCGAATCGACAGGTTTGGGAAGTTCGGCGGCCGGTTTTGGCCCTGGACATCCGCAGTTCTGAAGGGTAGCTTGATCATCAGGGGTTGGAAATTGACGATAGCCAAAGATACGCGCTGTACTTTGGAAAAGCAAGCGGCTTGGCGTTTTTTTGAACTCGTGGGCGGTATGCTATGCACCCGCTGTTGAGAAACAGCAGGTGCGTATTGAACGGAAAACTTGATTTTACCACTGTCAATCCTTCTTGCGCTACCCTCACTCTTTTAAAGAACCTTTTTTTGCCTTGTCCGCGCTGCTTCTTTCTTTATCTTTGTTGGAAAGCCTGGTGGCGGCCAGTCGGCCCTGCCCCAGCCAGGCCTTTCGAACCTCTCATTCGCGACACATGAAAACTGTTGATGCCTATATCGCCGAGCGCCCGGCGAATGTCCGCAAAATCTTGGTGAAATTGCGGGAGCTGGTCAAGGCGAACGCTCCGGACGCCGTCGAGCGCTTCGCCTACGGGATGCCGGGCTACCGGCTCAAGAAGCGCCCCTTGGTCTATTTCGGAGCCTTCAAGACCCACATCGGCTTCTACCCGACGCCCTCCGGCATCGAAAAGTTCCAGGTCGAGCTGGCCGCTTTCCCGCAGAGCCGGGGCGCCGTTCGCTTTCCCCTGGGCAAGCCCATCCCCTACGGACTCCTGGCCCGCATCGTCCAGTTCCGTGTCGAGGAGTGCCTGGCCCAGCCCGACCTCGAGGCCTGAACCGACCAGCGCATGCACCACAACGCCCGAGCCTGGCTTCGCCTGCTCATGCTGCTGGCCCTCTGGCCCACCGCCGCGGCGGCACAGCAGGAGCCACCCGAGATCCTGCGCCACCCCGAACGAGTCGCCCTGACGAACTTGCACGCTCTCAACACGCCCTACCGCGAAGTGAACCTGAACGTTGCGCCCGATGGACGCGACCTTTACTTCATGAGCACACGCGGCGGACAGCCTTGGACGGGCGAGCCCAGGGTGCTCTTCGGCAAGCGGCAGTTCGACGGCGACCTCTACCACGCCCGCCAGGTCGAGGGACAGTGGCAGGCGCCAACCGCGATACCTGCCCCCGTCAACACCTCCCGCGGCGAGGACGAGCCTGTCTTTTCGCCTGATGGCCAGCGGGTTTACTTCCAGAGCTGGCGATCGGGCTGGCAGGTGACCGGAGGGCCCTACTACATGGCCACCCTCGACGGTGAGCGCTGGGACCGCATGAGCGGCCTGGGCCAGGGCATCGGAGACTTCTTCGCCGAGCACGCCCGGCATTCTTCCAGCCTGGCCACCGATGGCATGTGCGTTTCCCCGGCCGAGGACCTCTTCATCGTGGCCTTCGGCTACGACTACCAGGGCGCGATGGACCTTTTCTTCTCGCGCAAGGTCGGCGGCCTCTGGCAGCCCGTGGCCAAGATGCCCCTGAGCACGCCCGGCGACGAGCGCTCGGCCTTCCTGGCCGCCGACGGGCGGACGCTCTATTTCGCCAGCGACGGCCTGGGCGGATTCGGCGGGCTGGACATCTTCAAGACCACCCTCGGGCCCGACGGCAGCCACGGGCCGATCTTCAACATCGGCGAGCCGTTCAACACCTCCCGCGACGATTTCGGGTTCGTGGTCGCCGGGACGGGCAAGGACGCCTACTTCGTCCGCGACGACGACATCCTGCACGCCGACCTCCAAGGCACGGATCCCCGCCTGCGGCCCGTGCCCGTCCGCGTGGTCCGCGGGCAGGTCGCCGACTCGCTCGGGCGGCCCGTCGGCGGCCAGGTCAGCCTGCTCAAGGGCCGCGAGACCCTTTCGACGGCCACCAGCAACCGCCTCACGGGCGAGTTCCTGCTCGTTACCACCGAGATGGGGAGCTTGGAGCTTCTGGTCAAGCTGCCGGGGAAAGTCCCTTACCGACAAGCGGTTCCTGCCGAGGCGGACAGCTCGGTCTATACCGAGCGGGAGCTACCGCTTGCCCTGCCCCCGCTGGCCGACGAGCCTCCGCCCCAGCCCCTGCGGCCGATCCTCGGCTCGCCCCGCGAGGCCCGGCTCGCCCTGCTGTTCGACTCCGACAGCCACGCCCTGCGCCCCGACGCCCTGGCCCAGCTCCAGGCCCTGCGCGACAGCCTGCCCGCCGGGCAGGTCCAGAGCCTGCGCCTTGTCGCCCGCGCCGACAGCGACGCCCCCGACGACTACAACCTCCGCCTCAGCCAGCGGAGGCTGCGGGCCGTGCAAGACTGGCTCGCCCAAGAGGCGGGATGGCCCCCAAGCCTGCTGGCCGACGCCCAAGCCCTCGGCGAGGCGCAGCCCCTGGCCCCGGACGACGGACCCGAAGGCAAGCAGCGCAACCGCTCGGTGCTGCTCGAGCTTCGCTACCTGCCCCCGCGCTAGGCTTCCTGACGACCGTTTTTGCTTACCTTTGCCTCCAACCTGCGTTTTTCGCCAACCAAAACCGCCATGAATCCACTGAGCTCGCTTCTCGCCGCCCTCGACTTCGCCGCCCGCAAGCACAGCAAGCACCGCCGCAAGGATGCCGACCGCACGCCCTACGTCAACCACCTGATCGAGGTGGCCGACATGCTCGCCCGAGCGGGCGTGGACGACCTCGCGACCCTCCTGGCCGCCGTCCTCCACGACACCGTCGAGGACACCGCCACCACGCTCGCCGAGCTGGAGCAGCGCTTCGGCGCCGAGGTGGCCGCGCTGGTGGCCGAGCTGTCGGACGACAAGAGCCTGCCCAGCGACGAGCGCAAGCGCCTCCAGGTGGAGCACGCTGCCCACAAGTCCGCCAAGGCGCGGCTGGTCAAGATCGCCGACAAGGCCTCCAACGTCAAGGCCATGGTGACGGCCCCGCCACACACCTGGAGCTGGGAGCGCCGCATGGAGTATCTCGACTGGTCCGACCGCGTCGTCGCGCCGATGCGCGGGGCCAACGCCGAACTAGAGGCCGAGTACGACCACTGGATGGCCGCCTCGCGCCTTGCCCTGAACCACGAAAAAAACTCCTGAGCCATGCGAAGCATTTTCTGGCTGATTCCGTTTTTGCTGCTGTCCTTCAAGGCGTTCCCCAACGCCGCGGCTCCAGGCTTCTTCAACGCGGGCGCCGGGCAGGGCCTCCAGCTCTTCTTCCCCGAAGACGCGAGCCTGCTCGACTCGGTGCGCATGGAGCATGAAGTCGTTACGATACTGCTCTACGAGGGCTTCGCCGTCGTCAAGGGCCAGTACTACATGCGCAACCTCGGCCACCAGAGCGCCCGGCTGCGGGTGGGCTATCCCGTCAACGCCTTTTACGACAGCGACACGCCCGGGCCGTACCATGTGCGTTTCGACTCGCTCGCGGCCCTGCGCGTGCGGGTGGACGGCCTGCCCGTCGAGACCCGCTGGCTGGCCGACGAGAGCGCCTACTCCTACGAGAGCGCCGCGAACTGGCACGTCTGGGAAGCTGATTTCAAGCCAGATACCCTCACACTCTTGGAAGTTTACTTCATGGTGAACACCAACGACGCCCTGGTGCGCGAGGGCTACAACCTCGACAAGGTGAACGGCTTCATCTACCTGCTCGAATCGGGCAACGCCTGGGCGGGCGACATTGGCTCGGGCCGCGTCTTCATCAAGGCCATGCAGGGCCTGACCCTGGGCGACATCACCGGAATCGAGCCGGACAGCCTTTTCCGCAAGCATCCTTTCCGGCAGGAGCTCGTGCTCGACTTCGCCAACCTGGAGCCCGGCCCTTCCGACAACATCCTGCTGCGCTTCGGCACCCGGATCGACCGCTACCGCTTCGACCGTGCGGCCCGCAATGCCGAGACCTTCTACGCCCAGGCCGACAGCATCGACGCCGGGGCCCAGGTAGTGGTCGATTTCCTGCCCTTCCGCACCCGCGACCTTTTCGCCGTCCAGGACGAGTCCGGCCGCTTCATGGGCCTGGTCCTGATGCTGAACATCTTCGCCCCGATGCTCATGCTGCTGGGCGTCATCGGCTTCGTGGTCTGGATGGCCGTCAAGAGCTGGCGCCGCCGCAAGGCTGGGCAGGGACAGTGAGCTCCGAACGGACCGCGGTGGTTTTTCTGCCTGTTGAGCCGTGTTTCGCGTTGTGTTTTGATGTTTTTTGCCAAGAACTCTCGAAATGCAGTTTTTTATATCCAGTTGCTTTCGAAGGTGAAACATCCGAACGCGACTGGGCGCAAGACGTCAGGGCTATGCCCCTTTCGGATGCGCGGGCTTCGCCCCGAAAGCCCCGAAGGGGCGCAATAGCAAAGCGATGGGTGAAGCCCATCCAGAACAAGCCACCCAACCACCCAGCCCTGAAGGGGCGGAATTGGCCTGCGACGGGCATTGTCAGAATAGCCCGAATTTGTCGGAAATGGGTGCTTGGGACATTGCACCATCGAAAGCAAATGGTGAGTCCAGCATAAAAACCATTATTTGCATTTTTCTATTTGTAACCAATTGATAGTCAAGGATAATTTTTGAAAGCGAATTTTAGAAATGACCTTTTTAGACCGCACCCATTTTTGTCCTTGGAGCGGATTTGTCCACGAAAGGCACGAAGGGCACGAATTTTTTTTGAAATCAAAATTAGAGGGGATGAATGGGACGGCGATTTGCAAGGAAAAACCACATGCGATAAGCAAGTGTGAGTCCAGCATAAAAACCATTATTTGCATTTTTCTATTTGTAACCAATTGATAGTCAAAGAAAATTTTTGAAAGCGAATTTTAGAAATGACCTTTTTAGACCGCGCCCAATGGTGTTATACCACAAGCATGATCCAAGAATCCCGAATTATTATCAACCGACAAAGACCTTTGTCGCATTTTTTCTTGAATCCGGCAGGCGAAAGAATTGGGCTTGCCTCTGGCTTCGGGGCATTCATTATTGGCAAATATGGCCACAGGCGAACGTTGGAAACAGCCCAAGCATCAAGCGAACCTGTTCCGCGCCACAAGGTCTGACGCTGTAACGCGAAACGGGAAAGTCAGGGAGCCGCGCTGAAGGGAGTGCTCGCAGCTTTTGGCAATCAACTGAAGGCCAAGATGTTGCTTACGCTTCATGTGCCACCCAGGAAGCAGGACAAGCGGCGTGCGGAAAACTTTCGCCCAAGCGCTTGCTTTTGTTAAATCAAATGTGTATTTTGTGAGAATAAAATCAACCGCCTTATTTGCGCCTGCTTTCCTTCAAATCCTCGGAATTGCAGGGCCTATGCCGGTGGGGGCTCTACACAGGCAGCGGCAGGTGGGGAGTGGTGGCCCGGAAAGTCGAGGGGGGCGGGCGCTGTCAGTTTGGCGGAAGGTGAAGAAATTCCCCATCTCGTTTGCTTGGTGACGACTTTCCCAAACAAGATGAAATCAGGTTTTGGTGTTCCTTTCGGTAAAGAGATTTCTAGGCACGAGAGTCTCCCGAACACGGAAAATAGGCATGAAAACATTTTGAAAAGTAAATCTTCCCACTTCATTTTCGGGAATACTTTGCAGGCATTGCCGTGCATAGTCTTTGCCTGCTCTTTCCAAGAACCGTCAAATCGAACGCCTGACGGATTGTCCAGAACCTTTGGTGGCGTGTAAATTTAGTTTGTGCTAGCGCGGTTGCGCCTTTCCATTCGAAATATTGTCTCACATTTCTAAACAACAAAAAAACAGCATCATGAAAAAGACTTTTACTTTCCTCTTCCTCTCGGTTTTCGCGTTGCCCATGGCCTTCGCGCAGAACAACGTCCAAGTCAGCGGCAGCGCCGCCTGGATTGGCTACATGAACGTTACCAATTTGAGTGGTGGTTTCGAGTTGGGCTCCGCCTGGGGAGTTGCTGATTTGAAATCAGTGCCTGACGCCACCGCCAACACGATCACCCTGTACCCCAATTTCAACACCTACGCCAACAACCCTGGGGACGATTACTGGATCGACCCGGCGACGGGAGAAGGTGTCAAGATGATGGAGGCCTTGACTTTCGTAGAGCCAGGAGCCACCTTCAACGGCCAGGACATGACCTTCTCCGGATCCGTGGAGGCTTACACCTTGGACGATTCTTACACGGTCAAGTACTTCATCAAAGCGCTTGATCCGAATGCCGGCTACGGCGATGCTTTCAATGGATCCAAAATTTTTGACCTTCCGACGAGCGGACAGTTCTCCGTCAGCGCCACGGCCGCGGAGTTGGCCACTGGCTTGGTGATCCAGTACGGTTTTATCGTCATGGGTTTGAATGCCAACCCTGCCAACGAAGCCGCCTTGGGCAACGTAATTCTCGGTGCTGGTGACGTTAACTCCGTCAACGGGCTGGACAACGCATTGGCCTTGAGCGTCTTCCCCAACCCTACCGCTGAGACCTTGTTCATCAACAGCGCTGCCCCGGTGCAGTCTTACCAGATCACGACCCTGTTGGGCCAGACCGTCCAGAGCGGCTTCACGACCCAGGAGGTTAACGTCGCGAACCTCGCCGCCGGCACCTACTTCATCAACGTGCAAACGGAAGAAGGCAACCGCGTGATGAAGTTCATCAAGCGCTAATAGCCCTGGGATGCCGCGCGGGGCGCGACGCCCCGTCCCGATTCCCTTGGGCGGCCTCCCGCTTCCTTTCGATTTCCCCGAGCCCGCGCCCTTCCCGCTTTCCCTTGGAAAGTGGGAAGGACGCGGGCTCGGGTCTTTTCCTACCCAGCCACGTTCAAAAATGAAGGATTGCCATGAAGGCCCGACCAAGCCAGAAAAGGGATGCCATGAAGGTAGAAAGCAGAGCCAAGCCATCGAAGGGTGAAATTGCCCAGATCGGGCGGAAGAGCCGGAAAAGGCCACTCCTTCGGGGGATTCGCTCCGACCTACGCGCGTGGCTGGCCACGACCATCCATCCCTTCGGGATTCGCCCGTCCCGCTCCACAAGCCTGTCTTTTCATCCGAATTTCACGGAAGGTCAAGTCTTTTTTCGTGAAGTCCACGCGATCAGTAGCCCCTGACGCTGGCGATGTAGCGGCTCAGCTCGTTGACGCTGCTGGGGAAGGTGAAGGCGTCGTTGACGATGAAGTAGTCCTGCGGGTTGACGGTGAAACCGTAGGCGTACTTGGCGAAGTCGAGCTTGGCGGACTCGAAGGTCAGGCGGGCGACGATCTCGCGGACCTGCTGGGCGTTGATGCCGTTGTCGGCGGTGGCCTGCTTGGCGACGTTGAGGCGGTTCTCGTCGAAGGGCATGTTCTCGATGGTGCTGAGCAGCATCCCGAACTGGGCGTCGTTCATGCAAGGCGGCCCCACGGGCTGGTAGGGATCGACGAAGCGGCCGCCGCCCTGGTTCTGCCCTCGGCCCCCGTTGTTGCCGTTGTAGTAGGCGTTGCTGTTGACCACGCGGGGGGCGTTCCCGTTTTCGACGAAGGCCTCGGCCTGGTTGGGCCCGCGCACCACGAGGGCCACCCGCTGGAACGGCATGAAATCGACCATCTCGTCGTAGAAAAGCTCGCCGGGGCGCCCCGCGAAGGCGTTTCGGAAGACCTGGAGCCGGTAGCGTCCCGGCTGGATGTCGTTGAGGGTCACCTCGGGCGAGGGTTGCATGAAGGCTTCGCGGCCCAGGATGACGGTGCAGGGCGCGCCGTCCCACATCCGGACGTTGAGATGGGCGCCGTTGGGGCCTTGGGCCCAGGTCGTCAGGAAGGCCAGCAGGGCCAGCAGCAAAAGTAGGTTTCGTTTCATGGTGTGTCGGGGTGTGGGGTTGTGAGGATGGGCGGCTTGCCCAGCGGTCTAAGGCCCGCCAAAGGCGTGCCAGCCGCGGGAGCCTTTGCAATTCGTTAGTAGGCCGTTGGGACAGATTGGGTTTCGGAGGCCTTGTAGATGACGCCAATGCGCCTTTGCCCGTCGATGCGAGCCACGAACTCGCCTTCGGGGACGCGGACATGGCGCACCAGGTGGTCCTCATAGACGGCATCGAGGCTGTCGAGGTAGGCCTGGTCGTAGTGGCCGCCGCCGAGGGTGTAGGGGTTCACGGTGAAATAGCCCACCCGGAAGGAGGTCAGGTTCTGGAAGAAGTGCGTGCCCTGGCTGGGGTCGATGCGGTAGTTGGCCAGTCCGGCCTCGATGATGACCCGCGCCTCCGAAATCTGCGACCAGCGCACGGGGATGCCCAGCCAGTGGTCGCTCGAGCCCCAGCGTCCCGGCCCGATGAGCACGTAGTTGCGCCGGAGCTTGACGAAGTCGTTGTTGATCCGGTTGACGATCATGGCTATCTCGGGGTTGTTCTCGGGCTTGAAATTCTGGGTCTTGACATAGACGATGTCCTGAAGCCCTTTGATCTCGCCGTTGCCCAGGGCCTCGCGCGAAAGGATCACGGTCTGCTCGGGCCTGACGCCGCTCAGGTCGAGCGAGAGGGTCTCGGTGTTGTTGACGATGGGGCGAATCTGCAGCAGGTAGAACACCTTCGGCGACTCCTCGGGCTGGTTGAGGTTGACGGCGAACTCGATCTCGATGGGCTGGTTCATCTCCTTCTGGCCCACGCGCAGCACGCGGCAGAGGATGTCCGCCAAGGGAAACTGGTTGTATTTGAGCAGGTTGGAAAAGGTCAGCACAGGCTTTCCTTTATGATGCTTGCCTTCGCGGAGGATGTTGTTCTGGAAGTCATAGACCGAGGCCACGGGGCCGAGCGAGCCGTCCTTCTCGGCCTCGCGCAGGCTGAGCTGCAAGAGGTTGACGGCGTCGTTGACCGAGGGCTGGAACCGCTCGGGGTCGAGGCTCAGGGCGTAGAACTTCTTCTGGGTCTCCTGCAAGGCCATTTCGGGGGTCGAAAGCTGGAGCACCTTGTCGGGATAGACGGGCGAGAAGCGCAGCGTGACGCCGCCCTCGACGGTGTTCTTGCCCAGGCCGAAGGAGATGTTGGCGATGCCGTCGTCGGGCTTCTCGGGCGCGATCGGGTAGAAGTTGACCGAGCGGGCCACGCCGGAGACCGTGGGGTAGAAGCGGTCGCCATAGCTCTGGCCGCAGACCTCCTGCAAGACGATGGCCATTTTCTCCTCGTCGATGACGTTGGCCGTGGCGTTCATGTAGGCCTTGCTGGAGGCGAAATAGACCGAGGCATAAACGCTCTTGATGGCCGTGGTCAGCATCCGGAGCATCCGCACATCGTCCTTGATCTTGGGGATCATGTAGGTTGAATAGATGCCCGCGAACGGTTGGTAATGAGCATCTTCGAGCAGGCTCGACGAGCGCACGGCGATCGGTTGCCCCACAATGGTGATGAGCTTGCTCAGGTCGTTGAGCACCCGCGCGGGCAGCGATGCCGCCACGAAGGCATCGAGGATCTCCTGGTCGTCGGCCTCCGAGAGGGCGATGGCGTGCAGGCGGTTCTGCGTCATGAACTCGTCGAAGATGTCGGTGGTCAGCACCACGGTCTTCGGGATCGAGATGACCACGTCGGCGTACTCGTCGAGCTCGCGGCTGCGCTTGATCAGCGCATCGAGGAAGGCCAGCCCGCGGGCCTTGCCGCCGATGGAGCCCTCGCCAACGCGGGTGAAGGTCAGGTACTCGTCGAACTTCTCGCGGTAGAACTCGGCGATGACCCCGCGGCCCTTGTTGACCCGGAAGCCCGCGATGGCGTCGAACAGGAAGGTGCGCACGTGGTTCAGGTCGCGGAAGTCGTCGTACTTGAGGTACTTGAACAGCTCGGCGATGGGAAACAAGGCCCTGGCGTTCAGCCACTTCGAGAAATGGTCGCGGTTCAGGTGGTACTCCAGCGAGGCCGCGGGCACCTTGTGGATGTTCTGCTGGAGGCTCTTCAGGTCCGAGACCTCCATGATGGGATGGTGCGTCTGCGGGTCGATGAAGACGAAGTTGCCGAAGGCGAAAAACTGCGTGATGAAGTCGGTCAGCTCCATCGACAGGGCCTTGGACTTCTTGTGCAGGAAACCCACCTGCAACTCCCGGGCCTGGTCCACCCAGCCCATGTCCGACGACTGCAGCAGGATGGGCGTGTACTTGTTCTCCTCCTTGACCTTGCGGCAGAAGCGGATGCCGGCCATTTCGTCGCGGATGCCCTTGCGGTTGTAGCTCACGTCCGAGATGATGCCCAGGATGTTGTTCTTGTACTTGTTGTAGAGGGCCTCGGCGGCGTCGTAGTTCGTGGCCAGCAGGATCTTGGGCCGGCCGCGCATGCGCAGCATCTGCTGGTGGTCGTTCAGCCCCTCGGTCATGAACCGCTTCGACTGGGTGAAGATGATCTTGTAGATGCTCGGCAAGTAGCTGGAATAGAACCGGATGGAATCCTCTATCAGCAAAATGGCTTGAACACCCATGTCCGAGTCGTGCTCCACGTTCATGCTGTCCTCGATGAGCTTGATGATGGCCATGAGGATGTCGGCCTGCCCCAGCCAGCAGAAGACGAAGTCGATGGCGCTGGTATCCTCGCGGCTGAGCTTGAGCGAGACCTCGCGCGAGAAGGGCGTCAGCACCACGATGGGCTTGTTCGGGTGCAGGCTCTTGATCTTCTTGGCCAGTTGGAAGGTATCCATGCCCTCGACGTTGAGCATGCTGATCACCAGGTCGATGTGCGAGTTTTCCAGCTCCTCGAAGGCCTTTTCGGCCGAGGAGACCTGGATGAACTCGGGCGGATAGCGCAGGTTCAGGGCCACGTACTCGTTGAAGATCTGCTCCTCGATGCGCCCATCCTCCTCAAGCATGAAGGCGTCGTAGGCGCTGCATATGAGCAGGACGCGCCGGATGCGGTTGAGCATCAGTTGGCTGAAGTCGGTCTGGGTGAAATGGTACTGCTTGAGTTTGTGGCTGTTCATCTTGACGCGGTGATAAGTTAGGCATCGGCAAAGCCTTAAATTTACGCTTTGCCCGCCAAATTTCAAAAGCCGCGTCGATCAGCGCCCTGTACTGCCGAATCCGCCCTGGCCGCGGTCGGTGGCGGGCAGGTCGTGGCAAGGCATCCACCGGACCGCCTCGTGCCGGGCCACCACGAGCTGGCAGACGCGCTCGCCGTCGAGCAGGCTGAACGGCTCGGCCGAGAGGTTGACCAGCAGCACCTTCAGCTCGCCGCGGTAGTCGGCGTCGATGGTGCCGGGCGAGTTGAGCAGGGTTACGCCATGCTTGAGGGCCAGGCCGCTGCGGGGGCGGAGCTGGGCCTCGGTACCCGGCGGCAGGGCCAGGAACAGGCCGGTGGAAACGAGCGCGCGGCCCAGCGGCTCGAGCACGAGCGGCGCGTCGAGGTTGGCCCGGAGGTCGAGGCCGGCGGAAAGCGAGGTGGCGTACTCGGGCAAGGGATGCTTCGAGCGGTTGACGATGGGCACGTCCATGTCGGGCGGTTTTTGGGTCGTTCGGGAAAAGGAGGGGCAGGCTCAAGGGCAGATCTCGGCGGCGGCCGTCGCGGCGGGCTGGTAGCCGAGCTGGGCGGAGGCGCGCAAGCTGGCGCAGGCCGGCTCTAGCTGGCCAAGCTGGGCCAGGGCCAGGCCGCGGAAGTAGTGGCTGGTGGCCTGCGACACCTTGGCGCCGCCCGGGTCGAGCGACAGGGCCTTCGACAGGTCGTCGGCCGTCTTCTGCCACTCGCCCAGGCGGTAGTAGGCCAGCCCGCGGTTGAACAGGCACTCGGCGTAGTCGGGGCGCATGCCCAGGGCGATGTCGTAGTCGGCGATGCCTTCGCGGTACTTTTCCTGCGAGACCTTGGCGAAGCCGCGGTTGGAGTAGGCCTCGGGGTTGTTGGGCTGCGCGGCGATGCCGAGGTTGAAGTCGGCGATGGCGCCCTCGAGGTCGCCGCTCTTGCCGCGGGAAACGCCCCTGCCCGAGAAGACCCGGTAGCTGGTCGGGTCTAGGCGCAAGGCCATGTCGAAGTCGGCGATGGCCCCGGCGAAGTCGCCCAGGTTGTCCTTGCAGATGCCCCGGTTGTGGTAGGCCGCGGCCAGGTCGGGCTCGAGGCGGACGGCCTGGTCGAAGTCGGCCACGGCCTCCTGGAAGCGGCCCAGGTCCTTGTAGGTGGTGCCGCGGTTGTAGAAGGCGCTCGAGTAGTCGGGCTTGTAGGCCAGCGCGTTGTCGAAGAGGCCCAGCGCTATCTCCTTGTGCCGCAGCCTTCCCGCCGCGTCGCCCGCCTGCTCGTAAACGCGGGCCACGCGGTCGTGCGCGCTGCCGTAGTTGTTCCAGCCCACGGCCGCCTCGGGCGAGATCGACATGGTGTGCTGCCAGAGCGTTACGCTGTCCTTCCAGACCTGCGTCTGCCCATGCGTGGCCACGGCCTGCGC
This sequence comes from Bacteroidota bacterium, assembly GCA_020048645.1. GTDB lineage: Bacteria > Bacteroidota > Bacteroidia > Bacteroidales > UBA6013 > UBA6013. The sequence goes on along the minus strand of JAIFMG010000056.1, from coordinate 7,493 downwards.
CGCCGCGAACACGCCCAGGGCCGCCAGCACCGGCAGCTTCAGCGCCGGGCGCCGCTCCCAGGCCCACTGCAACACCCAGGCCAGCATGATGCCGAAGCCCAGCGAAGGCACGTAGGCGTAGCGGTCGGCCATGATGGCACTGCCCACCCCGACGAACTGCAAGACCAGGAACACGTTGATCGTGAAAAAGGCAAGCCCGAAGGCCAGCGCCGGATGCCGCCGCAACGACCAGAAGAAAAGGCCAATCAGCAGCAGCACCGGGAAGAGGAAGGAGAAATACCACGCCGGAGGACTCCCCCCGACAAAGATCGGATAGGGATACATGGCCGCCAAGTCGTTCGGAACCAGCATCTTGACGAAATACATCGTGTATCCATAGAAGGCGAAGAGGATCTGGTAGAAGTAGGAGAACTCACCCACGTCGCGCACGGCCTCGCCGAACGACTGCGCCTTGAAGGCCAGCACGCCGAACAGCAGCGAAAGCGCGAAGAACGGAGCCTTCTCGACCCAGAGCCTGGCCGAGCGCCAGTCGCGGCCCCGCAGCAGGTCAATGGCCACCAGCGTTACCGACAGCGAGACCGCCTGCCCCTTCGAAAACAGCGAGAGCACGAACAGCGCCAGGCTGGCCGCGTAGGCCCAAAGCCTGCCCGAGCGCAGGAAGAGCAGATAGGCCAGCAGCGAGGCGAAGAAGAAGAAGGTGTAGAGCACATCCTTGCGCTCCGAGACCCAGGTTACGGACTCGACGTGAATGGCCAACAGCCCGAAAACCAGGGCGGATACGCTGGCCATCCAGAAGCGCAGCTTCAAGGGCTTTCCCTCGAAGAAGAACCAGACCAGGGCGTAGGCCAGCAGGCTGCTGAGCAGGTGCAGCAGCAGGTTGGTCTGCTTGTAGGCCCGGGCCTCGTAGCCGCCGCGGGCGTAGTCGATCGAGAGCGAGAGCATCGTGAGCGGATGGTAGTTGCCCATGTAGTAGAGGTGCTCCTTGTTGTCGTTGAAGAACATCGCCTTGATGTTGCCGCCCTCGAGGCTGGTCAGGAAGGGGTTGGTGGGCGAGTAGTTGTTGTCGATGTCGCGGTCCACCACGTAGCGGTTGTCGTCCCAGTTGGTGAGCTCGCCCTCAAGGCCGGGGCGGAAGGCCAGGAAGGTGGCCAGCAGCAGGAAAGCCAGGGCCAGGGCGTGCCACCAGGCGGGCAAGGGAGCCTCCGGCGCGGGCCTGGGGGCTGGCGTCTTGTGCGCGGCGGGCTGGGGCTGCGGGCGCTGTGCTGGCTTCTTCTGGACGGGCGGCGGCTGCTTGTGGGGCTTTTTGCTCATGGCTTGGCATTGGCGTATGGGTTCGACTTGGGCAAAAATACCATTTTTGCCCAAAGGCCACGCGCGGAGGGCCAGTCTCCAGGCTGCCTACCCTGCCGCCTTGGCCCGCCAAACGGCCGCTCTGGGCATCAAAACGGACTTTCAGGCCCCGAATCCAAGATCTTCGCATTGAGATTTAACATTTGCCTATTTTTTTATTTTTTTTTATTGCCTCGAAAAAAATTTGTGCCGAAAAAGTTTACAGGTAATTTTTTGAATCGCAACAAAATAGGCATATCATTCGTTAAATTCGTTGAAACCAAAGAATTGTAAAGAATAAAAACGGCACAAGCGAAAACAGGAGGCATGGTAAGTTCTTATCTTGCTTTTTCGTAGCTTTGCGCAATGTAGGCTGAATCCAAACCTCTTGATCCCATGAAAAAAATCTCCATACTCCTGCTGCTGGTACTGCTCCAGGCCGGCGCGGCCTTCGCCCAGTTCGTCAAAGAATGGGAGGTGGCCGTTGGCACCCAGAATGAAGACATCGCGCAGTCGGTGATAGAATGCCAGGACCGGGGCTACCTTGTGGTGGGCAACATCGACGCGAACGAGGAGGAATCCCGGTTCAAGGTTGTGAAGTACGACTTCCAGGGGCGCCAGCAGTGGTCTTACGAAAACCAGAGCGGCTTCTTCGAGTTCGCCAAGGACGTCGCGCAGCTCCGCAACGGCGACTACATCGTCGTGGGCAGCACCACTTACCCCAGCACCTTGGAGCATGACTTCATGGTCAGCCGCATCGACAACCGCGGGAACCTGGTCTGGCAGACCCGCATGGGCGACGACCTCCGCAACGAGAAGGCCTACTCGGTGGTCCAGACGCAAGACGGCAACATCGTGGTGGCCGGCGTCACGGCCGCGAAAGGGAACGGGCACGACGACATCTGGCTCCTGAAGCTCAACCTCGACGGCAGGACGCTCTGGGAAAAGACCCTCGGCGGCAACTACTACGACCAGGCCAACCACATCATCGAGAACCCCGACCGAAGCCTGACCCTCATCGGCAGCAGCTCGTCCAACGTCCAGCTCAAGGACGACGCCTGGTTCCTCCACCTCGACGCCAACGGCAACTACATCAGCGACCGCACGCACGGCGGCATCGCCTCCGACATGGCCCACCACGGCATCCGGACCCGGCAAGGCAAATACATGCTCGTCGGAGAGACGGCCTCGCAGGGGGCGGGCAACACCGACATGTGGGTGCTCGAAACCAGCCTGGACGGACAGAAGAACTGGGGACGGGTCTATGGTCGCGCAGACGACGACCGCCTGCACGGCATCATCGAAAACAACACCAACGAGTTCGTCATGGTAGGCACCACCCGCCAGCCCCTGAGCGGCGCCAACTGGCAGATGCTCCAGATCGACAACCACGGCCAGATCCTCTGGAGCAAGGAGGAGGGGGGGGCCTACGACGACGAGGCCATGAGCGTGGCGCGCACCACCGATGGCGGGTTCATCGTGGCCGGCTACGTCCGCAACGGCGGCGGGCGCGAGGACATGCTCATCCAGAAGTACCGCCCCAGCTACCAGTACTTCCCCAACTTCAACCCCTTGATTTCCAGCGTGGACCAGTTCCGGCCCGTGCCCAGCGGCCAGTTCAACAACAAGGCCCTGGCCGTGGTCATCGGCATCGAGAACTACCAGGGAATCGGCTCCGCCCTCTTCGCCGAGCGCGACGCCCAGTCCTTCTACGAGTACGCCCGCTACACCCTGCGCGTCCCAGGAGAGAACATCCTCTACCTTTCCAACCAGGAAGCGACGACCGAAAACATCCGGCGCGCCTTCTCCGAAAGCGGCTTCCTGGGCCAGAACGTGAACGAGTACTCTGATGTCTTCATCTTCTTTGCCGGCCACGGGATGCCCAACCCTGTCAACAGCAAGGCCATGCTGGTCCCCTACAACGTCAACGTTACCCAGCCCGAGGCCAGCTCCCTGCAGGTGGACGACCTGGTCTCGGCCATCGAGCGCATGAACCCCAACTCCGCCACCTTCTTCCTAGACGCCTGCTTCTCGGGGTCCACCCGGATGGGCGTTCCGCTTTGCGCCTACATCCGCCCCAGCATCCCCGCGACGCTCGCGGGCGGCGGCTCCAACATCGCCATCCTGTCCTCTTCCACTGGCCTCGAAGTCAGCGGCTCATCCAGCGAGCAGGCGCACGGCCTGTTCACCTACTACCTGCTCAAAGGATTGCAGGGCGAGGCCTACGGCCACGACAACGTGCTGAGCATCAGCGAGCTGGCCAGCTACGTCTCGCGCAGCGTGCAGGCTGCCGCCAACCTCGGCAACCGACCGCAGCACCCTACGTTCAACGGCAACAATGGCAACAAAATCTTGGTTTCCAGAAGATAAGGACAAACCCTCGCGACACGACGCGCACGCAAGCCTCACGAATGGGCCTGGAGACGGACGAACATCCGGCCTCAGGGCCCATTCGGCTATTCCGCCCATCCCGAAGGGATGGAACATGAATAGCCCCGGATGAAATCCGGGGGAGAAGCGAACCACCGCGAACCAGAACCCCGTAGGGGTTCAATGCGAAAACAAAGACACTTCAAGGCAATCTATCGCGTTGGATGGCAACTTGTTACCAGGATGCCGACGATTTGTATTGATTCCCACGGAAAGCAACTTGGTACGACATCATCGCAGGCTGGCGCCGCTCCCGCACCCTCGAAAGCGGCTTCGCATCGTTACCCCCAAATGTTCCAAGCATCCGAAAAAGAAGAAGGCCCCGCCCTTCGCGGGGCGGAGCCTTCCTGGGGCGATGGCCCGAGCGTTTCCGCCCAAGGCGTCACTCCACGGTTACGAACTTCTCGAACATGGCCAGGCGTCCGGCGTCATCCAGCACGTGCTTGTCGGCGAAGTTGGCGCCCCAGTCGTCGGTGAAATCCTGGAAGGTCTTTCCGGTGTAGGCCTCCACGGCCTCGCGGGTCATGGCGCAGGTGTAGGACTTGTCGCCCGTGGTCATGGTCATGACGACCTCGTTGATGCTGGGGAACTTGCGCATGATCTTGACGGGGCCCTCGACGAAGGTCTTCTGGAGCTCGCTCTCGCGGAAGGATTTCTCGAAATCGACGCCTTGGAGGGCCACCATGGGCGCGGCCTTGGAGTATTCCTCGAGGCTGCCATAGAAGCGCACGGTGGCCTTGCCGTTCTCGTGCTTGTGCTCGGCCACCCAGGAGCCGTTGCGCAGGCGCTGGACGGTGTCGTCGAACTCGGCGGCATCGACGCCGACGGGCGCGGGCGCCTGGGTCGTCTCCTGGGTCGCGGTGCTGTCGGCTGCCGGTTCGGTCGCGCCGGAACCGCCGCAAGAGGCCAGAATGGCCAGGCCAAGGCTAAGAAGCAAACTGACTTTTTTCATGATTGTGGGAAGGTTTAGGAAGTTGTTGGAATCTTTTCTGCGCGCTAATGTGCTGAAATTATGGGAAAATTCCAGATCCGAAGGACAAAAACAAGACGTTCGGCCGCGCCAGGCACCGCCAGATGGGGCCAAGCAAGCGCGGCTTTGCTTACCTTTGGGCGCGGGCCGCCGGCCCCACTCACCCATCAACCGAACTCCGATGTTTCTGGAAAACACCAAGCACAAGAGCCAGCATTCGGGCTGGATTGAAGTCATCGCCGGCTCGATGTTCTCGGGCAAGACCGAGGAGCTGCTCCGCCGCCTCAAGCGCGCCACCATCGCCGGCCAGAAGGTCGAAGTCTTCAAGCCCCAGGCCGACAAGCGCTACTCGGAGCGCGACGTGGTCTCGCACGACGCCAACCAGACCCGCTCGACGCCCGTGCCCTCGCCCTGGGACATCCTCGAGCGCGCCAACGGCTGCGAGGTCGTCGGCATCGACGAGGCCCAGTTCTTCGCCCCCGAGCTGGTCGAGGTCTGCCGCCGCCTGGCCGACCAGGGGCGCCGCGTGGTCGTGGCGGGCCTCGACATGGACTTCCGCGGCCATCCCTTCGGGCCCATGCCCCAGCTCATGGCCTGCGCCGAGTACGTTACCAAGGTACACGCCATTTGCATCCGCTGCGGGGCCCTGGCGCATTTCTCGCACCGCACCCTGCCCAACCAGGAGCTGGTGATGCTGGGCCAGACCGACACCTACGAGCCCCTGTGCCGGACCTGCTACAACGACGCCCAACGCCCATGAACCTGCCGGCCGCCCAGGCCCGCCTGCGCCAGTCGGGCTGGCCCTTCTGGTGCTGGGCGGCCGTGCTGCTGGGCCTGCCCTTCTCCAACCCGCTGGTCAGCGTCGGGCTGCTGGCGGCCTCCGGCCTCTGGCTGCTCGAAGGCGGCTTCGCCCCAAAGTGGGAGCGCCTCCGGCAGCGGCCCGCCGCCTGGGTCTTCCTCGGGCTGTTCGGCCTGCACCTGCTCGGCATGGCCCACACCGAAGACCTCGCCTACGGCCTGGCCGACCTGCGCAAGAAGCTGCCCCTGCTGGCCTTCCCGCTCATCTTGGGCAGCCTGCCGCCCCTCGACGGGCGCCGCGTCCGCGCCTTGCTCTGGCTCTTCCTGGCCACGCTCTGGGCCAGCATGGGCATCGGCCTGGCGCACCTGCTCGGCTGGTTCGGCCTGGGCTACCGCGACATCCGTGAAATCTCGCCCTTCGTCTCGCACATCCGCCTGGCGCTCATGCTCGTTCTCGGCATGGCCGTGGCCGCCGAGCTGCTCCACTGGCATCCCCGGCGCGGCTGGGCGCGCTGGCTCGCCGCCGCCACCCTGCTGGCCGCGCCCGCCTACCTCCTGGCCGCGCGCTCCCACACGGGCCTGGTGGTGCTCGGCCTCGTGGCCCCGCTCTGGGGCGCCCTGGCCCTGCGCCGCCGCCCGGGCAGGCTCTGGCTGGCGCCCCCGCTGGCCTTCGGCGCGCTGCTGCTGGCCCTGGCCGCCGGCGTCTGGCGCGAGTGGCGGCCCTTCGCCCAGCCCATCCTGCCCAGCCCCGGCGAGCTGGAAAGCCGCACCCAAAACGGGCGCCCCTACCTGCACGACCCCGACAACCTGCAGATCGAGAACGGGCATCCCGTAGGCCTCTTCCTCTGCCCGCCCGAGCTGCGAGCCGCCTGGCAGGCCCGCTCCGCTACGCCCTACGATTCCATCGCGCCCGTGCTCATCCGCTACCTGAGCTCCAAAGGCGAGCGCAAGGACTCGGCCGCCGTGGCCCGCCTGGCCCCCGCCGAGCTCCGCGGCATCGAGCGCGGGCAGACCAACCACCGCTTCCCCCCGGGCGGAAGCCCCAGGGCCATGCTCTACGATCTGCTCTGGCAGTGGCAGATCTACCGCGCCGGAGACGCCCCCAACGGCCACTCGCTCACCCAGCGCCTGGTCTATTGGCAGGCCGCGCTGGCCGTCCTGCGCCAAGACCCCTGGCTAGGCGTCGGCACGGGCGACGTCAAGCTGGCCTTCGAGCGGCACTACCTCCAGACCCCCACCGGCCTGCTGCCCGAGTTCCAGCACCGCGCCCACAACCAGTGGCTCACCTTCGCGGTGGCCCTGGGCCTGCCCGGCGCCCTGCTCTGCCTGCTCGCCCTGCTGCTGCCCCCCTTCCTCGAAGGCGCCTGGCGCGACCGGCTCTGGCTGGCCGCCTTCGCCATTTCCGCCCTCTCCTTCTTCAACGAGGACACCCTCGAGACCCAGGCCGGCGTTACCTTCTTCGCCTTCTTCTACACCTTCTTCCTCTGGAACCGGTTCCCGGCACCCGAAAGCTGACGGAAAGACAATCCACCTTCTTCATTGGAAATCAAGGGCTTGTGGCTCTCAACGCAGCTCAATCCAAGATTGCGGCGTCGAGCCGCGCGCAGTCGGGCTGAAATTGCTTTTTCATAATCATTGTCGTATCTTGGCTTTCGTGATTTCAACCCACCGACGAGCAATCTTCCCAACCTGCCGATTCGGGTTTTGACGGATTGGGGCGGAGTTGACCAAAGGGAGGTGATGAACTTAGCCGCCTCCTGCCAGCCAACGATGGGCATCTTTCATAAAATCATGCTACATTGCAAAAACATAAGTAAGACTTTGAAATTAGATTGTGTTAAATCTGAAATCAATGTTCGATTTTTTTCCACGAACAACACGAAGAACACGAAATTTTTTTGGGGATCGAAATTTGAAGAAGAGTCTCGCAAGGAGCCAAACCCATTGAGAGCCATCCCAATGAGAC
>JAIFMG010000235.1 GCA_020048645.1 Bacteroidota bacterium | reverse complement strand
GCCGCGAGGCCCCAGGCGGCCGACCGCTTCCAGGCCGCGCGCAGGGGCACGGGGCGCCGGAGCTGCCGCTTGCCCGGCATGGCCAGCGCGGGCGCCGGCAGGCGGGTCAGCGCGTAGAGCCGGGCCTCGCGGGCGAGCTGGGGCGAGGCCGCCAGCATCCGCTCGAGCTCGAGGCCCTCGGCGGGCGTGAGCTCGCCCTCGAGCCGGGCCACGCACAGGTCGTCGAAGCGCGCGCCGGTGAGGCTGCCGGGGTCGCGCAGCAGGGCCTGCCTGCCGGGCATCGGGGGCGGGGGCTCCGCCGCGAGCCGGGGCAGGGAGGCCAGCTCGTCGAACTCGGCCCGCAGGGCGGGATGCGCCTCCAGGAAGGCCTCCAACTGGGCCTGGCCCTGGGGCGAGAGCCTTCCCTCGGCGTGGTCGATGAAGAAGGCGGGGTAGTTCTCGAGGTCGATTTCCATGTCGGGGTGTTTTTTCAGAGGACAGCCTCGATGCTGCCGATGTGGTTTTTCAGGAAGACGCGGGCGCGGTAGATGTAAACCTTGACCTGGGCTTCCGAGAGGCCGGTAACCTGGCCGATTTCCTTGTAGGAGTAGCCCTCGTAGTCGCGGAGCATGACCACGGAGCGCTGCGCGGGCGGCAGTTGGGCCAGGGCCTGCTCGAGCAGGGGCGCGAGGTCGGTGTAGTGCCCGGTGTCGGCCTGCCGGTTCTCGTGGGCGGGCTCCAGGGGGCTCTGGCGCTTTTCCTTGCGGAGGTAGTCCACCATGCGGTGGTAGGCCGTGGTGAAGAGGTAGCTCTTGGCCTTGGCCGGGTCGAGCTCGCCCACGCGCAGCCAGAGGCGCTCGAAGCTGTCCTGGACCACGTCCCGGGCCATTTCCTGGTCCTTCAAGTTCTTGACGATGAAGCGGAAGACGCCATCGGCATAGGCCTCGACGCACGCGTTGAACTCTTTTGCGGTCATTTCTCCCTGATTTCGATTCGGCCCCATGACGGCCCGGCCCGCGGCAAAGTTACAGCCTGCCGATGTTTTTTAGGCCATGGCTCGCGCCGTGGCCTTGGGCGGGCTGTTGGTTTTTATTGGAAGATAAACTATCTTTAACAAGATTTCTGCACAAAATGACCTAGTTTTGGGCTTTCCGCGGTCCTCGTCCCTGGCCCGCTCGCCAAAGCCTGTCTCGACAACACCCATCCATCGAAGAGAAAACTGCCATGCACGCCCAGGACAGCCACTCCAAGTCGGACTTCATCTACCGCCTTTTCCGGGATACCTCGGAAGATGAGATCAACTACATCTACCAGGGGCAGTTCTCGAACAGCATCGTCGAGCAGATCATGGCCCTGGCCGAGCGCAACCTCGAGCAGACCGAGGAGTCGGCCAAGGTCAAGAAGCGGGTGTATTTCATCATGATTGAGTGCCTCCAGAACATCACCCGCTACCAGGCCGAGGACGCCGAGCAGGACGAGGGCCAGGCCCTCTTCGTCCTGCAGATGAAGCGCGACAAGTACCACATCACCACGGGCAACATCATCGAGAACGGGAAGGTGGAGCCCCTGCGCGAGAAGCTCGTCAAGGTCAACTCGCTCGACGACGAGCAGCTCAAGGACTACTACCGCGAGATCCTGACCAACGGCCTGCTCTCGGAGAAGGGCGGCGCCGGCCTGGGCCTGATCGAGATGGCCCGCAAGTCCGGCAACAAGCTCCTGTTCGACTTCACGCCGCTCAACAGCACGCACTCCTTTTTTTACTACCAGGCCGCCCTGCACCGCGAGAGCGCCGACCCGGCCGACAAGATCACCCCCTACAGCCTCAAGTTCGTCCAGGAAATCCACGGCAAGCTCAGCCAGGCCAACATCTCGATGGTCCTGAGCACCTTCTTCAACCAGGAGAGCCTCATGAGCCTGATGGGCATCCTCGAATCGCAGATCCGCAAGGCCCCGCAGGTCAAGAAAAAGTTCTTCAACATCCTGGTCGAGATGCTCCAGAACATCATCCACCACGGCGCCAGCCCGGCGGGCAAGTCCAACGGCAGGCCCGGCGTCTTCTTCGTGAGCGAGGGACCCGAGGTGCTCGAGCTGCACTCGGGCAACCTCGTGCCGGCCAGCACCCGCAAGGCCCTGGCGGGCAAGCTCGACCTGGTCAACCGGTCAAGCCTCGAGGAGCTCAACGAGCTCTACAACGAGAAGCTCTTCGACTTCAGCAGCGACCAGGGCAAGGGCGCCGGCCTGGGCATCCTCGACATGCGGATCAAGAGCCAGCAGCCCCTGGCCTACGACCTTTTCAACACCGATGACACCAATCACGATTTTTTCACCCTGCGCGTGGACGTGAAAAAAAACTGAGACCCCATGGACCCACTACTGATCGAAAGCACCGAAGATACCCCCCATATCCTGCTCGACCCCGGGCAAGGCAAGTTCATGATCGCCGAGCGCTCGTGGATGGAGAACGCCATCGAGTTCTACGAGCCTGTCGTCGAGTGGCTCGAGGCCTACCTCAACGCGCCCAACCCCGAGACCATCTTCGAGTTCCACCTCGAGTACTTCAACACCGCCTCGGCCAAGCAGATAGCCAAGATCCTCCTCACGCTCGAGAAATATTCCAGCAAGACCGAGATCACCATCAAGTGGCACTACGACAAGCACGACATGGACATGCTCACCTCCGGCTCCCGATACGCCAAACTGCTCAACATCAACTACGAGTTCATCGAGCACTGAGCCTTCCCGAGGCATTCCTTCACCTTGTTTGCACGGGCAGGAGTTCCGGGCTTCCCGTTTTCCGATTTCCCGTCCTTGGGCAGCGCCCGCGGCGTCCGCCCCGTTGCTTCGATATGTTGCAAAGCACGTGTTTCCACCTGTTTTCCAAGGCAAACGGCTTCGGAATATACGCTGTGGCCCTTGTTTGGCAAAAAATGACGAAAACGTTTGCGCGCTACGTCTGGCCTTTGTATATTGCGCTAATTTTAATGGCGCAAGGGCTTTTTCCTGGCGTTTGGCAAAGGCCCCGCCCGTTCGCTCCGAGCGCGCGGGCTGGCCCAATCGCCGGAAGCAAGCCTGGCCGAAGCCGCGGCCCATCGGCTTGGAAAAATGAAAAGATCAACCCCATAATCCCAAATTTCAACAAAGAACCATGGAATCAAGCCCTAAAGGAAAATGCCCCGTCCATCACGGGGCCAACACCGAGACCAGCAGCACCGTCATGGACTGGTGGCCCAAGTCCCTCAACCTGGACATCCTCCACCAGCACGACACCAAGACCAACCCCTACGGCGAAGGCTTCGACTACCGCGCCGAGTTCTCCAAGCTCGACTTCGAGGCCCTCAAGAACGACCTCAAGGCCTTCATGGCCCACAGCCAAGACTGGTGGCCCGCCGACTGGGGCCACTACGGCGGCCTGATGATCCGCATGGCCTGGCACGCCGCCGGCACCTACCGCGTCGGCGACGGCCGCGGAGGCAGCAACACCGGCAACCAGCGCTTCGCCCCCCTGAACAGTTGGCCCGACAACGCCAACCTCGACAAGGCCCGCCGCCTGCTCTGGCCCATCAAGAAAAAGTACGGCAACAAGATCTCCTGGGGCGACCTCTTCATCCTGGCCGGCAACATGGCCTACGAGTCCATGGGCTTCAAGACCTTCGGATTCGGCGGCGGACGCGAGGACATCTGGCACCCCGAGAAGGACATCTTCTGGGGAGCCGAGAAGCAGTGGCTCGCCCCTACCCGCGAGCGCTACGCCAGCGAGGACGACCGCCAGTCGCTCGAAAACCCCCTGGCCGCCGTCCAGATGGGCCTCATCTACGTCAACCCCGAGGGCGTCGATGGCAAGCCTGACCCCCTGCGCACCGCCCAGGACGTCCGCATGACCTTCAAGCGCATGGCCATGGACGACGAGGAGACCGTCGCCCTGACCGCGGGCGGACACACCGTCGGCAAGGCCCACGGCAACGGCGACGCCTCCAAGCTCAGCCCCAGCCCCGAGGGCGGCGCCATCGAGGACCAGGGCTTCGGCTGGCTCAACCCCAAAGGCAAGGGCAACGCCGGCGACACCGTAACCAGCGGCATCGAAGGCGCCTGGACCACCCACCCCTACAAGTGGAACAACGACTACTTCCGCCTCCTGCTCGGCTACGAATGGGAGCTCAAGAAAAGCCCCGCCGGAGCCTGGCAGTGGGAGCCCATCGGCATCAAGGAGGAGGACATGCCCATCGACGCGCACGACCCCAGCCAGCGCCGAAACCCCATCATGACCGACGCCGACATGGCCATGAAGATGGACCCCGAGTACCGCAAGATCTCCGAGCGCTTCCACAAGGACCCCGAGCAGTTCGCCGACGCCTTCGCCCGCGCCTGGTTCAAGCTCACCCACCGCGACCTCGGGCCCAAGTCCCGCTACCTCGGCCCCGACGTGCCCCAGGAAGACCTCATCTGGCAAGACCCCATCCCAACGGTTGACTACACCCTCACCGAGGCCGAAGTCGAGCAACTCAAGGCCCAGATCCTGGCCAGCGGCCTGACCGGTGCCGAGCTCATCTGCACCGCCTGGGACAGCGCCCGCACCTTCCGCCAGTCCGACTTCCGCGGAGGAGCCAACGGCGCCCGCATCCGCCTCGCGCCCCAGAAAGACTGGGCCGGCAACGAGCCCGAGCGCCTGGCCAAGGTCCTGGGCAAGCTCCAGCAGATCCAGGACGGCCTCCACAAGAAGGTCAGCATCGCCGACCTCATCGTCCTGGGTGGCAGCGCCGCCGTCGAGCAGGCCGCCAAGGCCGCCGGATACGACGTCAAGGTGCCCTTCGCCCCCGGACGCGGCGACGCCGCCGCCGACATGACCGACGCCGAGTCCTTCGAGGTCCTCGAGCCCATCCACGACGGCTACCGCAACTGGCTCAAGAAGGACTACGCCGTCAAGCCCGAGGAGCTCATGGTGGACAAGACCCAGCTCCTGGGCCTGACCGCCCACGAGATGACCGCCCTGGTCGGCGGGATGCGCGTGCTCGGCACCAACCACGGCGGCACCCAGCACGGCGTCTTCACCGACAGGGTCGGCGCCCTGAGCAACGACTTCTTCGTCAACCTCACGGACATGAACTACACCTGGAGGCCCGCCGGCGAGAACCTCTACAAGCTCATCGACCGCAAGAGCGGGCAGACCCGATGGACCGCCACCCGCGTGGACCTGGTCTTCGGCTCCAACTCCATCCTGCGCGCCTACGCCGAGCTCTACGCCCAAGACGACAACCGCGAGAAGTTCGTCCACGACTTCGTCAAGGCCTGGACCAAGGTCATGAACGCCGACCGCCACGACCTCTGATCGGCCGCTGACGGCAAGCCCTCCCCACCGGGGGCCGCCCGCGCAACCAGCCCAGGCGCCAAGCGCCAGGCCGGAGGCGGGAGGCCCCCGGTTCCATTCTGGCCCCATGCCAGACGAAACCCCGGGGAAGCGACGAGCCGCCGCGATCCTGACCCCGCGAAAGCTCAACGCGATTGCAAGGCGGCTTGGCATCAACCGTAGGCCTTCCCATTGACCATCAACGCCTTGGCGCTTGCCAAAGACCTACCCAACCCCAGCGCGCCCAAAGGCCGGAAAAAATCGCCAAAGCGCTTGGTTTTCGAAAATATAGTTTGTAGATTGGTCCAAGGCCAATTTCAGCGTCCCCCCCCCGATGGATGAGCTACCCTTCAATACCGCCGATGTCCAGGTCCAAAGCCGGCCCGCGAACATGCCAAGCCTCTCGATTCGAAAGTCTGACCGATTGGCGCGGCTTATGGGCGAGTGCATTTAATTCCTACTTGCTCGATTGTGCTTTTGGGTTGGAATTGATGAGGGTGGAAGGAATGGCGTTAGCGGCTATTTTAGAAAAACAACAACATGAACTACAACGGCAAAGAATTCAGACCGATTAGCAATACTGAAAACGGAGAGACTTCAAACGAAACTCTTTTTCATTACAAGCAAATCGGAAATATTCTCACTTCTGAATATTCAGGGGGGAAGATTAAATATGGACACCTGGTGGGTCTGGTTGACGATTTGGGAATTATAGAAATGCGTTATCACCAAGTAAATGCCAAAGACGAATTGATGACAGGAATTTGTGTTTCAACGCCTGAAATTCTTGAAAGCGGGAAAATTCGCCTTCACGAAAATTGGGAATGGACTTCGGGTGACAAATCAAAAGGAACATCAGTAATTGAAGAACAATAAGTAAAAGGCTAGATTCAGTTTGCATTATCAATACGAAAAGATTTTTTCCACGAAATGCACGAAAAACACGAAAAGTATTCTTGTCCT
>JAIFMG010000100.1 GCA_020048645.1 Bacteroidota bacterium | reverse complement strand
CGAAGGGGTGGCATGATCTGCGCCTCGATGGGCAGCGATTTCAGCCAGTTCATCCCCGCGGTTGTTTCGCCCCTTCGGGGCTTGTTTTTTTTTGGTGAATCGGTTTTCTACAATCATGTCGCCCCTTCGGGGCTTGCCGAGGCATGACCTCATCAATTGCGGCGGGCTTTAGCCCGCCGTATAAATGTGCCCGGAAAGACCCCCAACCCCCCTGAAAGGGGGCTTTTTCCGCGGCGTAGCGTCCTTCTCCCCCTTTCAGGGGGTCGGGGGGGCCTGCGGCGAAAGGGTACTGCCGAGAACCCGCCACGCCGCGGAAACGTTTCCAAGTGGCTGATCGCCACGTTGGAAAGTTTCTTCCGCCGCAACCGCGGACCGACTTTCCAACGTCCCGCCTTTGACTTTCCAACGTCCCGAAGGGACTTGGAAACGTCTCACGCAGAAGGATTGAAAAAGCAGTGCCCTAGGGACACGGCTCGGAAAAAGGTAAAGAAGGCAAAAAGAAGAAGGTTAAAGAGTCCTGGCTAGGCGGAAACCCAGGTAGAAGTACCTGTTGCCCGGCGAGCTGTAGCTCCGATTGGCCACCCGGCAGCGGGAAGCGACGTCGTCCCAGTCGCCGCCCCGGTGGACGCGGCGCGAGCCGCTGTTGGCTCCCCTTGGGTTGATCTGGACGCCGGAGGTGTAGGGGCCGGACCAGTCGGAGCACCACTCCCACACGTTGCCGCTCATGTCGTAAAGGCCCAGACGGTTCGGGCTTTTCTGCCCCACGGGGTGGGTCTTGGAGTCGGTGTTGGCCGAGTACCAGGCGTAACTGCCCAGACTGCCCTCCGAGTCCGTGCCCGCGAACTTCGTCCGCCCGCTCGAGCCGCCGCCCGCGGCGTACTCCCACTCCGCCTCCGTGGGCAGCCGGTATCCATTGGCCGTCCAGTCGCAGGTGATGGCGTCCCAGCTCCCGCTGTAACACGGACTAAGGCCCTCTCGCACGCTCAGCGCGTTGCAGAACTCCACCGCTTTGTACCAGCTCACCTGCTCTACCGGGCAATCCTGGCAATATTTGAAATGACTGGGGTTTGCACCCATCACCTCCTGCCAGAGCCGCTGCGTTACCTCGTGCTTGCCCATCAAGAAGTCCGACACCGTAACCGAGTGGGAGGGCTTCTCGTCAACATCTACCGTGCTCCCCATCTGGAAGGTGCCGCCGCGGACCAGGACCATTTTAGGAGTTTCGAGAGGAGCCTGGCAAAGTTCCTCCTGCTTTCTTTCGGCCTCGCGGCGGAATTGTCCTTGTGGCTGGCTCTTCAAATAGTCGGTGTATGCCTCGCAGGTGTTTTGTCTTTGGGCCTCTTGCCATGCGAGCAAGTCAGGGTCAGAGATGGGTTCGCCTCCGCAAAGCTGCTGGGCCATTCTCTTGGCATCCTCAATCTTCTTTCCATCGGGCCAATCTTGGAGGTACACCTGCAATGCCTCGCAGGTGTTTGAGCGCAAGGCAGACTCCCAGGCGTCCCTATCCATATGCAAAGTAGCCAAGCGCTTGTTGATCTCGTCCAGGTTCCGGCTTTCGGGGAAGTCGAAGAGGAAAAGCTCGTAGGTGGCGATGTCGTCGGCGAGCAGTGCGGCCTGGTAGCGCTGCTGCTGGTCCTGGGTACGTCGCCCGAAGAGGGTGGCCAGGTTGGGCTCGGGGATGCGGTCGTAGGCGGCGGCGCGCATGAGGCTGGTGTCGGTGCGTAGGGCGGCCTGCATTTCGAAGGCATAGAACTCGGCCAGGCCCCGCAGGTGCAGCAGCCTCAGGTCGGTGGAATCGTCGAAGCGTGCCAGCCCGGCGGCCAGGGAGTCGAAGCGGCGGTCGCGGTAGAGGTCCAGCCAGCGGTCGTACTCGAGGTTCAGGAGGTTGGTGGCGGGGGTGTCGGGGTCGGGCTGCTGGCGCTGGATGGCGGCTCGTAGCAGCGCCCTGGCCTGGGGTAGGCTGTCGGCCTGTGCCAGGCGCAGGGCCTGGTTGTTGAGCCAGGCGGCGCTGTCGGCAGGCAGGCGCAGGGCCATGCGGGGCACCTGCTCGGGCCGGGCGAGCCAGCCGAGGACCAGGGCGGCAAGCAGGAAGGCGGCGGCGCGCAGGGCGGGCAGCCAGGGCGTCCAGGGGCGGGTGGGATCGGGCGGCACCAGGCCCTTTTCTTGCAGCCAGCGCCACTCGGCCCGCAGGGCGGGGTCGTCGGGGCTGAGGGCCAGGCGGTGGCGGGTGAGGCGGATTTCCTTTTCGCCGGCGGCCATGCTGCCGGGCGGGGCCTCGGCCTTTTCGAGCAGCTCCACCATGGCCTTTCGGGCGGTCCGGTCGTCGGGGGCCGAAACCCTCGGGGCCAGGGCGGCGCGCCAGGCGTCGGGCATGTCGGCCTTGGCCCACCAGTCGAGGGCGGCCATGCGGGCCAGGTTGTCGAGGGTGAGCAGCCGCTCGGCCTGCGCGCCGCCCGCTCCGCCGAGGCGCTCGAGGGCGTAGCCTACGGCCAGGGTGCTCTCCCAGTCGGGCTTTTCGACATGGGCCATGGCGGCGGCCCAGGCGAAGGCGGAAGGGCCGAGGTAGCGGCGCAGGGCCTCGGGGTCCGGTTCGGCCCAGGCGTCGGGCGGGGCGTTTCCGGCCAAGGCCCTTTGGGCGCGGAACAAGGCCCGGACGTTCTCGCGGGCGGAATGGAGCAGCCCGACGGCCTCGAGCGCCCCGGCGGGGTTGGCGTGCCGCAGCACGAAATGCTCGGCCAGGAGGCTCTCTCGCCCACCCCATTGGGCCACGGCCACGGGCGTGAGCAAGGCCCTTTCGCCCCAAGGGAGGAGCTGGGTTTGTAGCCAGGTGGCGGGCCGTCCCTGCCAGAGCAGGCGGTCGCCGTCGCCGAAGATGATTAGGCTGTGGTCGGGGTGCCGGGCGCGGAGCCTTTCGAGGCTGAAGGCCTCCCCGGTCTCGGGCCTCCAGACGGTGCGGGGGTCGGCGCTGTACCAGTAGCGCTCGAGGTGGACTTCCTCGCGCTGGAGCTGCCGGACGACGCGCTCGTGCAAGGCCCGCTGGTTGTCTCCTCCTGCGGTGTCGATCAGCACGACGTACTCCGAAGGGCGGGAAAGGCTCTTGAAGCGGGGCCTGGGCCAACCGGCGTGGCGGATGCTCTGCCGCAGCGATTCGGCGATGTCGAGCACGAGCCTTCCTCCGCCTTTGCGGGCGCGCATGAGGCGGGCCAGGGGCTCCAGCTCGGGCCCGGCCTGGAGTAGCTCGTCCTGCGGAGGCAGGGGCAGCAGGTAGGGCGCCCCGTCGGCGTTCTCGTACTTGCGGCGGAAGTCGCTTTCGCGGGCGGCATCGGGCATCTTGCGGAAGCGCAGCAGCAGCTCGAGCAGCGCGGCCAGCATCAGGGCCAAGGCCGCGAGCAGGCCGATGGCCCAGCTTTCCCAGACCCAGCGGCTGGCCTGGTGCATGGGCAGCAGCTCGGCCGGGGGCAGATCCAGGAACTCGGGCGGCCCCGGCGCGGCGGCCACCAGGGGCAGGGAGGCGCTGGCGCTGTCCTGCCCCTGCCTCCAGCGGAGGGTCAGGGTGCTGGTCCCCGGCCGCGGCAGGCGCAGGCGCAGGCTGTCGGGCCCATGGCCCAGCAGGCTGTCGCGGCCGAGGCTGTCGGCGAGCCACCAGCTCCAGAGCAGCCCTGGGGGGAGGCTGTCGCCCATGAGGCGGCTCTGCTCGCGCACGAGGAACTCCTGCCCGACGGTGGGTTGCTCCAGCTCGGCCACCAGGCGCGGAACGGGCAGCCGGTAGGGCAAAGGCGGCTCGGGCGTCGGAAACATCCGATCGAAGAGGGCTGGCCCGCCGAACCAGAGCGCGATGCCCAACGCGGCCAAGGCGACGGCCCCCCAGAGGAGCTTGCGGCGGCGCGGCGGGGGCAGCTCGTCGGACAAGCCGCCCTCCTCGCAAAGCGGCAGCGCGGCCAGTTCGGCCAGGTGCTGCTTGAAAAGGCGGTGGAAGCGCTCCTGCTCGGCCCTGTCGCGGCAGACGATGGGGGCCAGCAGGGAGGCCAGGAGCTCGGGAGAACCCGCCTGCCCCAGCTCGGGGGCGGCCAGCACGCGCTGCATGGCCAAAAGGCTGTCGGGCCCCAGCACGAATCCTTCGGCGCGCAGAAGGTCGGCGAGCGATTCGAGGGGCAGGCGCAGCTTGGGCGGGTGCTGGTTCATGGGGCGGGGCGAGGATCAGCGCAGGAACTCCTGAAGGGCCTTCATGTCGTCCACGTTCTTGGCCAGGGCGGGCAGGCTCAGGCGCAGGGCGGCTTTGGCCTGGTCGGAAAGCTGGGCGGGGGCGAGCGGGTTGTCCTTGAAGAAGGGATGCAGCTCGAGCAGGCGCAGCCAGGCGACCATCTCGGCGGTGGCGGGCTTCTTGCGCTGGCAGATCGCGCGGAGCTTGTCGATGAAGAGCCGGACGGCGGCCTCGAGGTTGCGCTCGCCGATGGGCGATTGCCCCAGGTGCGACTTGGCGATGGCCAGCAGCTTTTCGGGCGAGGGGAAGGGAATGTGGTAGAAGACGCAGCGGCGCAGGAAGGCGTCGGGCAGGTTCTTCTCGGAGTTGCTGGTCAGCAGGACGAAGATCTTTCGGGCGGGATCGCGGCGCAGGCTGAACTCACCTTTGGCCTCGCGGATGCTGAAGGCGTAGTTCTCGATCTCGCCGAGGATGTCGTTGGGGAAGTCGCGGGGGGCCTTGTCCACCTCGTCGATGATCACCACGGAGCTGTGGGCGGCCTTGGGCTGGTCCTTGCCCAGGAGCTCGCGCCGTGCGTCGCCGGGCGGCAGTGTCAGGGCGATGGCCTTGCCGAGTGCCTGGAGGCTGACGAACTCGAGGGCCTCGGGGCTGGGCCCTTGGCTTTCGCGGCGGGCTCCGGCGGCGTGGAAGTGCGCGAGGGCGTCGTAGGTGTAGAAGAGGTCGGTGGCGGCGCTTCCGGTCTTGGCGTCGAAGCGCAAGGGGCTGGGCAGGAAGTCGGATCCGGGCATCGCGGCCAGGTCGGCGGCAACCTTGTCGGCCAGCTTGGTTTTGCCCGTTCCCGGCTCGCCCGTGATGAGCAGCGGCTGCCCCAGCAGCAGGGCCACCTTGACGGCGTTGGCCAGGTCCGGGTCCAGGATGTAGTCCTCGGCAGGCGCGCGGCTGGCCAGGCTGCCAATCCGCGGCGCTTCTATCTCGATTCGGTTGCTCTTGTCCATGTCGGGTGCTTAATGGTAGGTTTTGTTGATTTCTTGGGTGATGATCTCGTCCAAGATGCCCAGGAGCTTGATCATCTCGTACTCGCTCTGCCCCGGGAACTTCTTGTCGATGTAGGCCTCCAGCAGTTGGTTGGCCCTGGCTTCCCCGACGGCGTCTTCCAGCCAATAGAGCACATCCGGGCGCTTCACGGGCGGCAGCTCGTCCATCAGGTGCAGCTCCCGGTGCCGTTTGGCCAGGTCGATCAAGCTGGCGAGTATCTTCTTTTTGGGTGATTTGGAGAACAGCCCGAGGAAGCCCTTGCCCTCATCCTTCTCGAACTCGATGTTGAAAAAGAAGTGGAACGCGCATCCTTCGAGCCGAGGCTCGGACGACCGCAGGAAATCTTGGGCGAACCAGCGCATCAGCTCGGGCAGGAAATCCTTCCAGGCGGTCGTTCGGACCTGGATTTCGACGGCCAGGCTGTCCTTGCCCAGGGCCACGGGGCACTTGGCCAACTGCTCGGCGCTGAAATCCGCTTCGCCTCTGGCCTGCCCGCTTCCCAGTTTGCTGAAAATCAGGGCAAGAAGCTGATTTTTCGTCCTTTCCAGTTCCTGGGAAGGTTCCAAGACAAGTTTTTCGACCTGCGAAACCTGGTCGGAACCCTCGCTGGCCAAGACCGTATGGCTGATGTTTTTGAACAGGGCGTGCGGAGACTGCACCTTCTCGCCCGGCACGACGTGCACGAAAAACTTCCGCTGGCTGGTCCTGTGCCCTTCGCGGTAGGCCTCGAAGTTTTCGCGGTGGTCTTTCCGGTCGCAAGTGAAGCTGCGGACCACCTTGTTCCCGGCCCTGGCCTCCTCAAGCGTTCTTTTGAGGGAGACGAACTCCCGCAAAATCTTCAGAAAAGCATCCGAAAAGGCCGTCTCGGCCTTGCGGAGCTCGCTGGGATCCAAGCCCGCCGGGGAGCCTGGCAAAGGAATAAGCCCATAAGAAACGATAAGGCGGTGGCGCAAGTCGTCGTAGGCCGAGTCCGACAAAAGCGCACGCAACTCCTCGAAAGCCTCCTTGTAGCGCTTTTGAGCGATGCTGACCTCGAAGAGCTGTGCTGAAAAATCGGCCATCGTTGCAGGTTGCTTAGGGGCAAATAAGTAAGACTTTGAAATTAGATTGTGTTAAATCTGAAATCAATGTTCGATTTTTTTTCCACAAAAAACACGAAGAACACGAAATTTTTTT
>JAIFMG010000182.1 GCA_020048645.1 Bacteroidota bacterium | reverse complement strand
GAGCATATCCAAGGCACAGAAACACATTCGAAACCTACAAGAATTACAACACATTACAGCCAAATCACATCTTTAAGGAATAGAACAATAGCCAATTGCTTCCAAAGGTGATGGATTGCCTTGGAGCCTCGCCCAACCCCGTAGGGGTGAAATGATTGTAGAAAGCGGATCCAGGCCAAAGAAGAGAACCCCGAAGGGGTGAAACTATCCTCGTCGGGAGGATGGGCCAGGCAATCCCATCCCTTCGGGATTCGCCAAATCCGTGTCATAAGCCTGCCTTTTCATCCGAATTTCGCAGGATGCTGACGATTGGTATTTTTCCCCCTCGAAGGCAGCTTGGCATCAGTAGCTGAAGAGCTTGAGGCCCGGCTTGCGGCACGAGGCCACGCCGAAGTAGCCCATGTAGTAGTTGACCATGAGGGTGGCCTGCACCACCAGGGGGCTGGTCTTGCGGTACTGCTCGTAAGGCACGGCCGGCACGAAGACGCCGTCGTTGGCCAAGCCGGCCATCAGGGCGTCCTCCTGGGCCATGAAGTCCGTCAGGGTATAAGAGAAGCGGAGGCCGAGCTCCAGGTCCACGTAGGTGGTCTTGACGGGGGCGATGCCGAAGCCCATGCTCAGGGCCGTGCGCTGGGCGGCGAAGTCCTCGAAGGCGAAGGGCAGCGGCTCGGCGGGCATGGGGCCGGAGTTCTCCTGGCTGAAATGCTCGGCCTTGAGGGTGGAGAAGGTGGGGCCCAGCTCGAAGAAGCCGCCATACTGGCCCGTGTAGCGGAGCAGCACGGAGAGGTCGGTGGCGCCGAAGGCGAAGTCCTTGGTGTAGCTCTCGGTGGTGTTGGGGTCGGGCTGCAGCTCGTAGCGCTGCCCGAAGCGGGAGGCCCCGAACTCGACGCCCAGGTTGAGGTTGTTCTCGTGCGAGCGCTGGCCCGCGGTGAAGTTGAGGGCGAACCGTCCGCCGAAGCTGAAGGCCTGGTTGAAGGGGACCAGGCCGACCAGGTCGTCGTTGATGTGGTTGCCGTTGAAGAAGTAGGACGTGCCGTAGCCGCCCTTGGCCCCGAGGGTGAACCAGGTTACGCCGGTCTGGGCCCAGGCCCCGGAGGCGCCCAGGCAGAGCGCCAAGGCCAGAAGCATTGTTTTTTTCATGGGAAAAATTCTTTTGTGTGTTGGACAATCGGGATTCAGAGCACTAAAATAAAACGAATTTTAACCAAATCTCTTGCTAATTTCGCGCCAAAGGCCCGAGCCGTCCCCCACATGGAAAAGAGGTACACGCCCAAACAAATCTCCACGCTGCTGGCCTTGCTCAACACCGCGGCCAGCGTGACGCTGATCCTGCTGAATGTTTACTGGGTCGAGAGCGAGCGGGCGTGGTACCTGGCCTTCTCGGGCCTGGCGGCCTTCCTGTCGTCGTTCCTGCTGACCTTCTTCTCGCTCAACCACTTCATCCTCCAGCGCATCCAGCCCATCTACAGCGCCATCAACAGCTTCCGCAACCCCAAGGACGAGCTGTTCAGCAGCGTTGACAACAAGGACGTGCTGGCCGAGATCAACAACGAGGTCATGGAGTGGGCCAAGAAGAAGGCCTACGAGATCGACGTGCTGCGGCGCACCGAGAAGTTCCGCAAGGACTTCATCGGCGACGTCTTCCACGAGCTCAAGACGCCGGCCTTCAACATCCAGGGCTACCTGCTGACGCTGCTCGACGGCGGCATGGACGACCCGGAGGTCAAGCAGGTCTATCTGGAGCGGGCCGCGAAGAACATCGACCGGCTGATCAACACCATCAAGGACGTGGACATGATCTCGCAGCTCGAGGCCGGGGTGCTCAAGCTCAGCTTCGAGCGCTTCGACATCGTGGACCTGGTCTTCGAGGTGCTCGACCTCCAGGAGATGCGGGCCCAGAAGTACCAGATCCGCATCGAGTTCACCCTCGAGCAGGAGGACCCCATCTGGGTCAACGCCGACCGCAAGCGCATCTTCGAGGCCCTGAACAACCTGGTGGTCAACTCGTTGAAATACGGAAACCCCGGCGGGGTATCCAAGATACTGCTGCAACAGGAGGGCGACAAGGTCTGGGTGAAGGTCCGAGACAACGGCATCGGCATCGACCCCAACCACCAGAAGCACGTCTTCGAGCGCTTCTACCGCGTCGACAAGAGCCGCTCGCGCGAGCGGGGCGGCTCGGGGCTGGGCCTGGCCATCGTCAAGCACGTGGTCGAGGCGCACCAGCAGCGGCTCTACCTCAAGAGCGAGCTGGGCGTGGGCACCGAGCTGGGCTTCTCGTTGAGCAAAGCGCCTTGAAAACCAAAGCGTTCGCCCCGCTTTCGCGCAAAATGGTATATTTGTCCTGAACAGCGGACCTAACAAAACGACCATGGAAAACTCAAGCTACAAGATCCTGTTGGTTGACGACGACAAAGACATCATCGAGTTCCTGACCTACAACCTCCGCAAGGAGGGCTTCCAGGTATCATCGGTCAACAACGGGGTCGAGGCTTTCCGCCTGGCCAAGGAGACCATCCCCCACCTGATCCTGCTCGACGTGATGATGCCCGAGATGGACGGCATCGAGACCTGCCACGAGCTGCGCCGCGACCCCCGGCTCGACAACACCCTGATCGCCTTCCTGACCGCCCGCGGCGAGGACTACTCGCAGATAGCCGGCTTCGACGCCGGGGCCGACGACTACATCACCAAGCCCATCAAGCCCAAAGTCCTGGTCAGCCGCGTCAAGGCCCTGCTCAAGCGCCACGCCGACCCCACCGTGCCCGCCAGCCCCAGCGAGTCCGGCGATGGCCCCATCAGCCGCGACGAGATCGTCATCGACCGCGAGAAGTTCCTGGTCACCCTCAACGGCCAGCAGATGGTCTTGCCCAAGAAGGAGTTCAACCTGCTCTACCTCCTGGCCTCCAAGCCCGAGAAGGTCTTCACCCGCGAGGAGATCTACGAGAAGGTCTGGGGCAACAGCATCGTGGTCGGCGACAGGACCATCGACGTCCACATCCGCAAGCTGCGCGAGAAGCTCGGACAGCAGCATTTCGTAACCGTCAAAGGCGTCGGCTACAAGTTCGTCTGAGACGCCGCCGCCCCCCCCAAGCCCGAACACATGCCCAACATCAGCCCTGAACTCCAAATGGCCCTGGCCGCGGCCACGTCCTTCGCGGTGGCGTACCTCTCCATCCCCTCCATCGTGCGCGTGGCCCGCCTCAAGCACCTCTTCGACGAGCCGGGCGAAAGGGCCGCCCACAGCTCGAAGGTGCCCACCCTGGGCGGCATGGCCATTTTCGCCGGCCTGGCCATTTCCCTCTCGCTCTGGTCCGACATGGCCGCCATGCCCCAGATGAAGTTCCTGCTGGCCTCGGTGGTGATCATGTTCTTCATCGGCCTCAAGGACGACATCCTGGTCATCGCGCCCCTGACCAAGATGGCCGGGCAGATCGTCGCGGCCCTCATCCTGGTGGTGCTGGCCGACTGGCGCATCACCAGCCTGCACGGCTTCCTGGGCGTCACGGCCATTCCGTACTGGGCCAGCGTCTGCCTCAGCGTCTTCGTCTATCTGGTCATCACCAACGGCTTCAACCTGATCGACGGCATCGACGGGCTGGCCTCGGGCACGGCCCTGCTGGTCTGCGCCATTTTCGGCACCTGGTTCCACCTGGCCGGGCTGCCCGAGCTGGCCACGCTGGCCGTGGCCATGGCGGGGGCCCTGCTGGCCTTCTTCCGCTTCAACGTCTTTTCCAAGGAACGGAAGATCTTCATGGGCGACACGGGCTCGCTGATCCTGGGCATCGTCATCTCGGCCATGACCATCTCTTTCGTGGAGGCCAACACGCGCTACGCGCCCTACTTCGTGCACGCGGCCCCGGCGGTGGCCTTCGGGGTGCTGATCCTGCCGCTGTTCGACACGCTCCGGGTCATGTTCGTCCGGTTCATGCTGGGCAAGGGCCTCTTCCAGCCCGACAAGAACCACATCCACCACAGCCTGCTGGCCCTGGGCATGAGCCACATCAAGGCCACGGTGGTGCTGCTGTCGTTCAACATGGGCTTCGCGGCCCTGGCCTTCAGCCTGAGCGACCTGGAAATCCTGCGGATGGTGCTGCTGCTGCTGCTGCTGGCCATGGTGCTCTCGCACGTGCCGGTCCTCCTGCTCGAAAGGCGCTGCCGCGCGCAGGCGGCCCAGCGGCGGAGCGCGCCCGGCCCCGCGGAGGACGCCCTCGAGGGCGGACGGGCCGCCAGGGGCTAACCGGCCCAGGTGTCGCGGTCGAGGCTGCGGTAGTGGATGGCCTCGGCCAGGTGCTCGGGCTGGATGTCGGCCTGGCCGCCCAGGTCGGCGATGGTGCGGGCCACCTTCAGGATGCGGTCGTAGGCCCGGGCCGAGAGGCCGAGCTTCTCCATGGCCGTCTTGAGCAGGGCCGAGCCCGAGGCATCGACCTTGCAGTGCTCGCGGAGCATCTTCGAGGAAATCTGCGCGTTGGTGTGGACCTTCTGGTTGCCCTTGTAGCGCTCCTGCTGCACGGCCCGCGCCTTCTCGACCCGCTCGCGGATGCGGTCGCTGCCCTCGCCGGCGGCCTGCTCCGAGAGCTTGCGGAACGGCACGGGCACGACCTCCACGTGCAGGTCGATGCGGTCGAGCAGCGGGCCAGAGATGCGGTTCAGGTACTTCTTGACCACGCCGGGGCCGCAGACGCACTCGCGCTCGGGATGGTTGTAGTAGCCGCAGGGGCAGGGGTTCATCGAGGCCACCAGCATGAAGCTGGCCGGGTACTCGACCGTGAGCCTGGCCCGCGAGATGGTGATGACCCTGTCCTCGAGGGGCTGGCGCATGACCTCCAGCACGGCGCGCTTGAACTCGGGCAGCTCGTCCAGGAAAAGGACGCCGTTGTGGGCCAGCGAGATCTCGCCCGGCTGCGGGTAGCCTCCGCCGCCAACCAGGGCCACGTCCGAGATGGTGTGGTGGGGCGAGCGGAACGGGCGGCGGCTCATGAGCGAGGTGCCTTTCTCGATCTTGCCGGCCACCGAGTGTATCTTGGTGGTCTCCAGGGCCTCGCGGAGCGACAGGGGCGGCAGGATGGTGCCGATGCGCTTGGCCAGCATGGTCTTGCCGGCACCGGGCGGGCCGATCATGATCATGTTGTGGCCGCCCGCCGCGGCGATTTCCATGGCCCGCTTGACGTTCTCCTGCCCGCGGACGTCCGAGAAGTCGATGTCGCTCTTGCCCAGGTTGGCGTAGAACTCCTTGCGGGTGTCCACCACGGTGGGCTCGATGCCGCCTTTTCCGTCGAAGAAGTCGATGACCTGCTTGATGTCGTCCATGCCATAGACTTGCAGGTCGTTGACCACCGCGGCCTCCTGCGCGTTCTCGCGGGGCAGGATGAAGCCCTTGAACCCTTCCTCGCGGGCCTGTATCGCGATGGGCAGCGCGCCCCGGATGGGCCGCAGGCTGCCGTCGAGCGAAAGCTCGCCCATGATGATGAACTCGCTGACGCGCTCGGGGTCAATCTGCTCCGAGGCGGCCAGCATCCCGATGGCCAGGGTCAGGTCGTAGGCCGAGCCTTCCTTGCGGATGTCGGCCGGGGCCATGTTGACCACCACTTTCTTGCGGGGCAGGTTGTAGCCGAACTGGCGCAGGGCCGAGTCGATGCGCTGCTGGCTCTCCTTGACGGCGTTGTCCGGGAGGCCCACCAGGTAGAAGTTGACGCCGGTGCTGACGTTCACCTCCACGGTGATGGTGGTGGCGCTCACGCCCAGGACGGCGGATCCGTAGGTCTTGACTAGCATGGGCGGGGAGGAGGTTAGGAAATCTTGTCGATGCCGGGCCAAAGATAGGCCATCGGCCTGGACCTCCGCCCGCCGCGGGGCTTTTTTTTGGGACGGCGGCCCGCGGCCAGGCGCCCCAGCCCCGGAGGAGGTCAGGCGTCTCCCTTCTGCGCCATGTCATAGACGCTGATCCATTCGATCGGCATCTCGTCTTCCCGCCATTCCTCGCCTGTTCCGCTATCCGACAATTCGAAGCAGATTCCCCGCCACTGGGGCAACACATAGACATCCAGCTCCTCGGCCCATTTTCCAATGTGGTTTTCCACGTCCCGCAAGGTCGAGCCGATGCCTACCCGGCCGAGGAACCTGCCGTTGAAGCCTTGCCCGACCGCGATTTGGAACAGCTTCCTGTTCCTGTCCGAGACAAAAAAGCTGAAATCGCCGCAATGGAAGACCGTCGTGTCCACACGGTGCTCAACCGAATAGGCCTTGCCGTCAATCTTTTCTCGCAACTCCTCAACCGAACAACCCAGTTGGAAGCCCGCGATCGCTTTTCCCGGAACGATGGCGTCTGTTTCCATTTTCATTGGAGTTTTACAATTTGGATAAGGCCTCGGATTTCTGCGCCCTCAAAAAAACAACAATCAGACCCGTCTGCTTGTCCAAAATTACCGATTTATCTTCAAACGAAATCGCGATTTGTCTTGGAAAATTGATGGCCTAGAGTTTGAAATCGGCATCGGTGCCCGCATGGGATTTAAATTGCGTTCGTTGGTGGAATATCCGAAACATCAGTTCCCTGCAAAATCGGGCTGTTCCGCCAATCCCGAAGGGATTGAACATGAATAGCCCCGGATGAAATCCGGGGAACAGGGAACCACCGCGAACCAGAACCCCGTCGGGGTTCAATGCGAAAACCAAGACGTTTCAAGGCAATCTATCAGGTTCGATGGCAACTTGGCACAAGATGTCAGGGCTACGCCCCTCTTGAAGCTGCGCGGGGCTGCGATCCTACGAAGATGCCAGGGCTACGCCCCTGTCGAACGCGCGGATTTCGCCGCGAAAGCCCTGAAGGGGCGCCATATCCTAGCGATGGGTGAAGCCCATCGGAACGGGAACGCCAACCCATCCCAAGCCCTGAAGGGGCGAAATGATCAGGCGATGGGCAAAGGTCGTGGCGCGGGAATCTGGCCCTTCCTCCCGATGAGGACAATTTCGCCCCATCGGGGCTCTTATCTTCGTCTCTGCTCCGCTTCTCATTACACCCTTTCGGGATTGGGCGGGTCGCAAAAGGAAAGGCCGCTCCCCGGTGGCCCGGGGGCGGCCTGTGCTGCTTGGCGCGGGCGTGCTGAGGCTCAGAGCGTGACGATGTCCTTCTCCTTCTTTTCGAGCTGCTGGTCCACCAGGACGATGTGCTTGTCGGTCAGCTTCTGGACGTCCTCCTCGGCAGTCTTGACCAGGTCCTCGGCCAGGCCGTCCTTCTTGAGCTTCTTGAGCTCCTCGTTGGCGTCGCGGCGCGAGTTGCGGATGCTGACCTTCGCGGTTTCGCCTTCCTGCTTGACCTGCTTGACGAGGTCTTTGCGGCGCTGCTCGGTCAGGGGCGGGACGTTGATGCGGATGATCTCGCCGTTGTTCTCGGGGTTGAAGCCGAGGTTGGCGGCCATGATGGCCTTCTCGATGACGGGAATCATGGACCTCTCCCAGGGCTGGATGGCGATGGTGCGGGCATCGGAGGTGCTCAGGTTGGCCACCTGGCCGATGGGCATCATGGCGCCGTAGTAGTCCACGGTCACACCTTGTACCATCTGGGTGCTGGCCTTTCCGGCCCGGATGGTCTTGAGCACCTCGTCGAGGTGCTTGACGGCGTTGTCCATCTGCTCGCTGGCCGTCTCCAGGATGATTTCTACATCTTCATTCATTGCTTGGTAGGATTATGGATGGGATAATTGGGGCAAAAATAAGCGGAAAAGCGGAAAAACCTTGGCTCAGGGCGCGGTCCAGGCGAGCTGCCGCCCGGGCTGGCTGACGCGGAAGGTGGCGCGGTGCTCGGGGCAGGGGCCGTGCCGGAGGATGGCCAGGCGGTGCTCGGCGGTGGGGTATCCCTTGTTGCGGTCCCAGCCGTAGTGGGGCCAGCGCTGGTGCAGGGCCAGCATGTGCTCGTCGCGGTGGGTCTTGGCCAGCACCGAGGCGGCGGCCACGTTGGCGAAGGTGGCGTCGCCCTTGATGGCGCAGGTGTGCGGGAACTCCGGCATCGGCTTGAAGCGGTTGCCGTCGATGAGCAGGTGCTGGGGCGCGGGCCGGAGGTCGAGCGCGGCCAGGCGCATGGCCTCGAGGGCGGCGTTGAGGATGTTGAGCCGGTCCACCTCGGCGGCCGGCAGGCTCCGGACCGACCAGGCCAGGGCCTCGCGCTCGATGGTGGCGCGCAGCAGGTCGCGCTGGCGGGCCGTCAGCCGCTTCGAGTCGTCGAGCAGCGGCTCGCTGAAGCCGGGCGGCAGGATGACGGCGGCGGCGAACACGGGCCCGGCCAGGCATCCGCGGCCGGCCTCGTCGCAGCCGGCCTCGAGCAGGTCCTGGCGCAGGCTGTGGCGCAGGCTTTGTCGGGCGGCGGGGCTCACGGCAGCAGCAGGCGGTCGATGTTCTCGGCGTAGTCGAGCGAGTCGTCGATGAAGAACTCCAGCTCGGGCGTGCGGCGGAGCTGGTGCCGGGTGCTCTGGGCCAGGGCGTGCCGGATGAGCGGCGTCTGCTCGCTGATGGCCTCGAAGGAGGCCTGCACCAGGTGGGGCGGGAAGATGCTGAGGTAGGCGCGGCACTGGGCCAGGTCCGGGGTGACGCGCACGACCGTCACGGCGATGATCGCCCCGCCGAAGGACCGGGCGTTGCGTTGGAAATGCTCGCCCAGCTCCTTTTGGATGAGGCGGGAAATCTTGCTGAGTCTTTTGCTGTCCATGGCTTTTTATCTGGGAAAATGGGAAAATGCCGGGCCTGGGGTGGCCCCGCGGCGGCGCGAAGATAGGGCTTTGCCGCGAAGGCCCGCCGCCCGCCCCGACGAAATCGGCCCAGGCGGCCCGGTGCCCCCCGGCCAGCTCTGCCCCTGGAGGCCCAGCGTCCGCTCGAAGAGGGCGCTGGGCTCGCCCCCCGGCGGGCGATGCTCCTGCCCGCGGAGGCCGCGCGGCAGCCTTTCCGTGCGCCCTGGGCCCTCCTTCCCGGCCCTTTGTTTTGGGGGATGTCGTTGGCCACCCTGTGGGAAATCGCCGGTCGGGGTCCATGCTGGCCCCGGAAGGCCGCCCCTCCGGCGTGCGGACCGCTGGTCGGGGCCGAAGGCTCGCGGGCTCCTGGCTCGGTGCCCGCGCGCGAAGGCGGATTTCCCGCCCGTTCTTCTCCGGGGCGAGCCTCGGGGCCTGGAAAGTTCGTCCAGGCAGTCGGGCCATGGTGAAAGGCGGAGGTTCGCGGTTGCCAAGATTGGCCACGTGGACGAACAGCCGTCCCTTCATGATCGAGGACGCCCACGGCCAAAGCGCATCGGCGCGGGCCTTGGGCTGTCGCCAGCGCGTTGGCATGCCGCGGTTTTGAAGCCTGCGTCTCGTGATTGGTCCATCGCGCCTGGATTCAAGCCGCAAACGCAACCTGTTTGAAGGCAATTGGGCATCAGCCCGCAAAATGTTGGATGAGCCGCGGATCTTGCAGGCACGGAGGTTCCCCGATGTTGCCTGGCGGGCGGGCGGCTGGCTCACTCGCGCAGCCCGAAGCGCAGGGAGCCGCTTCGGCTGAGGTCGGACTGGAGGACGACTTTCTGCCACCGGGTTCCGTCGTGGACCTCGAGCGAGGCGGTGTTGGGGGGCTCCTGGCCGAGGTTGAGGGCGTGCAGGACCAGGTCGTTGTCCTGTCCGGGCAGCAGGGTGAGCAGCAGCTCGAGCGGCTCGTGGGTGATGGCGTGCCCCTGGACGAGCCACTGGCCGTTGAAGGCGATGGAGACGCTGTCGCCATCGACGCGCATGTTGTCGAGCACGCGGACGCGCAGGGTGGCGCTTTGGACTTGGAGCTCTCGGGGCGGCTTGACCGTGCGGGCCATCTGGTCGGGCCTGGGGCCGCTGGGGCTGGCCGGTGGCGTCTGCTCGGGTTGGCCAGGCAGGGCGTCCGGCGTCTGGGCGGGCGCCTGGGCGAGCTGGGCCAGGGGCGGCGGCTCGGGCCCGCAAGGCTCCACGCGGATGGCGTCGAGGGCGAAGTCGTTGCCCTCGACCTGGGTGGCCAGGTTGTGCAGGGCGAAGGTGGCCGTGCCGTCGTAGGGGCTTTGCCAGCGGGTGGAAAAGCGCTGCCAGTTGCCGACGGCGGGGCCCATGAAGACGCCGCTGACGGGGTTTCCGTCCACCTTGAGCTGGAGCATGGCCCGGTTGTCGGGCGAGAGGCTGGTGAGCCAGTACTCGACCCAGTAGTACCGGCCTTGGCGCACGGGCAGGCGGGTGGCCCAGGCGGCGCTGTTCCAGTCGGTGGCGCCGTTGACCAGCAGCATGCGCTGGCCCTGCTTGGGCCTGACGCTGGGCCATGTGCCGAGCGAGCCGGGGTCGCCGAAGACGGCGGTGGTGGCGTGGCGCTGGGCGCAGCGGAGGGCGTCGGTGGGGTCGTAGCCCGAGAACCACCCGGTGGCTGCGGTCTCGAAATCGCCGTTGGGGGCCAGGTTGAGGCCGCTGGCGGGCAGTGCCTCGGGGCATTGGGCGCGGGCGGAAAGGCAGAGCAGCAGCAGGGGCAGGGGCAGGAGCTTCTTCATGTTCGGATGGGGCGCCGGGTGGGTTGGCTTGCCGGCGACGGCCGCGCTCCCGCACAAATCGTGCAAAAGCGGGCGATCGCGCCACGGCGGGCCTACAAAAGGGAAGCCCCCGCGGAGGATCGGCTCTCCGGGGGGCTTCGCGTCGGCGTCGGCGGGCGGCTCAGTCCTCGTCGAGCCCGGCGTCGATCTTCTGCATGAACTCGAGGTAGAGGGCGCGCAGGTGCATGAGCCTGTCGAGGTCCATGCCCTCGCCGAAGACGCGGACGGCGTCCACCACGCCCAGGCGGCGGAAGATGCCGGCCAGGGCGCCGTCGAAGTTGAGCTCGCGGTGGTTCACCTTGATGATCTGGGTGAGCTTCTCGAAGTATTTCCACTTGAGCAGGCGGCCCAGGGCGATGTAGTGGATGTCGGGCAGCTCCAGGTCCTTGTAAACGAACTCGTTCAGGGGTTCGAGCAGGAAGTATTTCTTGATCTGGAGCAGGGCCATGGTGTCGATCTTGCGCTTGCGCTTGTAGAACTCGATGCCCTGCTCGAGGTAGAGGTTCTGGAGCTCCAGGATCAGGTTGTAGTCTTCGAGGTCCTTGATGCGGATGCTGGGAAACTGCTCGTGGTCGATCGTGATCAGGGTCTGGGCCGGGACGAAGGCCGAGGGCATGATGCGCTTGATGCGCCCGGTGGCGCGCATGATATGCTCGCCGGGGTACTTCTGCTTGGTGACCAGGAAGAGGTGCCCGGGCTTGAGGGCGTTGGTGCCGGGCAGTTGGCTGTGGTAGCCGGGGAACTGGTCGCGGGTCTCGAGGATGAAGGTTCCGGGCACGAAGCTGCCTTTGTCGATGTTGAAGACGTTCTCCTGCTTGAGGAGGTAACCGATGGTCTCGATCTGGCTTTTCATCATGGGGGTAAGTTTTTAGAGGGTGCTAGGGTCGTTCGGGCGGGCTGGGCCAAGGCCTTGGGTGGGCGCGGCCACCTGAAAAATAGTCAAAAGATCGTCGCCGCGCAAGGGGCGGGAGGAAAGGAACGCGGTTTTAGAAGGTTGGCCGGGCAGAGCCAGAGGGATAGAAATGGCATGCTCTTTGAAAATTGTTAACAGAACACCTCCACGAAATCGAGGAGGATTTCCCGGAACTACAAGAACTTCGCCTTCGGGCGAGAAAATCTCCCACCATGAAAAAGCCAAAAGCATTGCCCGCCCTCCTCGTTTTCCTGCTGGCCTTGTCGTTCTTTCCACAACTGGCCCAGGCCCAGCTCTTTGGCCTGAGTTCGCGGGACGTGAAGTTCCGGGCCGAGGGAGGCGGCTCGGTGGCCCAGGGCGGGCTGGCCACGATGAGCTGGACGGTTCCCGAAGGCAAGGCGTCCCGGATCTACTTCGAGGGCAGGGCCGACAGCCTCCTGCCCGCGACGGGCCGGCACAGCCTGGTGCTCGACGAAGACCTCCGCGTGGTGCTGGTGGTCGAAACCGGCCGGGAGCCCATTCGCAAATACCTGAACCTCAAGGCGCTGAAGCCCGAGCTGCGCAGCCTGGTCGCCCCCACGCTGGTCAACGACGAGGACGACTTCGAGCTCCGCTGGACCAGCCAGGACGCCACCTGGGTCGAGCTGCTGGGCCACCCGGACACGCTGCCCGCCCGCGGGAGCATGCGCACCCGGCTCGACCGCACCCAGCGGCTGGTGATGGTGGCCCACAACCCGCACGGGCGCACCGACACGGCCTCGCAGATGGTCGGCGTCCACCTGCTCGAAAGCCCGCCGCAGGACATTCTCCTGGCCCTGGGCCAGGCCCGCCACCAGCGCTGGACCTTCAAGATGACCGACAGCGTGGCCCTGGTCGGGCTGGGCCGCTTCGCCGCCACCGACTCGGCCCTCCTCCCGGCCGACACCACCCGCCTCTACCGGCTGGTGGCCTACCGGCAGGCCGCCGCGCCCGACACCTTCCCCTTCAAGGCCACCGTCTTGCGCCCGGGTCTGCTGACCTACAACTGCCCCGAGCAGATCCCCCAGGGAAGCGCCCTGACCGTGAGCTGGACCGGGCAGCTCCTGGACAGCGTCGTGCTGACCCACCCCCGCGGCCGGTACAGCCTCCCCGAGTCGGGCAGCCACCGCCTCCAGGCCTACGACAAGCTCGTGGTCAAGCTCGAGGCCTACCGAGGCGGCGAGCTCTGGGCCAGCCGCGAGACCAAGGTCTTCACCTTCGCCGGGAGGCAGCCCATCTCGGGCCTGGTCAGCTACCAGAACCTCGACAAGGCCGGACGCGTGGACATGCAGATCATCCGCGTCGAGCGCGAGAACTTCCCCAACCGCGTCAGCGTCCGGGTCGTGGCCGTGGACCAGGAGGGCCAGTTCGTCTCGGGCCTGGCCCCCAACGCCACCTTCGCCGCGCAGTTCTTCCGGGGCCTGACCGAGACCGTCGAGGGGCGAGTCGTGCCCCTGCGCAACTTCAGCGTCCGCGAGGTCGTCGAGCTCGACACCCTGCCCACCGACATCTCCGTGGTGCTCGACTACAGCGGCTCCATGACCAACAACGCCCCCATCGTCGAGGCCGCCCTGCGCGCGCTGCTCCAAAAGCAGCGCTTCCAAGGCCGCCTCTCCTTCGTCTGCTTCGACGGCAGGGTCGGCAGGAGCACCCCTTTCAGCGCCGACCCGCAGGTGCTGCTCTCGCAGGCGCCCAGGAACGGCATCCGCGACTTCGGCGGGTCCACGGCCCTCTACGCCGGCGCCGACATGGGCCTGCGCGCCCTCGAGGGCTCGACCCGGCGCAAGATGCTGCTCATCCTGACCGACGGCTGGGAGAACAGCTCCATGGCGCACTCCGACTCGCTGGCCTTCACGGCCACCCAGGTCGGGCGCCGCGCCCGGGCCATGAAGGCCACCGTCTGCGTCATCGGCATCCGCGGGGCCAACATCAGGGCCTTGCAAAACCTGGCCTCCGCCACCGACGGGTACTCCTTCTTCGCCTTCGACCAGAAGACCCTCGAAGGGGCCCTGCTCGAGCTCCTCAACCGCCACGAGCGCTACTACCAGCTCGAGTACACGCCCTCGGCCAGCGAGTCGGCCCACGACCTGTCGCTGATCTACAACAGCCTGCGCGACAACGCGGCCAGCTCGGGCTACCGCTACTTCATCAAGGACGACGTGGTCATCGACGAGGTGCCCGCCCGCGAGCTGGCCCAGTACTACTGGGGCACGCCCGAAGTCCTGGACGGCAAGGCGCCCATCGCGCCTCCGCAGGCCGTGGCCTTCTTCCCCACCAACGGCGACCAGGTCGAGGGGATACACCGCGGCTTCCTGCTCGACCAGGCCAGGCGCCTGGCCGCCTCGCCCGAGCTCGAAGTGGTCGTGCTGGGCCACACCGACAGCCAGGGAGGCCAGGAGGACAACATGGACCTCGCGCTGCGGCGGGCCGAGTCGGCCCGCGACATCCTGGTCGAGGGCGGATTCCCGCCCGAGCGCGTCCGCGTGGTGGCCTTCGGCAAAAGCGCCCCCATCTGGACGCCCGAAGACCAGCCTTGGAAGCGCGACGAGAACCGCCGCGTCGAGCTCCTGCTGCTCCAGCCCTGAGCTTTCGGGGTTGGCAGAATGTTGGAGCGGAATTTTCCCTATCTTCGCTTTTTCGAACCCAACCCACCGACACCATGACGGAAAACGAACCCGGCATTCCGCCCGATGAGAAACGCCCTTCGACCAGCATCAGCCTCCAGACCTACTCGTTCGGGCCGGACAACGAGTTCCATGCCTCGAAGTACTTCCTCCAGCGCTTTGGCGCGATGCCCAGCTACTACGCCGCCCAGGTCGAAGTGGTCGGGAAGACCACGGTAGAGAAGATCCTGGGCCACTTCGAGCTGCCCGCCGAGGCCCTGCTCTTCCGCGAGGAGTTCTCCAAGAAGGACAAGCCCCTGGTGCCCGACCCGGACTACTTCTACTACGTCATGGTCCTCCAGGAAGGCCTCGTCATGGTCTGCTTCCCGGGCCGGATCGCCTTTTATTACGACAAGAGCCGCGACCTCTGGCCCACCATCGAGGATACCCTCAAGCACCTGGTCCTCAAGCGCAAAGGACGCACGCCCCGCACGGGAAAGCCCTTCCACATGGTCGTGGAGAACGTCAAGGCCCGTTACGGCATCGCCCTCCAGGAGTTCAACGTCAAGCCCATCCGCGTCAACCTTGGCCAGCACTACAACGACGACCTGCCCGAGACCGACAAGATCATCCGCAAGTTCATCAACCACACGGAGCAAAACGGCCTGGTGCTGCTGCATGGCAAGGTCGGAACCGGAAAGACCACTTACATCCGGCACCTGATCTCGAGCACCAAGGCCAAGTTCATCTACCTGCCCGCCAGCATGATGAAGACCATCAGCGCGCCCAACTTCCTGCCCTTCATCGCCCTGCACGAAGACAGCGTGCTCCTGCTCGAGGACAGCGACGAGCTGCTGGCCCCCAGGGGCAGCGCGCAAAGCGGCGGCTCGGCCCTGGCCAACCTGCTCAACCTCGGCGACGGCCTGCTGGCCGATGCCCTGAAAATCAAGGTCATATGCACCTTCAACGCCAAACTCGACAAGATCGACCAGGCCGTCCTGCGCAAGGGCCGGCTCGTGGCCCGCTACGAGTTCGGCCCCCTGGCCCTCGAAAAGGCCAAGGCGCTCTCCCAGTCGCTCGGCAACCAGGCCGAGGTCGTCTCGGAAATGACCCTGGCAGAAATCTTCAACCAGGACGACAAGGACTACGGAAAGGACCCGCACGGCAAGCGCGTCGGCTACTTCTGAAGGCAAGCTGGCATATGCCTCGGGGATGCATCTGCGCGTTGCAGCGATTCAAGAATGACTCGCAAAATGCAGGATGAGTGACCAAACAGATGGGTCTTTTGCAAGAATGCCAAACCACGCTGACAAGCGAGGTGGTGACGGGCAAAATATAAACAAGTTACACTGGTGCTTGGGATATTTCACCCAAGAACGCGACTTGGAATAAGCTCAACCGCATGGCTAAATCGGACTGTTCTACCCATCAAGTTCTACCACAAAAGTTCGAAACCGTTGCTCGTTTTAGCTTGTTGGACTTGTCTTCAATTGCACAAAGCATCCAAGTCGCATGCAACCGAGCATTTGTGAAAATAATTATCACTGGTAGGCTTTGACGTTCCTTTTGGAACAGAAGGAAAATTGGCAAATAAAATCCTTTTGATCTTCACATCTTTCTCAAAATCATAACTTTGGCCTTTGCTGGCATTGTCATGGTTAAAGCATCGTATCGCAGTTTTTATCAAAAACTCAGCCAATATCTCCCCTGATTTCATTTGGTCTTCGTTGTTTGCCAACCTGCCTGATTTTAAATTGCAAACAAATACGAACATCTTGTATCTATTTCTTCTTTCATAAGGATAAAATACGATGTAATCACATTTGCTTCGAATAGGAGGTTTGTTCGCTAAAAACACAAATGGCTCTTCAACTTTCTGATTGTTGATAGTTACTTCTTTATCAAATTTGAATGCAATTGGCTTGTTGGATGTCTGGATGATAACTTCCCTGCAAGTTGCCTTGGCATTTTCTTCTGTCAAAATAAAATTGTTATTCTTCATTTTATTGTAAGAATACTGTTTTACAATAACATCGGATATTTTGGCGAGCAAGTCTTTCATCCTATTCGTCCATTAAAGCAAAATAAATTTCTCGGGCTGAATTGTTGAGTATATTGATTTCATGGTCAATGGTAGATACTTCAAAACCAGAATTGCTTACTGCTAATTCCTCAACTGTATTGTTGGAAAATAAATACGAGCCTACTTTGTTGTGATCAAGGAGCATATTAGCGGAATAGGAATACTTTTTCATCAGCTTGCTCACAAGTTTTTCATTTCCCTTTTTGTTGAGCATCATTAAATTGTTCAATTCTCTAATGATATAATCACTGTGGGTGCTGATCAATACCTTAAAACCCGCATTCACCACCATTGCGATTATCCTTGCGATTTTTCTTTGATTATCGGGATGTAAATTCAACTCTGGTTCGTCAATGATGATAAAATCATTGGGCTTTGCAATGTGCCTAAAATAGAAAACCAGATTCGACAACGATTTTACCATTGAAGCAGTTAGGTGAATTCCCAAATTCAAATTTGTCGTTTTGAATGGACTAAATTTCACCTCCCCTTGTTTGGTAACTTTTATTTTTCCCTGAAGCAACTCTTTTTCAAGTATATCCGAAAAATATGAAAATTCGCTTTTGCTTTTTTGAAGCAGTTCCAGTTTTTCAGCTACATCTAAACTTTCTCGAATGGGCAAAGAATATCGCGAGGCTTGTTCTAAGGTTTTCTTGTTGTCTTTGTATTCGAGTAGTGCATCAACAATCTTGTTCCTTCTTTCAGATAATTCTCTGCTGAAAATATTTATTGCAATTCTTTCAGCAGGAGCGATGAACATATTGTTAAACATTAACGCATAAAATAATTCAACGATTTTGCTGCTGACAATTTGCAAAATCAATGGCTTTGGAAATTCATTTGTAATATTTTGCTCTTCCAAATAAACGATGCCAAGAATTGCAGAGTTTCTTTGTTTAAGAAATCGAACAGTAATGTTATCGCCAAACTTCAAAGAATTATCAAGTTCAAGTTCTGCTATCTTGTTAAATATCAACGAATAATCGTCAAACTGTATCTTAATTTTTGTTGCTGAAAATTGTTCTTTTTCTGCTGCAAAAACAGTTGGCAAATACGCTTTGAACTCTTCTGTTAGATGATCAACTAGCTTGCTTTTGTTAAGTTCAAATAATTTTTCCAGGTTAATTTCTGCATTTCCGTTTACAAATATACCTGATAGTTCTTCTTTTAATTCTGGTATGCTATAAGAGTTGGCAAAAGTTTTTGAAAATTTATAAAGTCCATAAATGCTATATGCAAAATAAGTTTTTCCCGTGTTATTTGTTCCACATAAAACCAGCAAGTCTTTGCTCAAATCAATTTGTGCTTTTTGAAGGTATCCTAAATCGGTTACTGAAAATTTCATCTCCCTACTTTCAATTTTTTGTAAATCATTCTCTTTTTATGGCTGAAATGGTTTTAGCCATCCTAAATCCCAAGAAAACAGGTGTTCAATAGAAATCAAATGCACACTTTCCAAAGCCGCATCGGCAGATTTTGGGAAACTTGGCAGGCGATGGACCAGTGGCGACCACCTGCCCGCTTGGGTCTTGAAAGTTCGCAATTTTGAAGGGAATGCAGCCCATCGGAGGATTGAGTTTGACCCAAAGCAAAGCTACAAACTAAATCTTGGAAAAGCAAGTGCCTAGGTCTTTTTGTTCCCACCCGCTACCGCCTTGTGGTCGGGAGCAAGCTGAATCAGCGGCAAGCCATTGATTTTCAATCTACAAGGAACGCATCGAGGCCCAATTGCTGCTTCCGCCCCGACACCGTCCGCTTGGGCAAGGCCTTTGGCGCGGAGTGCTCGCTCCAAGAGCTTGCCTACGACCGCGAACCAGGCGGAGGGGCTCCAGGTATCGAGGCTTAGGATTGTCGCTTACCGCTGGTCCCAGTCTATGCTCAGGGCGTTGACCTTGCTTTCGACACCGCCGATTATCTTGTCGATGATGATTCCCACGGCTTTGCTGGCTTTTTCACTGAAGATCGCCCCCAGGATTTCGTCCACCTGCCTGGACAGGTCCTCGGTAATCTCGGTGGGCTCCAGCGGGCTTCGCGCCTTGATTCTCTGGGCAAGCCTTTCCTTGACCAGGGCGGTGATGGGGTCGTCCTGGACCAGCTTCAACTCCGGATCGAGCCGCAGTGGCGCCAACTCGCTGGCGAGCGCACGAAACCGCTCCTCATCGCGCGGATCGAGGGCCTTGGCTTTCTTTTGGGCGAAGAGCTCGGCGTATTCATGGTTCTTGTTGACGAACGCCTTGTCCATGGTGGTGGGCAGGCCGAAGATCTTCGTAAGGATCTCGTTGGCCCCCAAGCCGATAACGTCTTCCTCGGGATGGTGGCTTCCCTTGCGTCCCCCCTCTTCGTTGACAAGGACATGGACCTGTTCCCTGCTCAGGCCGTTGATGAGCAAGGGCGAATGCGTGGAGACGATGAACTGCACCTTGGGGAAGGTTTTTTGCAGCCGGATCAAGGTGTCATTTTGCAATGAGGGATGCAAGTGGATGCCGAACTCGTCGATCAAGACCAGGCCATGCACGTGCTGGAGGACCTGGGTGCCCAGGTGCTTGTTCAGGATGAAGGCCCGGGTGGCCAGCTCCCCGGCCAAGAGGATCAGGTAGCGGTATCCGTCGCTCAAAACACCGAACGGCCTGATGGATTGGTTGGCGAGCTTGACGATGGGCTCCTTGAGGTCGTCGCTCCAGTCGATTTCGAGGACATCGGGCAAGATGGACCTCACAGCCTCCTGGAAAACGGCCAGGGCGTGGCGGGGAACGTCCTGGTAGGCCTCTGCTATCAAAGGCTTTCGGTCCATCTCGGCCACGAGGCCGTCCATCCGGCCCAGCCACTTGAAGAGGTACTTCTTGATGGACTTGTCCTCGAAGCAGCCCTTGTAGCCGTCGATGCTCTTGCCCGTTACCTCCCAGTCCACGGTATCGGACGACTCGGCGTGGATGTACTCGGTGCCGATGAAGCTGAGCAACGGCTGGATGGCCTTTTGGGCGGAGGCCAGCCTGTTGGTCTTCTTGCTGAACAGGCGGGGATCCTCGCCGCCCAAGATTTCCACCTTGGTCTTCTCGCCCTTGGGTTTGTTTTTGTACTTCCGCCAAGTCGAAAGCGAAGCCGTGCCGTTGCCGTCGGAAAGGAGCGCCGAGACGGTGATCTCGACGCTCGGGGCGATGTCGGAAATGGGGTTGCTGCCCAAGATGCGGTGGTCGTTGGCCAGGAGCTGCTTTTCCACCTTCAGCCCGCTGGTGTAGGTGTTGGTGGCGAGCCTCAAGGCGGCCATGAGGGCAGATTTGCCGACCATGTTCTCCGCGATGAGCACATGCGTGTTGTGTTCCTCGGAAAAGGCGATTTGGAACTCCTCAAAACATCGGAAGTCTTTCAGCTCAACGCGGGTGATTCTCATGCTCGTTCAATTTGACAGACCCAAACATCGGCAATTTCGGCTCAGCCCCTGGGCTGGAACCTTGCCGCTTCGCCCAAAGTTAGCATTTCTCCCTGTCCGAAGGACATGAGGCGGCGATTCGGCGAAGGCAAGGCCTTCCGCCGCGGCTCCGACGCCCTCCGCGGGCGCGCCAGCGGGTAGAGCCAAGCGGCGGGGCCTGTGGCCAACCAGAGGCGCGAGGATCACGGGATGTCCCGATCCTCGCGCCTTTGCATTTCCCTGACGGCGGCCAACCCTCGCTGGCGGCTCCACCTGATGCCAAGCCGCTTTCGTGCCCAACGATTGGGGAGAACCTCGGTTTTCTTGCATTAGAAAATTCTAAATTTTGGCATTTTTTCTCAATTGCTGCCGTTTCATAGTTTCTTTTTATATCTTTGCATAAAATTCAAAAGCCATCGTAACAGACAAACTACATACAGACAGCATTAAAAACCATTTCAAAAGCAAAGCTGTTTTTGAAACGAAAGATATTGTTGATTTTTACGAACAATTTGAAAAAGACA
The DNA here is from genome assembly GCA_020048645.1 of Bacteroidota bacterium. Taxonomy (GTDB): domain Bacteria; phylum Bacteroidota; class Bacteroidia; order Bacteroidales; family UBA6013; genus UBA6013. The sequence continues at coordinate 529 of JAIFMG010000182.1, read as the reverse complement.
TAAAACCGACAACGATAAATTGGCGTGTGTACACTTTGGTTCAAGAGGGGGTTTTGCAACGCATAGGCAGGGGAAAATTTAGACTTGGCGAAAGCAGAAAATATATACCCGAAATTTCATCGCAAACCAAATCTATTTATAAAAAGCTGAAAGCAGAATTTCCTTATGCCAATTTTTGCGTTTGGAACACTTCTGTTCTAAACGAATTTATGCAACACCAACCCAACAGATTTTTTTTATTGGTGGAGACAGACAAAGACATAACCCATTCCGCTTTCTATTTTTTGAGAGCAATAAAAAAATCAGTTTTTATTGAGCCAACGAGTGAAATTTTAGAAAAATACATCGTCAACCAGAAAGAAGTACTTGTTGTAAAACCACTTGTTTCGGAAGCACCAACTCAAAATACAAATGGGATTGAAACGGCAACCATAGAAAAAATCACTAGTGTCCGACAAAAAGCTATTCGGAAGGCGATAAAAAAGGGGAAGGCCATGAAGGCCTCCCCCGAATGTCGTAGTTTTGAGTC
>JAIFMG010000227.1 GCA_020048645.1 Bacteroidota bacterium | reverse complement strand
GAGCCCATGACCGCCTGCCACTGCGCCTGGGTCACCTCGTACTTGCCCATCTGGAAGCCCGAGACCGTAACCTGGTGCGCCGGAAGCTCATCGGGGTCGCCCCCCGGCCCGCCCATCGTGAAGCTGCCGCCGGAAATGGAGACCATCGAGGCCTGGAGGTCGCGCACGGCCTGCGGCACCTGCGGCGCCTGGGCCAGCCGCTCGATCGCCTGCCGCGCCTCGGCAAGGTGCCTGCCCTGCGGGTGCTCGCTAATGTAGCCCTCATAGGAAGCCTTGCTGTCCTGCCGCTTGGCCGCGGCGTAGGCGTCGTCGTCGGCCTTCGTGGCCAGCCGCTCTATCGCCTGCCGCGCCTCGGCAACGTGCAGGCCCTGCGGATGCTCGCGGAGGTAGCCCTCATAGGAAGCCTTGCTGTCCTGCCGCTTGGCCGCGGCGTAGGCGTCGTCGTCGGCGGCCCGCAGTTGGGCGTCCCCGGCCAGGCGGGCGCTGTCCTGTTCGAGCTGGCGCGCCCGGGCCTGCGCCCGCTCGCGGTCCTCGGGGGCCAGCTCGGCCGCGGTGCCCGAGGCCAGGAAGAGGCGCAGGGAGGACAGGTCGGCCGTGGGGGCCAGGCTGTCGTAGGTGAGCCGGGCCAGTCCGGCCAGGGCCTCCTGCTGGCGCTGGCCGGGGTTGCGGCGCTGGAAGGCGCGGATGGAGTCGGGGTGCCCCGCCGCGCTGGCCCTGGCCCAGTCGAGGGCCACCCGGGCCTCGGGGGCGTTTTCGCCGTCGGGGTGCAGCAGCAGGAAGGCCTGGTAGGCCTCGGGGGTGTCCTGGGCCTGGGCCTCGCGCCAGTGGTCTGCCTCGTTGGGCCGCAGCGCCCAGACCAGCAGCGCCACCAGCAGCGCCGCGCCCAGTCCGATGGCCGCCCACTTGGCGTATCCGGCGGGCTTGCGGTCGAAGCGCCGCAGGCGTTGGGCGGCCTCTGCGGCATGCTTGCCCTGGGGGTGCTTTTCGAGGTAGGCCAGGTAGCCGGGCTTGTCGTCGCGGGCCTGGGCGTGGCGCCAGTCGGCCGGCTCGGCGTCGGGCTGGGGGGGCTTGGGCTTGGGCGGCGTCGGCTTGGGCGGCGTGTCGAAGCGGGTGGGGTCCTCCACCTGGGTGTGGTCCTGCGCGGGGCCTTTCTGGAAGGCCTGCCGCATGGCCAGCGCGAAGGCCTGGCAGTCCTGGAAGCGCTCTTCGGGCTTCTTGCGGGTGGCCCTGGCCACCACGGCCGCCAGGGGGTTGCCCGCGGGCAGCGCGGGCAGCGGGTCGTTGACGATGGCCACCCGCACGTCGAAGTCGGTCTGGGTCTCGAGGTCGTAGGCCTTCTTGCCCGTGAGCATGTGGTAGAGCATCACGCCCAGCGAGTAGATGTCGGAGCGGGCGTCCACGTGCTTGGCGTCCTTGACCTGCTCGGGGCTCATGTAAACCAGGGTGCCCATGTGCATCCCGGTGCTGCTCAGGTCCTCGCCCGCCTCGCTGAACATCTTGGCGATGCCGAAGTCGAGGACCTTGGGCGTGCCGTCGCGCCCGATGAAGATGTTGGAGGGCTTGACGTCGCGGTGTACCACGCCCTGCCGGTGGGCCTGCCCGAAGGCCTCGAGCACGGGCCCCATCAGGGCCAGCACGCGCTCGGGGGACATGGGCCGCGGCGGCGCCCCGGACGGTGGCTTGAGGATCTCGTCCAGCCCCTGGCCCTCGAGCAGCTCCATGATGATGGCGATGGTGTCGGCCCCCTCGTGGAAGTCGATGACGCGCACGATGTTGGGGTGCTGGAGCCTGCGCATGATGGTGGCCTCGTTCTTGAAGCGCTTGCGGAACTGCTCCTGCGCGGCCAGGTGGGGCGAGAGGAGCTTCACCGCCGCCTTGTCGCCCTCGAAGGTGCTGTGCTCGGCCAGGTAAACCGTGGCCATGCCGCCCTTGCCCAGCCTGCGCACCAGGCGGTAGTTCAGTATCTGGCGGCCGATGTTTTCGTCTTGTTGCTGCATCTTTGAACGGATGGTTGTTTCAAGGCGCCAAGATAGCGCGTTTCGCGGTCCGCGCCAAGGGAGGGGACACGGTTTATTGAAGAGGCAAGGTCTCTGCCGCGGCGGACTGAAAGCCGCCGGGGCGCCGCGGCGGGCTGAAGCCCGCCGCAATTGATTTTCTTGCGCTGGGGATGCCGAGCAAAACCCCGAAGGGGTGGCATGATTGTAGGATGACGCGCATTGTTTGGAATCGGAACCCCGAAGGGGTGGCATGATCTGCGCCTCGATGGGCAGCGATTTCAATTGGGGCGTCCTCGCGGTTGTTTCGCCCCTTCGGGGCTTGCTTTTTTGGGGTGGATCGGTTTTCTACAATAATGTCGCCCCTTCGGGGCTTGCTTTTTTGGGGTGGATCCGATTTCTACAATCATGCCGCCCCTTCGGGGCTTGTTTTTTTGGGGTGGATCCGTTTTCTACAATCATGCCGCCCCTTCGGGGCTGGCCGAGGCATGACCTCATCAATTGCGGCGGGCTTTAGCCCGCCGCACAAAGCCGCCCCTTCGGGGCTTGCTTTTTTTTTGGGTGGATCCGCTTTCTACAATCCTATCGCCCCTTCGGGGCTTGCCGAGACATGGCCTAATCAATTGCGGCGGGCTTTAGCCCGCCGTGCAAATGTGCTCGGAAAGACCCCCAACCCCCTGAAAGGGGGCTTTTTCCGCGGCGTAGCGTCCTTCTCCCCCTTTCAGGGGGCCGGGGGGTCCTGCGGCGAAAGGGTCCTGCGGCGAAAAGAGTCCTGCCGAGAACCTGCCACGCCCAGAAACGCTTCCAGCGTGGCTGATCGCCACGTTGGAAAGTTTCTCCATACCCTCCCGCATTTTGTTTTTCTCATCCTTTTTACAGGTCTGTTGTGCTCTGGCTTAACGCGAACTGAAAGGACGAACCAAGCGAAAACCGTTGTTGATGTTCCGGTAGTCGGGGTAGCTGAGGTTGCGGCTCGCAACCCGCACGGCGTAGGCGATGAAGCTCCACGAGCCACCGCGCAAAACCCTGTGCGAGCCGCTGTTGGCTCTCCTTGGGTTGGTCAGCGCGCCGGAGGTGTAGGGGCCGTACCAGTCAGAGCACCATTCCCACACGTTGCCGCTCATGTCGTAAAGACCCAGCCGGTTCGGGCTTTTCTGGCCAACTGGGTGGGTCTTGGAGTCGGCGTTGCCGGAATACCAGGCATAGCCGCCCAGGCTCCACCGAGAGTCCGTGCCCGCCCACTTCGTGCGCCCGCTCGAGCCGCCGCCTGCCGCATACTCCCACTCCGCCTCCGTGGGCAGGCGGTAGGTCTGCCCCGTCAAGGCGTTGAGCTTGCTGATGAAGGTCTGCGCGTCATCCCAGCTCACGCGCTCCACGGGGCAGCTCGGGCAGCCTTGGAAGTGGCTGGGGTTGGTGCCCATCACGGCCATCCACTGCGCCTGGGTGATTGGATGTTTGCCCATCATGAAACCTGACAAGCTGACCGTATGGGACGGCCGCTCGTCAGGATAGCCCCAGGTTGCGCCCATGGTGAAGCTCCCGTCCGGAATCGACACCATCGAGGCCTGGAGTTCGCGGACGATGGCCGCGGCATTGGCCCTGATCGACTCGGCCTGGCGCTCGATTTCGCGCTTGGCCTCCGCGGCGTGGGCGCTTTCGGGGTACTGGCGCAGGAAATCGCCGTAGGCATCGGGAGTCCCGATGGCCTTGGCCAAGCGCCAACGGTCGCCCTCGCGGGGCATCAGCAACAAAAAGGCCAAGGTAGGCAGCAGCAGCACCGACGCGGCAATGACGTTCGGCTTGGCGCTGTAGGGCACCAGGGCCCAGAGGGCCAGCAGCAGCAGCGCCGCCCTTGGTTTGCGGGCGTCAAAACACCGTAGCCAAAACCCAGAAGGCCAGCAGCAGCAGCGCCGCGGCGACCAGGAAGAGCCACCTGAGCTGGAGCGGACGGGCCATCCGCTCCAGCTCGGCCCGGGCCTGCTGGGCGTTGCGCCCCCAGGGATGCTTCTGAAGGTAGGCCCTGTACCCGTCCATGTCGCGCCGAGACTCCGCGGCGCTCCAGTCCGAAGGCTCGATGTCGGGCGTCGGCTCCTCGGGCTGGGGACTGGGCGGCCAATCGAGCAGGGTGGGCAGGTCCGGCTGGGGCGCGGGGGCCGGCCTTGGCGGGACATCGACAACGCTTTCCGGCTGGCTGGGGGAGCCCGCGAGCGCGAGGGAGAACGCGCGGCAGTCGTGGAAGCGGCCCTCGGGGTCCTTGGCCGTCGCGCGGTCGATCGCGGCCTGGAAGTACCCCGGGACGCGCGCCGGGAGACGGGGGAGCGGCTCGTTCACGATCTTCGTGAAGATCGCGAAGTTGCTGCTGGTGCGGGTGTCGTAGGGTGGGACGCCCGACAGGAGGTGGTGCAGCGTAACTCCCAGCGAGTAGATGTCCGAGCGGTGGTCCACCCGCTTGCTGTCGTGAATCTGCTCGGGGCTCATGTAAATCGGCGTGCCCATCTGGGCGCCCGTGGCCGTCATTTCGGCGCCCTGGCCGGCCAGCTTGGCGATGCCGAAGTCGAGCACCACGGGCGAGCCGTCCTCCAGCACCATGATGTTCGAGGGCTTGACATCGCGGTGCGCCACGCCTTTCCGGTGCGCGTGGGCGAAGGCCTCCAGCACCTCCGCGAAAAAGCGCGCGGCCCGCTCGGGCGGGAAGGCCCCGTCCCGTTCCAGCAGGCGGGAAAGCGGCATTCCTTCCAAGTAGGGCATCACGATGGCCATCAGGCCGTCTTGCTCCACGAAGTCGAGCACCTGGACTATCCTGGGATGCGCTAAGCCCGCGAGGATCTCCGCCTCGTTGAGAAAACGCTCCGCCATGTTTTCCCTCCGGGCCAGCAGCGGGTCGAGTATCTTCACCGCCACGCGGCGGCTCTTCAGGCTGGCGTGCTGCCCCTCATAGACCGCGGCCATCCCGCCCTGCCCAATCTTGCGGACCAGGCGGTAGTTGAGGATCCGCAGCCCGATGTTATCGTCCTTTTCCGGCATCGCTTCGCTTCTTTGTTTTCAAGACGCCAAGATAGCGCGTTTTCCGAATCACGCCAACCAGCCGTTGCGCGAAACCACTAGCGGCAGCCTGAAGGCCGCCGCAATTGGTTTCGCCCCCTCGACGCGAACGCCTCGACTTTCCAAGGTCCCGACAGGGACTTGGAAACTGCTCGGAAAGACCCCCAAACCCCCTGAAAGGGGGCTTTTTCCGCGGTGTTGCATCCTACTCCCTCTTTCAGGGGGTTGGGCGTCCTGCGGCGAAGGGTCCGAAAAGACCCCCAAGCCCCCTGAAAGGGGGCTTTTTCCGCGGCGAAGAGTCCTACTCCCCCTTTCAGGGGGTTGGGGGGTCTGCGGCGAAAAGGTCCGAAAAGACCCCCAAACCCCCTGAAAGGGGGCTTTTTCCGCGGCGAAGAGTCCTACTCCCTCTTTCAGGGAGATAAGGGGTCTTGCCGAGAGGGGCCCTGCCGCGAAACAGCCTGGAATGAAAAGCTCACGCCCACCGAAATCCGCCAGCGTAGAATCCATCGCGATCGTCTTGCCCTAGATTACAGGCGTGTTCATCCCGGTTTACTTCTTTTTCTTCATCTGTCAATTCATCAAAACCACCTTCAACTTCACAGTGTCCATTGCAATCCGCGAACAGATTGCCATTGAGAATAGGAATTGAGCAAATCTCACAAAGTTCCATAGTTTTTGATTTTAAATGTTTGAATTGTGATGCTAAAAATGAATCTGGGGCAAAAGTACAGCACCACTAACTTCAATAGCACCTAATTTTGTTAATGTTAGAAGCTCTTTTCATATTGTAAATCTTTCCCATAGCGGCAGACTTTCCAACCACACGCCAGGGACGCCGCGGCGGACTGAAGTCCGCCGCTATTGATTTTCCTTGCGCTGGGGATGCCGGGCAAAACCCGAAGGGATGACATGATCGGCCGCGGCGGGCTGAAGCCCGCCGCAATTGATTTCCTTGCGCTGGGAATGCCGAGCAAAACCCCGAAGGGGTGGCATGATTGTAGGATGACGCGTGTTGGTTGGAATCGGAACCCCGAAGGGGTGGCATGATCTGCGCCTCGATTTCAACCGGGGCGTCCTCGCGGTTGTTTCGCCCCTTCGGGGCTGGCTTTTTTGGGGTGAATCCGTTTTCTACAATCATGTCGCCCCTTCGGGGCTGGCCATCGCCGCGGCGGGCTAAAGCCCGCCGCAATTGATTTTCTTGCGCTGGGGATGCCGGGCTAACCCCGAAGGGGTGGCATGATCTGCGCCTCGATTTCAATCGTGGCGCCCTCGCGGTTGTTTCGCCCCTTCGGGGCTTGCTTTCTTGGGGTGGATCCGTTTTCTACAATCATGTCGCCCCTTCGGGGCTGGCTTTTTTGGGGTGAATCCGTTTTCTACAATCATGTCGCCCCTTCGGGGCTAAATTTCCTGGGGTGGAACCGTTGGCTACAATCATGTCGCCCCTTCGGGGCTTGTAAGAAAAAACCTTCT
>JAIFMG010000053.1 GCA_020048645.1 Bacteroidota bacterium | reverse complement strand
GTGCGAAAGCGGTTTTGAAGGAAAGGGTTTTGGAGCCTAGGGGACGAATTTTATGGTGGTGGCTTTTGGGGGTGTGCCGAAGTTTGCCAGGCGGCCTGGTCTCATTGGGATGGCTCTCAATTGGTTTGGCTCCTTGCGAGACTCTTCTTCAAATTTCGACCCCCAAAAAATTTCGTTTTCTTCGTGTTTTTCGTGGAAAAAAATCGAACATTGATTTCAGATTTAACACAATCTAATTTCAAAGTCTTACTTACCAACGAACGCACCTTGGTATTACAAAGAACCAGTTTCCATGAACCTTACCAACAACCCGCAAGGATTACTTGATGTGACGTTTGATGGTTCGGTTTTTTTCCATCGAAGGCACCTTGGTACGAAACGCGCCATCGTCCTCTTTTGCCCGCCGCCAAAAATGGCTATCTTCGCGGAGAAAGGCGCCAGGCCCAAGTGGCGCCCGAGACAGCCGAAGCAACCGAGGATCCCCACCGCCGCCCTCCCCCATCCGGAACGGCCAACCCCAACGATCTTCGCCATGCTCGAACCCCACCCCACCCCGCCCATCCCCGCCGCCGGCCCCGCCCCGCGGCAAGCGCTGGCCTACGCCGGAAACGTGGCCGCCGGATTCCCCTCGCCAGCCGAGGACTACCCCGGCCAGCGCCTGGACCTGCACCAACTGCTGGTCAAGCATCCGCATTCCACCTTCTTCCTGCGGGCCCGCGGGCAGTCGATGCTCGGCGCGGGCATCCACGACGGCGACCTGCTGGTGGTGGACCGCTCGCTCGAAGCCCGCGACGGCAGCGTGGCCGTGGTGCTGCTCGACGGCGAGTTCACGCTCAAGCGGCTGCGCCGGCAGGCCGGGCGGGTGTGGCTTCAGGCCGAGAACCCGGACTTCCCCGACATCCACCCCGGCCCCGAGAGCCAGATGGAGCTCTGGGGGGTCGTCAGCCATGTGATCCATGCCCTCCGCTGAGCCGCTTTTCGCCCTGGTGGACTGCAACAACTTCTACGCGAGCTGCCAGCGCGTCTTCGAGCCGGGGCTGCGGGGCAAGCCCGTCGTCGTGCTCTCGAACAACGACGGCTGCGTGATCGCCCGCTCCGAGGAGGCCAAGGCCCTGGGCATCCCCATGGGCGCGCCCATCTTCAAGTGGCAGAAGTTCGTGCGGCAGCATGGCGTGGCCGTGCGCTCGGCCAACTTCGAGCTCTACGGAGACCTTTCGGGCCGGGTCGTGGATTCGCTGCGGGCGCTCTGCCCCGAGGTGGAGCTCTATTCCATCGACGAGTCGTTCCTGCGGCTGGACGGCGGGCCGCAGGCCGACCCACTGCCCCTGGCCCGCGCCATCCGCGAGAAGGTCGTGCGCTGGACCGGGATCCCGGTCTCGGTGGGCATCGCCTCTACCAAGACTTTGGCCAAGCTGGCCAACCGTCTGGCCAAGAAGCTCATCCGGCTGGAGGGCGTGCTGCACCTGCGGCCCGAGTGGGTGGGCGCGGCGCTGGCGCGGACCAAGGCCTCGGAGGTCTGGGGCATCGGGCGGCGGCTGTCGAAGCGGCTGGAGCGGGTCGGGGCCCACACGGCGGCCCAGGTGGCCGCGCTGCCCGACGCCTGGCTGCGCCGCGAGCTGGGCGTGGTGGGCCTGCGCCTGGCCCTGGAGCTGCGCGGCACGGCCTGCGCGGCCCTGGAGGAGCTTCCGCCCGACAAGAAGCAGATCATGACCGGGCGGAGCTTCGGCCACAAGGTCAGCGCCCTCGCGGAGCTGGAGGAGGCCGTATCGACCTTCGTGGCCTGGAACGGCCAGAAGCTCCGCGCCCAGGGCTCGACGGCCTCGATGCTCTGGCTCAGCCTGCACACCGACCCCTTCGACTGGAACCCGCCGGCGCACCGGGTGGCGCAGGCCGGATTCGCGCCCACCGACCAGACCCACGTGCTGACGGGCCACGCCCTGCGCGCCCTGCGGAGCCTCCACGAGCCCGGCACGAGCTACAAGAAGGCGACCGTCGGGCTGAGCGCCATCCACCCGGCCGCGAACCGGCAGGGCGAGCTGTTCGCCGCCACCCCGCCCCGGCACGAAGGCCTCTGGCAAGTGGTGGACCAGATCAACGGCAAGTTCGGCAAGGACGCCCTCCGCACTGCCGCCGCCGGCTTCGGGCGCGACTGGTGGATGAACCAGCACCACCTATCGCCTTCTTATACAACCCGTTGGGACCAGTTGCTCGAAGTGGGCGACTAAGGAGCCAGGGCCGCGAGCAGCGCCCGCGCGGCCGCGTCGAGCTGGCGAATGGCCAGCGGTATGTCCCAGCGGGAGGGGTCGCGGGGCTCGACGAAGTTGGAGACGGCCCGGAGCTGCGCGCAAGGCAGTCCGTGCTCGAGGCAGACCTCGAAGAAGGCGGCGCCCTCCATGGTCTCCAGCTCGGGATCGAAGCGGCTCCGCATCCGCCCAATGGCCTCGGCACTGCCGCTGGTGGTGTTGACGGTGATGGAATGGGCCTTGGGCAGGTGCTCGAACAGGTGGGCGAAGCGGCCCGGCGCGGCCCAGAGGCGCCCGGCGCGGAAGGGATACGCGTCGGGGTCCAGGAATCCCATCTCGAAGAGGTCGCGGGGGCCTTCGGGGGTGCCGATGGCCAGGTCGGCGTAGCGGTCGGACTCGACGGCGACCACCTGGCCGATGGGCAGCCGGGGGCTGAAACTTCCGGCGATGCCCAGGTTGAGGGCCAGGTCGAAGGGGCGCGAGGCGAGCCTGCGGGCCAGTTGCCAGGCGGTGCGGGCCTGCCCGATGCCCGTTACCAGGAGCTCGGCCGGCGGCGCGGGCAAGGCCTCGAGCCATTGGGCCAGCGGGGCCAGCTCGAAGCGGGTGGCGGCCACCAGCAGCACGCGGGGCTGTGGGCTGTGCATGGGTCGTTTTTTTGCGGGAAAAGGCCGCAAATTAGCAAAAAGGTTTCATATCCTTTGTTAAGGAGGCATTTTTCTTTCAATTCGTCATCGAATGGGCTTTTTTGCTTATTATCGCGATCGAAAGCACAAATCCAACCAACCATTTGACAACATGAAGACAAAAGCAAGCGGCGCGAAATACTCGGCCATCGTGGGCATCGGCGAGCAACTCAAGCGCATGAGCGAGGAGACCGGGCAGGAGTACCTGTACCTGAACCGGGGCGTCAACGCGGTGGTCAACATCGACCTGAGCGAGGTCATCCCGCTGATCGACTTCAACTCGAACCTGGTGCAGGTCTATCCGGCCAACCAGGGGATCCTGAGCCTTCGGAAGGCCATCGTGGAAGACTACTTCGCGGGCAAGGTCTCTCCGGACGACATCTTCATCACCAACGGCGGCATGAACGCGCTGAGCCTGACCACCAACGTGCTGGACGTCTCGCGCTATTTCGTGTCGAAGTTCTACTGGGGAGCCTATACCAACATCATGGAAATCAACAAGGTCCCCTATGCCTTCTACGACAACTTCGAGTGGCTGCTCGACAACCTCGACCAGCTCCGGGGCACGGGCGTCTTCATCTGCGACCCCAACAACCCCGTGGGCAACAAGTTCGACGACGAGCAGCTCCTGTCGCTGGTCAAGACCCTGAGCGACAACGGGGCCGTGGTCATCTGGGACAGCCCCTACCGTCGCCTGTACTACGACGAGAACGACACCTTCTACCACCGGATGATCGAGAACAAGAACCTGGTCATCACCGAGAGCTTCAGCAAGTCCGTCGGCCTGAGCGGCCAGCGCACCGGCTTCGTCTATTGCTCCGACCCCGCCTTCCGCCAGGAGTTCAACATCCAACTGCTGTTCAACACCAACGGCATCAACGCGTTCGGGCAGGTGCTGGTGGAAAAGCTCCTGACCACGCCCCAGGGCAAGAAGGCCTGCCAGGAGTTCCGCGAGAAGACCGTGGCCGACATCACCCACAACATCGAGTACCTCCAGCGCCGCGGCCTGCTGGCCCAGGAGTTCTACCAGGACTCCACCCCCGTGGGCATCTTCGTCATCGTCAACAAGAACTACGAGCAGCTCCTCGAAAAGCACATCGGCAGCGTGTCCATGCCCTACTTCACCAAGGTGGACAAGGCCTCGTTCGACGGCTACGCGCGCATCTGCGTGTCGGTGCCCCGGGCCGACTTCGAGCGCTTCTTCGACCAGCTCTGAGCCAGGCCACGGCCCTCGGCTTCCCAAGCTCCCCAAGGCCTCGCCCGGCCTTGGGGACTTTTTTTGATTCTGTAAAAGAGTGTGTAGGTAGCGCAAAAAGGATGGATTCGGGTGAAATCTAGTTTTCCGGTCAATAGGCGCCTGCCGTTCCTCAACAGCGCGCGCGTAGCCTACCGCCCACGGGCTCAAAAAAAACGCCCAGGCGCTTGTTTTTCCAAGGCACAGTATGTATCTTTGGCTATCGTCAATGCCAAACCCCCGAATGATCAAGCGACCCTTCAAAACTGCGGATGTCCAGGGGCAAAGACGACTGTCGATTCGGATTTTGACGGATTGGCGCGGCTTCTGGAGGTGTGCGTTTCATTCGTAAAAGAATTTAATTTTGCGGATTACTTTGAAATAAAAAAACAATGGAAATAAAAATAATAGATATACTAATAAAAGCAATTAAGCAGCTTCAATTTTTTTCAACTTCAATTGAAAAAACTGAAATTGCAATGATAAATTTCCTTACTAGATATATTGATAATTATTTTTTAGAGAATGAAATACGTTTTTATGTTCAAGATGAAGTTAATATACAAGAAAAGTACAAAGCAGATATTGTAATTTCAGAAAATAGAAGAAAATTAGCAATAATTGAGTGTATAAGGATTTTACATACAAATAAACAAGTTATATTGTCGCACTACGAAAGAATGCTCAAAAATTATCAACTTGATAGCAAATCAGATTATTATATTATTTCATTTGTAGAAAATCCCAAGACAACTTGGCAACAGTATTTGGAAATGTTTTCTAAAAATAATATTCCTATCCATGACATTTCTGATAAATCTGAAAATAATATCAAAATAGCAATTTCAAATTCTATTCAAAGTAAAGAAACAATATCAATTTATCACATTAACGCCTGGCTGCAATCTGAGCAAAAGAAGAATAAATCACAAAATAAAATTGAAACTATTAAACTTTTCAATTTTAAGCTTTTTGAAAAATTAGAAATAAATTTATCTCCCTCTATTAATATTTTTCTTGGAAAAAATGGTTTTGGTAAAACAACTATATTACAAGCAATTGCGCTGGCAAATATGCCCGAACAAACAATAGATATAAAATACAAGAAGTTTATTAAACAAGGACAAAATTCAGCCGAAATTTATTTAAAAAGAAAAGATGAAAAAGAATTAAGAATTACAATTGATAATGATAGAAGAGTTCATGAAACTGAATTTACGCAAGAACCGATATTTTTGGCTTATGGTCCTAACATTTTCTCAAAAGAAACTCGCTTAGACTATGATGAGATAATCAATTCTTTATTAAATGGAAGTTCTGAATGGTGTCATATAAACTCTATTTTTTCAGAATACGATGACAGACTTTATAATACGCTTAATATTTTACAAAAATTATCTGACCAAAAAAATCAAAAAGCAACCCAAATAAAAGATATTATTATAAAAAAACTGAATGACTTAATTCCTGATTACAAGATTGGAACTCAAAAAAATGGTTCTGATTATTATTTTATTGATAATAGCAATAATTATTTGGATTTATCGCAAATAAGCGAAGGTTACAGAACAAACATTTTATTAATCACTGATATAATACTAAATATCATTTCACTAAGGTCATCGTTTAATCTACATTCAAGTTTAGATAAGGTTTTTGATAAAGCCAAAGGTGTAATAGCTATTGATGAATTTGATAGACACCTTCACCCTTCTTGGCAAAGAAAATTTGTTTCAGATTTGCAAAAACATTTCCCTAATATTCAATTTATTTTGACAACCCATAACCCTGTTTCAATTCTAAATCGTAATATCAATGAAATACAAGAAATTACTTACATTAGTGATAATTTTCTATTAAAAGAAGTTCAAGAGCCAACTTCACTAATGGACATAGAATTAATCCTATTGAAATATTTTGGATTAAACTCAGTTGTAGGTGATTTATTACAAAGTAAAATTGACGAATATTATGAAAAACGATTAAAAAATGAAGACAGTAGTATTTTAGAAAAAGAACTGCAAAATTTATTAGTTGGCATTCCTGTTACCGACATAAGATATTTAAAATTTCTTGAAATGCTAAAACAAAAAGGATACAATATTTCGAATTTACAAGAAATGCGGGAAATTGATTTTTCAAATATTGCAGAAGAACTGGAATGGAATGAATATTTAAAAAGTTTACATCAATAGGAAAATGAAAGATTTAAGAAATATTTTTTCCAACGCTGAATATCAGCAATTAGGTGTAAATTTCACAAATAAATATCTGTCTAAAAAGAATAATGAAAATTTACAACTAATAATTCAAAAGAAAAAACCTGAATTTGGTGGTGAATGGAGTAGTGAACTAAAACCTATATTGGTTTCTTTGTT
>JAIFMG010000237.1 GCA_020048645.1 Bacteroidota bacterium | reverse complement strand
CATGAGCCCGACAAAAACACTGTCACGGCTGGCGCATCCGAGGGCGTTGGCGGCTTCGAGCCAGAACCAGCCTTCGGTGCTGGCGGTCAGGTGGTTGCTGGTTTGGCCATCTTGCCAGAGGTAGCTCGTCCATCCGCCCGGGCCTTGCAGATCGATTGTTTCGCCTTGGCAGATCGCGGTGTCGTTGCCGAGGCTGAACACGGGCACGGGCAGTGTTTCGACCCGAATGGTATCCGTGTTTTGGCATCCGACGCTGTCGGCCACGGTCAGCCAGTAATCGCCGGCGGCTTGGACGACAAGGCTGGGGTCGGAAGAGCCATCGCTCCAGAGGAATGCGTCAAAACTGCCTGAAAGCGGCGCCAAGGTGGCGGAATTGCCCGCGCAGATGAGCCGATCGGCGCCCAGATCTATGGCGGGCGGGCTTCCGGCGTCGATGTGCAGGGTGTCGCGGGCGGTGCAGCCCAGGGAGTCGGTTACTTCCACCCAGAAATCGCCCAAGGTGCTGGCGGTCAGGCGCTGGCCGATGCTGTCGGGCAGGTTCCAGGCGTAGGCGTCGAAGCCGGGCCCGGCATCGAGCCGGAAGGCGAAGCTGCCGCAGAAGGTGGTGTCGTTGCCCAGGTCCACCACGGGGGGCTCGGGGATGAAGATGCTGTCGCGCAGGGTGTCGGTGAAGCAGACGTAGGCCAGTTCGGCCCGCACCACGAAGGTGCCGGCTTGCGAGAAGGCGTGGCTGGCTTGAAATCCGGTGGCGGTGTTTTGTGGGGAGGCCGGGTCATCGAAATCCCAAAGGGCGCCGAGCGCGAAGCTGGTGTCGGAAATGGCGAAGGGCAGAGGTTGCCCCACGCAGGCCATGTCGGCCTGGATGAAGGAAGCGTCGCGGAAGTAGGTCTGGTAGAGGTTGGGCAAACCGGCCGTCGCGCGCCGTCCGCCGAGGTGGAAGCCGTTGAGGACGAACTGGCTGGCGGCGCCGGGTAGGCCTGGTTGGTTGACCACGCCCAGGTGCAACTGTCCGGCGCGCGAAAGATAGACGCGTCCGTCGGGGCCCAGTTGCACGGCGCCGAACAGCTCGCTTCCGGCGTTGGCCAGCTCGACGCGGGTGTCGCGCAGCGAGGCCGAATCGGGCTGGCTCAGGTCGTACTGCCAAAGCGATCCGCCAAACACGCTCACGTAGAGCCGTTCGGATTGCGGCGAGAACTCGATGCCGTAAGGCCCGCCCGCGGCGGCGGCATAAACCGGGAAATCGCCCAGGCGGATGGGGTTGCTGACCACGCCCGTGGCCTTGTCGAAGTCAAAAAGTTCGACCAGTCCGGGATCGAAGAAGATGGCCGAGGCGATCCTGTCGCCTTGTGGCGAGACCTTGAGGTGGCCGATGGCGTTGTAGCCGTAGGCGCTTCCGCCCTGGTGGACGGAGCCCACGGCGCTGTTGAGGGCCGGGGAAAGCCCAGACGCGCTCAGGTGGAAGACCTTGAAAACGTTGGTGTTCCATTCGTGGGCAATGACCCAGACGTCCTGGCCGTTGGCGTGTTGGACGGCCGTAACCTTCTCGGCGCTGATGAAGCCGAGCGACTGGTTTTTCAAGACCACTTCGCCCAGCGGGTCGGAAGCGAAGTCAATGACGGAGTAGTAGAGCGGGCTGAAAAAGGGCTGGGCGTCCATGTGGAAGATGTAGAATCGCCCTGGCGTCTCGGGCATGGGCACAATGACGCCGACTTGGGTGGACGAGCTGTCGCCGAGCAGTCCGGTTCCGTTGCGCATGGGCTGGTGCATCCTGTTCCAGACGGTCTGCCCGTCGCTGTAAAAGAGCAGGTTGCCGTTGGCGTCGCTCATGGTAACGGTTCCTTCGAGGGTGTTGAGCCTGCCGTCGGTCAGGGGGCGGGGCGGGCGGCTGTTGAAGTCGATGCCCGCTTCCCGCCCGAAGTACCAGGTGTTGGCCTCCTTGCTGCCGAATCCGGTGGCCTTGTAGTTGATGCTCAGGGTATCGGTGGCCCAGCATCCGTTGGCATCGGTAACACGCAGGGCCAGGTCGCGGCTCGACGAGGCCTGGAAGATCCGCGCGGTGCTGCCATCGCTCCAGAGGTAGCTGGCGAAAGGCCCCGGGTCGAGCGCGACGGTGTCGCCGGGGCAGATTTCGAGGTCGGCCAGCTCAATTTGTGGCGGTTCGAAGACCTTGATCCAGCGCCAGCTCGAATCTTGGCATCCGTCGGCCCGCTCGGCCTTGAGCTTGACCAGGTAGCGCCCTGGCGCGGCGTAGCGGTGCGTGGGGTTGGCCAGGCTGCTGGTCTGGCCGTCGCCGAAGTCCCATTGCCAGTCCGCCACGTCCAGCGGCCCTTGCCAGCAGGTGCTGTCGATGCTGGTGAAGTCCAGCTCCAGGCCGCCGCAGTTGTCCTGGTTGCCCGTCTTGAAATCGAGTTTAAAGCGCGTTTCAAAGTCGTAGAAACGCAGGGAATCTTGCACGTAGGAGTAGAACCCGAAGCGGGCGGCGGGGAAGCATCCCTCGATGCTGAAGACCGTGTCGCCGTCGATGAGCAGGTTGCTGCGGCTGTTGCTGTAGTCGAGGCGGAGGTCGTACTCGCGGCCCCTTTGCCAGCCGGTCCCGGTTCCGGTGCGCTTGTCGAGCACCACGAACTCGCTGTTGCCCGCGTGGCTCCAGAAGGTCGAGCCGCGGACGGCGTCGGGGATGCTGCCGTTGAGGCGGCTCAGGTGCCAGCCTTCGGGCGAAACTTGGCCGTCTTGGTTCGTGGCCGCGGAAGATCGCCAGTCGAAAAGGTAAGTGTCATAGACCTCATTGCCCGGCAAATCGGGGGCCAGGTAGCCAAAGACCAGCCCGACGATGCCCGAGGTCAGGCGGTCGTCGATCTTCATCTTGCCGTGGTATGAGACGTTGGCCAGCGAGTCGGGGCCTACCCGGAAGGACATGCGCGTGACGCCCAGTTGCAGGGTCGAGTCGAGGCCGGGGCTGGTGGCCCAGGTTCCGTAGCCGAGTGCCTCGTTTTGCCAGCCCTGGAACAGCAGCGGGCTGGAGCAAGGGTCGGGGAGGTTTTCGAGCAGCAGGGTGTCCGAGTTCCAGCAGCCGTTGGCTTCGCTTTGGAAAAAGAGCACGTACTGGCCAGGCTCGTCCGCGGCGATCTGGGCAGAAGTCTCTCCGCCGGGCTCCCAGCGGTAGCTCCAGCCGCTTTGGGCGGGCAGGCCGAGGGTCGCCGACTGTCCGGCGAGGATCTGCTGGTCGGGCCCGAGGTCGAGCGCGGGCAGGGGCCGCAGGCTCACGCGCACCGTGTCCGAAATGGCGCATCCGCCCTGGGTCGCCCGCAGCCAGTAGGTTCCCGCGGCGCTGATGGTCAGGCTGTTGCCCGTACTGCCGTCCGACCAGAGGTAGCTGTCGAAGCTGCCCGCTGGGGCCAGGGCCAGGCTTTCGCCCGCGCAGAGGCTGGTGTCGGCGCCCAGGTTGAGGCTGGCCCCGCCTACTTCGATGAGCTGGCTGGCCAAGCTGGAGCAGCCCGCGGGCGTGGAGACCGAGAGGTTGACCCGGTAAGTGCCCGGCGCGCCGTAGTCGTGCGACGGGTTGGCGCCCGTGCCCGTCTGTCCGTCCCCGAAATCCCAGGCCCATGTGTCGATGCCGCCCGCGCTGGCCTCGCATCCCGCCAGCAGGCTGCTGAACTCGGCCGCGGTTCCGCATCCGTCGGCTTGCGAAACGAAGCCCGCCTGGAGGTCGTGCGAGTAGCCGCTAAAAATGGCGTTGGTCTGGGTGAAGGTGTAAAGGCCGAACTTGCCATCCTGGTAGCATCCCTCGCGGTTGAAGATGGTGTCGCCATCGACCAGGAACAGCAGCCGCGTGGGCGTGTATTGCAGTTCGATGCCGTAGGTCTGGAAATTGTTCCAGCCCATGCCCGCGCCCTGGCGCGTCTCCAGCACGTCGAAGGCGCCTAAGTCGTTGTGGCCCCAGAAGGTCTGGTGGCGGTCGTTGACGTTCAGCGTGCCGTTGATGCGGATCAGGCTGAAACCTTCTGGCGCGACGTAGCCGTTGAGCAGCTCCTGGCCGCCTTTCCAGTCGATCAGGTAGGTGTCATAGACATCGGTGGCGGTGCCGGAGTTCGGCGCCTGGTAGCCGATGACCCATCCCACGAAATCGTCGTCGGCGCCCTCGTTGACCTGGAGTTGGCCCTGGATCTTCACGTTCGAGTGGTTGGTGTTGGAAACGAAGAAGGACATTCGCCCCACCTGCACCTGCTCGACCAGCGTGCCGCCGGGGCCTACGTTCCAGGCTCCGCTGCCACTTTCTCCGGTCTTGCTCCAGTTGCGGAGGTCGAAGTTCTGCTCGCAGGAAATCTGGATGGACAGGGTATCGACGCCCACGCATCCCGAAAGGTTGTCGGTGACCACGACGCTGTAAGTGCCGCCTTGGCTGACGCTAATCAGCCGCGAAGTCTGCCCGCCGGGCTGCCAGAGGTAGCTGACGCCCGCGAAGCTGCCGGCGTCGAGGGTGATGCTCTGGCCCAGGGTCAGGACGCGGTCGGGGCCCAGGTCCACCTGCGGTGCCGGGAACGCGACGATGCTGCTGTCGAGCGCGATGTAGCAGCCCGAGGCGTCGCGGATGGTCAGGCGCAGGGGCATTTCGCCCAACGCTTGGAAAAGCCCCGACGACTGGAAGTTGAGCCCGTCGAGCGAGTAGCTCAGGCCGCCCGTGCCGCCCGAGGCTTGGAGCGAGACCTGCCCATCGTCCTGGCCTTCGCAGGGATGCGCTACCGCGAGGGCGACGAGCTGGATGTCCGCCGAGTTGCCGATGCTCATCGGCCCTTGGCTGACCACGGCGCAGCGCAGGGCGTCGCGCACGCGGACCGTGTAGCTGCCCGCGGCCAGGCCCTCGAAGATGGAATCCGTCTGGAAGTTGATGCCATCGAGCGAGTACTCCAGCGGGGCGCTGCCGCCCGACGCGCTGACCCGCAGGCGTCCGCCTTGGCCGCAATCGTCCACCGCGGCCACGGCCGCGATCTGCACCTCGGTGGCCGGGGCCAGCACCACGGTGGTGTCGAGCCGGCAGCCGTTCTGGTCTTGCACCGCCAGCGGATAGGTTCCAGGCGGCAGGCCGTTGAAGACGGAGGTAGTGCCCTGCGCGATGCCGTTGAGCCAATACTGGAGCTCGCCCGTTCCGCCCGAGGCCGTGGCGTCGAGCAGCGAGTTGCCCTGGCCGGGGCATCCGGCCGAGACGGCCAGGCCGAAGACCAGCGGGTCAGGCTGGCGCAGCGTGAACGTGGCCGTGGAGGTCTCGCCCGAGACCTGGTCGCGCACCACCACGGCGTAGTCGCCTGGGCCAAGGCCGTGGATGGAATCGCCGACTTGCCCGGTGGACCATTCCACTTGGAAGGGATGCCCCGTGTCGGTGTGCAGGCGGATCATGCCGTCCGGCGTGCCCCCGCAGCGCGGCTGCCGGATTTCGGCGAAATGCACGCTGATGGTGTCGGTCATTTCGCAGACGAAGCTGGTGGAGCTGCTGTAGTTGGCCGTTACGGTGGCGCGCAGGGCGGCGCTGACAGCCAGGGTGTCGCTGGTGGCGCCGGTGCTCCAGAGGTAGCTCGTGTTCTCGTCGCCGTTGAAGTTGTCGGTGTGCAGGACCACGGTCTGGCCCAGCAGGGCGATGCTGTCGGGGCCGATGCCATAGACGTAGCCGGGCTGGTTGTCGAAGACCCAGCCGAGGTTGTTGCCGTCGTCGGTGCTGAAGTTGCCGGCGTAGAAGCCCGCTCCGCCCAGGGCCTCGATGTCCTGCATGACGATGAAGTCTCCCGAGACGTCGCCCGCGTACTTGAAGACCCGGGCGCGGTCGCCGGCCTGTGTGGAGCGCAGGGCGATGGGGAAGCAGTTGTTGCCCCGCACCTGCCAATGGTCGAGCACCACTTGGTCGCGCTGGTGGTCGAGCTGGTAAACTCCGTTGGGCGAAAAGTAGAGGCTGTCGAAGGTGTTCTCGCCGTAGATGCGCGCCCCCGCGCCGAAGGAGGCGTGGCCGATGCGCGCCGGGGTGAAGGAGTTTTCCAAGGTTACGGAGCCCGTCTCGGCCTCGAAGGCCACTTTGCGGAAAATGGCGTCGAAGCCGCCGTAGTTGAACATCCGCGCGGCAGGGTCGCTGAAGAAGATGCTGGCCTGGGCCGCGTCGAGCGTGGTCGTGCCCGTGTAAACGTTCCAGGCGTTGGAGGCGCCCGAGAGGAAGACGTCGGCCTGGCCCAGGGAGACCGACTTGGTGCCGTTGAGCGTTGTGCCGAAGCTGGCGGCGTTGATGTCGTGCCCCTGGCCCAGGAAGCTGCCGTTCTGGACCGTGATGTCGCGGGCGAAGAGCGGGTCGAGCAGGGTCCATTGCCCCCCGGTGCCGTCGAAGCGGAGACTGCCGTTGATCGTAACGCTGTCGCAACGGAGCGTGTTTCCGGCGTCCTGGGCCTTCATGTGGACGGTGGCCGAGGAGCTCCAGGCCATGCCCTTGTCGAGCCGGAGCGAGCCGTGGATTTCGAGGTTGAGGCCTCCGGTTATCGACGGCTGGTGCAGGGGCGCCAGCCAGCGCATGTCGTGGCAGTAGCAGGTCTCGAAAGGCAGGTTGACCGACTGCCCGGCGGCGGTGAAGGAGTTCTGGTCGAAGATGACGTCGTCCTGCGAGTTGGGCGGGCACTCGCCGCCCGGCCCGCCGCTGCTGAGCGACCAGCGGGCGCTGTTGGTCCAATAGCCGGAGCCGCCGACCCAGTAGAGCGTGCGGCCCAGCAGGGGCCAGATGTTCCAGCCCAGGTTGTTGCCGTTGTCGAGGCAGTGGGTGGCGTTGAAGGTGGCTCCGCCCGAGGCGTGTATGTCCTGCATCTCCACGTAATCCACCTCGACCAGGCCGGAGGCCTTGCTGAAGAAGGCGGCCTGCCCCGTGGCGCTGCTCTTCATGCGGATGTTCAGGTCGCAGTTGCCCGTGGCCTGCAAAAGGCGGCCGATGGTCTGGGTCTTGCCTTGGGTGAAGGTGTATTCCTTGCCGGGCGCCAGCACCAGGGTGTCGTAGCGCTGGCTTTCGGTGATGGCCGCCGTGCATTTGAAGACCATCTTGTTGAACTGGCAGTTGCCCTCGTAGAGCGTGGAGTTGCCCATGTCGCTGTCGAAGGTAACGTTGTGGTAGGTCAGGCCCTGGCCGGGCGTCATGTAGGCGTTGCTGGTCAGCAGGATGATGTGCGAGGTGCCGGCCATGAGGGTCAGGTTGGTGGCGTTGGCCGTCCAGGTGTAGTTGCACTGGATGGTGGAGGCGCCCAGGCTCAGGACGCGGGCCTCGCCGCTGGTGGTCTTGAACTCCTTGCAGGTGACGCGGTGGCTGTTGGTGGTCAGGCTGCCTTTTTCGTAGTTGATGTTCTGGTTGAAACCGGTGCTGAAATTGTCGAGCAGGGTCCAGCCGCCTTGCCCGCGGAAGCGCACCTCGTTCTTGAAAACCTGCCCGGCGCTGGTGATCGTGCGGGCATCCTCGGCCCGGAACTCCACCTTGCCGGCATACTGGAGGTCCATGGCCGCGATGAAGCGCAGCGAGCCGTAGATCCGCAGCCTGTCGCCGCCCGCGAGGCCCATCAGCATGGGCGAGGAGGCCGCGCCCGTCCAGTCCATGTTCTTGCAGGAGGCGATTTCCAGGTCCACCGTTACCATCTGGCTGGGGCCGCTGAAGGAGTTGGCGTCGAAATAGACGTTGGTGCTGGGCGAGGGCACGCAGGCGCCGCCCGGGCCGCCGCTGGAGGTGGACCAGTGCGCCGGGTCGCTCCAGTTGCCGCTGCCGCCCACCCAGTAGAGGTCCGTCAGGCTGGGCGGCACGATGGTCCAGCCGGTGGTGTTGGTGATGTTGAGCGATTCGTTGGCCACGAAGCTGGCCCCGCCGATGGCCGCGATGTCGTAGAACCAGACCCGCTCGACGGTGAGCGTGCCCGAAGTCCGCGACAGGCGGGCCTGGGTGCCCTCGGTGCTGCTCTCGAAGATGATGGGCCTCCCACAGGTGCCGATGGCCGTCAGGCTGCCGTCGAGGTACTGGGTGCTGCCCACGCCGAAGGTATAGACCCCGCCCGCCGTCAGGGCCAGGTTCTGGAAATGGTTGTCGCCCGAGACGCGCCCGCTCGAAAGGAACTGCACGCTCTGGAACTGGTTGTTGTTGGTGATGCTGCCTGCGCCGCCGAAGCGCAGCAGGTTGTAGCTCATGCCTCCGCCCGCGAAGCTGCCCCCGCCGGGGAAGATGATCTGCGCCGTGGCCGCGTCGAGGCTCATGCCTGCCTGGGCCACCGTCCAGCTCTGGCCGACCGTAACCACGCTCGAGCCCAGCACCAGCGACCGCGTCTGCGTGCCCTGCGAGTTGAAGCGGCCGCAGCCCAGGGCCAGGCCCGCCGTGCGGAACTCGCCCTGCCGCAGGTTGATTTCCTGCGCGGTGGTCAGGGGCGAGAGCAGGGTCCACTGGCCGCCCCCCCGCAGCAAGAGCGTGGCATTCAGGGTGATGCCCTTGGTGTCGATGGTGTTGCCCAGGTCCGTGGCCTCAAAGTTCAGCGTGCCCTGGTAGGCGAAGTCCATGCTGGCGTTGAGCCGTAGCGAGCCGTAGAGCGAGAGGCTGGAGCCCGGCGCGCTCACGAATTTCGGCGAGAAGACCGCCCCGTTCCAGTCCATGTCGCCGCAGGTGGCGTTCGAGAGGTTCAGCGTTACCACTTGCCCCGGCGCGGTGAACGAGTTGGCGTCGAAGAACACCCGGTCGGTCGGCGTGGGGTACTGGAGGTGCTTGACCGTTCCGCCCGAAGTGGTGGCCCAGCGGCTCAGGTCCGACCAGTTGCCCGATCCGCCCACCCAGAAGTAATCGGCGGCCCAAAGCGGGCCGAGGCCCATCCAACAGAACACGAGCAAGGTTAAGGCTAACTTTTTCATGGATGTGATTTTTTCAGGAAGCATGATGCTTGGGAGACCCCGCCCAGCCCTGAATCGTTGCTTGGGGTATCGGATTCCTTCCAAAAATGATCGGGTATCCGCGCGCCTCAGTCGAGCCAGGCCACCTGCTTGAACCAGAAGAGCTCCTCCAGGCCCGAAGGCATGAGCAGCCGCAGCCGCCCATCGGGCAGGATGCCGAAGACCGTCGCCAGGAAGATCTGCCCAGCGCGTTCGAAACGGGTGGGTAGGCCAAAGCGGTACATCCGCGCGTGGTAGGCCTCGAGCAGCCCGGCCAGCCGCCCGTGGGCCAGCAGCGGGGGCAGTTCGGCGGCAATGGCCGTGGCCAGGTGGTGGAGCAGGGCGGGGCGGTCCCAGCGGCGGCCCGTGGCCAGGGCCAGCGACCCGGCCTTGGGCAGCTCGGCAGGGAAGGCCAACTGGTTGACGTTCAGGCCCAGGCCGCAAATGGCCTGCTCGATGCGGGTTCCGCGCAGGCTGTTCTCGATCAGGATTCCGCCGAGCTTGCGGCCCTGGTGGTAGAGGTCGTTGGGCCATTTGACCTGCGCAGCCAGCCCGCAATGCCGCTCCAGGGCGCGGGCCACCGTCAGGGCGAAGGCCATCGAGAGGCGGAACTGCTCCTGGGCCTCGAGGGCCGGCCGCAGCACCACCGAGAAGGTCAGGTTCTGGCCCGGCTCATCGAGCCAGCGCGTGCCCATCTGGCCGCGGCCCTGGCTCTGGGCATGGGCCCAGACGACTGTGGGCAGGCTCGGGTGGAGGGCCTCGGGGTTTTCGCGGGCGTAGGCGTTGGTGCTGGCCGTCTGCTGGAGCTCGATCAAGTGGTACATGGGGATAGGTCGCCTGTTCGCCCAAAGTTGGCGATTTCGCGGCATTTGCCCAAAAAAGCCGCCGCTAAGGCTGGGCCGCTTCGAAAAGCGAAAAGCCCGAAGGTCGCCGCGGGGCGTCCATCAGGCTTCTGCCGGAAAGGAATCTGGGCGGAGTGTCCGCTCAGGGTTTTTTCTCGAGGTGCTTGGCGTAGCGGTTTTTGAACTTGTCGATACGTCCGGCGCTGTCCAGCAATTTCACCTTGCCGGTGTAGAAGGGGTGTGAGCTGTCGGAAATCTCGAGTTTCACCACGGGGTACTCCACGCCGTCGAGGGTGATGGTCTCGCGGGTTTTTACGGTGGATTTGGTGATGAAAGTCTGCTCGTTGGACATGTCCTTGAAGCAGACAAGGCGGTACTCTTCGGGGTGGATGCCTTTTTTCATGGGGATATTGGGCTTGAAATCAATTGGTAATCGGTTCTGTTTCTGGAAAACGGCTGGCAAATTTAGAAAAACTGCCTGACTTGTCCAAGCGGAAAACGAAAAAAGGATTTTTTCAATCGGCCTGCCGGACGTTGGCCGTGAAGCTGAGGGTGATGACCTCCTCGGGGATGTTGGCGTAAACGCGGACGGACTTGTGCTGCACGCCGCTCCGGCCTTCGCTGTTGAAGCGGACTTCGACTCGGCCCTGCTCGCCGGGGGGGATGGGCTCCTTGTCCCAGTTGGGGACGGTGCATCCGCAGGAGGCCCGGACGTTGGTCAGCACCAGCGGGGCGGTGCCGGTGTTCTTGAATACGAAGGTGTGCAGCAGGGTCTCGCCCTCGGTGATGGTGCCGAAGTCGTGGTCGGGTTCCGCGAATGAGACGGTCGTCTTGATGTTTTCGGCGGCGGCCTGCTCGGCGATGGCTTCGGTCGTGCTGGTCGTGGGCGTGGTTTCGGGGTTGCCGCATCCGAGGGTCAGGAGCAGGGCGGCGGCCAGGGGCCATGCGGTTGCTTTCATGGGTGGGGGAAGGTTTTTCTGGTGGGTTCGGGCGGGTCAGAACAGGTCGTCGAGGTCGTCGAGGGTGGCCAGGTCGTCGATGGGCCCGAGGTCTTTGAGGGCGCGGGCGGCGTAGCGGTAGGCCTTCTCGGCGGGATCTTCGTCCTCCTCGTCCTTGGCGGCTTTCTTCTTGGCGGGAGCTTTTGTGGCCTTGGCGGCTTCCTTTGCGGTTTTTTTCTGGGCGGATGCCTTCGGGGCCTCGGCGGCTTCCTTGGCGGTTTTTTCCTGGGCCGTGGCTTTCACGGGCTTTGGGTCATCGTCGTCCTCATCGTCCTCATCGTCATCGTCGTCATCCTCATCGTCGTCGTCCTCATCGTCGTCGTCCTCATCGTCGTCGTCCTCATCGTCGTCGTCCTCATCATCATCCTCATCGTCATCATCCTCATCGTCATCATCCTCATCGTCGTCATCCTCATCGTCATCATCCTCATCGTCATCATCCTCATCATCCTCATCGTCCTCATCATCCTCATCATCCTCATCGTCCTCATCCTCATCTTTATCATCCTCATCCTCATCCTCATCGTCCTCATCGTCCTCTTCCTCATCTTTCTCATCCACATCGTCCTCATCCTTCTCATCCTCATCGTCCTCCTTGTCGCCTTGATCCTCATCGTCCGCAGTCTCCTGATCGCCCTTGCTGTCCTCATCTTCTGGCATTTCCTCATGCTCTGGGCTGTCGAGGGCGTCCTGCTGGGGCTCCTGCTGGTCTTGGGGGGCGTCTTCGGGCTTGTCGGTCTTTTGTTCTTGGGCTGGTACGGGGCTTGGTTCGTCCTGCTCGTGGGCGTTTTCGTGGGTGGGCACGACGACGGCTTCGGGTTGCGCCGGTTCTTTGGGCGTGTCTTTTTCGGGCAGTTCCGCGGGCTGGGCTTCGTTGGGGTGGACGACGGGCGGGAGGACGGGTTCGGCGGCGGGCTTGGCGATGGGCGTTTCCTGGGGTTTTGCGGGGGCCTTGCTGCTGGGCTTCTCGGCTTCTTCCTCGGGGATGTTGGGCTTGAAGATGACTTTCTGCTGGTTGAACTGGGCGAGGATCTTGTCGAGCACACCGTTGATGAAGTTGCTGCTGCGCTTGGTGCTGTAGAACTTGGCCAGCTCGATGTACTCGTTGAAGGTAACGCTGGCGGGGATGTTGGGGAACTCGAGCAGCTCGGTGATGGCCAGTTGGAGGATGAGCATGTCGATGAAGGCGATGCGCTCGACGTCCCAGTTGCTGACGTTCTTGGAGACGATTTCCTTGAGGTACTCTTCCTTGGCCATTGCCTTTCGGAACAGGCGCATGGCGAACTGCCTGTCTTCCTCGTTCTTGAACAGGGGCATGAGGGATTTGTACTCGTTGTCGGCGATGTCGAAGCGCTTGATGGTCTTGACGGCCATGGTGGTTACGAACTCGAGGTCGTCGTTCCAGAAGATGCTTTTTTCCTCGAGGATTTCTTCGGTGTCTTCGAGCTTGCAGCCCATCCGGATGATTTCCATGACGATTTTCTTGTGGTCGTCGTAGGAGACCTCCGGGGCGTTCATGTACTGGGTGTAGATTTCCTCCTCTTGCAAGGCCAGGAAGAGCTTGCGTCCGACTTCGGGGTTTTCCTTCCAGGAAAGGCCGAGGTTGTTGGCGCGTGTCGCGAGGTTCTTGTTGAGGGTGATCTGCTCAAATACGGGGTTTTCGACGAACCGGAGGTTGGGGTCGAGGTCGCGGGGGGTTGGCCTTTGCTTGTTTTTGCCGATTTCGATGAGCTTGAGGGCATACTCGTGTACTTCGAGGGGCAGCAAGAGCAGGAGGTGGTAGAGGTCGTAGCTCTTTTCCATGCTTTTGACCAGTTCCCGTTCCATCTGCGAAACGAGTTTGTCAGGGTTGTTCGCGGCTGCGTAAAGCAGTTGCAAGGCCTTGACTCTAATTAACCTTCGGCTTATCATAAGAGCTTTTTGCGGGGTTTGTCGGTGGGCAAAGGTAAAGCATTTCTTTCCAATGCGGGCGCGGGCCTCCTAAAAATAAATGTTCACCTGGTGGAGGATCATGGGCAGCTTGCGGATCAGGATGGGGTTGAAGGGGTTGTTCTGGAGGTTGAGGTGCTCGAGGCGCTGGAGCTGCACCACTTCACTGCCCAGGATGCGGAGCTGGTTGTCCGACAGGTCGATGTGCCGCAGGTTGGCCATTTGCCCGAACTCCTCGGGCAGACGGCGGATCTGGTTCTCGGTGAGCAGCAGCACTTCGAGCGAGCGCGAGCCGAAGACCTCGGGCGGCACCTGGTCGAGCATGTTGCGCGAGAGGTCGAGCAGGCGGAGGCGGGGCAGGTCGGAGGCCTGGCTGGGCAGCGACTCGACGCGGTTGTCGCCCAGGTCGAGCCGCTCGAGGGCCGCCAGCGAGCCGAGCTGGGGCGGCAGGCTGGCCAGCGCGTTGCCAGAGGCGCTCAGCTCGACGAGCTTGCCCAGCCTGCCGATTTCGATGGGCAGATCGAGCAGTTGGTTGCGCCCCAGCCAGAGCTGCCGCAGCTCGGCCAGCTCGCCTAGGTCGGCGGGCAGGGCGCGCAGGCGGTTGTGGCTCAGGTCGAGCAGCAGCAGCGCCCCGCACTGGCCGATGCCGGGGGGCAGGCTGTCGAGCGCGCAGTGGGCCAGCCAGAGGCGCCGCAGGGCCGGGGCCTGGGCCAGCTCGGGCAAGAGGCTGTCCATGAGCAGGTAGCGGTTTCCCGAGAGGTCGAGCTCTTCCAGTGGGCCTGTCCCTGGCCAGTCGGGGCCAAGCCGTTCGAGGAAGTTGGCCGAGAGGTCGAGCGCGCGCAGGCGGGGCAGTCGCGCGACCACGGGGGGCAGTTCGAGGAAGCGGTTGCGGGCCAGGACCAGCTCGCTGAGCCGCCGCAGGGCGCGCAGCTCGTCGGGCAGTGTCGCCAAGCGGTTTCCGGCCAGGCTGAGGCGGGCGAGCTGGCGCGCCCGGCCGATTTCCGGGGGCAGTTCGTCGAGGTGGCAGTGCTCGAGCACGAGGGTCTCCAGGCGGGGCAGGCGGCCGAGCAGCTCCAGGGTTTCGGGCCAGTCGGTCTCGGCGTTTCCGCTGAGGTTGAGGGCCTCGAGGCGGCGCAGCCGAAGCAGCTCGTCGGGCAGTCGCCGGAGGGGGTTGCCCGATAGGTCGAGGCTTTTGAGCTGGCGCAGCAGGCCTATTTGCTGGGGCAGTTGGGCCAGTTGGTTGTCGTTCAGGCGCAAGACCTCGAGGCGGGGCATCCGGGCCAGCGCTTCGAGGCAGGCGGCCCAGTCCATGCGGGGGTTGTGGCCCAGGCGCAGCTCGCGGAGCTCGGGGAGCTGGGCGGGGTCGAAGGGCAAGGCTTCGAGGTCCAGGCCTTCGAGGCTGAGGGCGGTGGTGGTGGAATCGAAGGCGAAGGGCTCGGCCGCGGGCCTTTCCAGGAGCAGGGTCGGGGCATAGCCCATCCACTGGTTCTGTTGGGGGAAGGCTCTCGCGAAGGCAAAGGCCAGCAGGAGGCTGAGCAGCAGGCGCGGGCGCATGGCTGGGGCTTAGGGCTTGCCCGGCCCTCCGCCTTGGCCAAGCTGGGCGAGTTGTTGGAACAGGGCGAGCTCGGCGGGGCTGAGGCTTTCGGGCAGGACGGCGCGCAGGGTGACGCGCAGGTCTCCGCGCTGGCCGTCCTGCTTGAAGCGGGGCATCCCGTGGTTGGCGATCTTGAGCTGCTTGCCGTTCTGGTTGGCCGGGGGCAATTTCAGGCTCAGGCTTCCGTCGAGGGTCTCCAGGCTGACGCGCCCGCCCAGCACCATCGTGTAGAGCGCCACGGGCAGTTCGAGCAGCAGGTCGTCGCCCTCGCGGCGGAAGCGCTCGTGCGGGAGGATGTTGATGGTGATGAGGATGTCGCCCGCGGCGCCTCCCAGGGCCGACTTCGCGCCGTGTCCCTTGAGGCGCAGCACCTGCTCGTGGCGCACCCCTGGGCGCACCTTGATGGAGATGAGCTTGCCTTCGGCGTCGCGGATGGTCTTCTCGCAGCCCCGGAAGGCCTCCTCGAGGCTTATGTCGATCTTGCCGCGCAGGTCCTTGCCCTTGAAGGGCGACTTGTCGCCGAAGAGCAGGTTGAAGAAGTCCGAGAAGTTGCCGTCGGCGGCGGGCTCGGCGGCCTGGGCGGCGAAGCGCTGCCAGTTGCTGCCCATGCGGTCGTAGCGGGCGCGCTTGTCCGGGTCCGAGAGCACCTTGTAGGCCTCGTTCACGAGCTTGAAGCGCTCCTCGGCCTGCTTGTCGCCGGGGTTCTTGTCGGGGTGGAACTGCACGGCCAGGCGCCGGAAGGCCTTCTTGATGTCCTGCTCGCTCGCGTTGCGGCCCACTTCCAGAATCTTGTAGTAGTCCTTGTATTCCATGCTCGGTTTTTTGGGGGGCGGGAAACGGCCCCCGCTGCGCGAAAATAGTTTTCATTTCCAGTTTTAAACCCCATTTTCGCGAGGGCAGTTGATATGCCATTCTTTCTTAACTTTCCGGCCTTGGCCTGGGTGCCAAGTTCCAACTTTTAACGAAAACCGCGCATGAAAGCTCCGATCGACTTTTTCCGTGTGGTCATCCAAGAGATGATACCCTTCCACAAGCACCTGGGCCTCAGGCTCGAAGAGGCCGAGGATGGCTACGTCCTGCTCCGCGTTCCCTTCCAGGAGGCCCTGGTGGGCGACCCCCGCGTGCGCCGCCTGCACGGGGGCCTGGTCTCGATGGCCATCGACGCCGCCGGAGGCGCCGCGGGCATGACGCTGCTCACTTCCGAGCAGGACCAGATCGCCACGCTCGACATGCGGGTGGATTTCCTCCGCCCCGGCCAGGCCGACGACCTGCTGGTCTGGGGCCGCGTGGTGCGGGCCAGCAGCCGCACCATCGTAACCCGCATGGAGGCCTTCCATCCCGGCCGGCCCGACCAGGTCCTGGCCGAGGGCCGGGGCGTTTACAGCCTCCGCCGCAAGCAAGACGAATGCGACTGCAAGGAGGATTCCGAATGAAGATCAACTTCCTCGACATCGGCGTCGGCCCCGGCACCCCCGACCAGCTCCGGCTCGAAGTCCGCGCCCTCAACGGCATGGCCCTGCTGGCCCTGTTCATCAACATCTTCTTCTTCGTGGTGCTCTCGCTCGACGGCTGGGCCTACATCGCCAAGATCAACCTGGCCATGACCCTGGTCTTCATGCCCGTGCTGCTGCTCAACCGCCTGGGCCTGCACGACTGGGCCAAGCTCTTCGCCCTGTTCACGGCCCCGCCCTTCCTGGTCAGCTTCGCCTACCTCTTCGGCGAGGTCTCCCTCGAGGGCTACTACTTCGTGCTCATGCTCATGGTCTTCTTCGTAACCCGCGGCAGGGGGGCCCGCGCCCTGGGCATCGCCTGGGTCGCCCTTTGGCTCTTCCTGGTGCGCGTGGGCCTCTACACCGGGCTGCTCAGCTCCTATTCCACCGAGCTCGTGGGCTGGACGCAGCGCATCTACTGGGCCAACTTCAGCTTCTCCATCGGCGCCGTGGTCGTCCTCCTGGCCCTGCTCCGGGGCGACACCCGCCGCTACCAGGAGCAGCTCGTGGCCCAGCGCAAGGCCATCGAGCAGCAGAACGACGAGATCTCGGCCCAGCGCGACAGCCTCTCCAAGGCCAACGCCCTGCTCGAAAGCCAGAAAAAGGCCATCGAGCAGCAGCACCAGGACATCCAGGACAGCATCAGCTACGCCGCCATCATCCAGGGAGCCCTCGTGCCCCCGCCCGCCCGCCCGCCCGGCCTCGACACCTTCGCCCTCTGGCTGCCCCGCGACAAGGTCTCCGGCGACTTCCACTGGACCGGCAGCTTCGGCGGCCACCACGTCTTCGTCGTGGCCGACTGCACCGGGCACGGCGTCCCCGGCGCCATGATGAGCATGCTCGGCGTGGCCCTGCTCAACGGCATGGCCTGGGAGCGCCCCCAGCAGCCCCAGCAGGTGCTCGAGCACATGCGCGCCCAGGTCAAGCGCATGCTCGGGCAGGAATCCTGGGCCGGAGTCAAGTCCAAGGACGGCATGGACATGGCCCTGGCCGTGATCGACGAGCCCGGCCGCAACCTCTACTTCGCCGGGGCCAACAACCCCCTCTTCTGGGTCCGCGGCGGCCAGCTCGCCGAGCTCGAGCCCGTGCGCAACCCCGTGGGCATCTATCTCCGCGAGAAGCCCTTCGAGGCCCGGCACCTGCCCCTGCTCCCCGGCGACCAGCTCTACCTCTTTTCCGACGGCTACCGCGACCAGACCCGCGCCCACAGCTCCGAGAAGTTCAAGATGAAGCGCTTCCGCGAGCTGCTGCTCGAGGTCCACGCCCTGCCCGCCCCCGACCAGCGCCAGGCCCTGGCCCAGGCCTTCGACCAGTGGAAAGGCCCCGAAGGCCAGCAGGTGGACGACGTCCTGGTCCTGGGCATCAAGGTGCGCTAGGGCGGGGGCGGGGGCTTGGTTTTTTGCGCCCGAAGGCGTATCTTTCAACGCCTGGATCCGCATAGCGACAGCACGTTTTTTTCCTCTTTTCACCAACAAGACCTTGGCCCAATGGAAACCAAATTCCTTGAAGCGATAGAAAAGGCTCGTGAATCTCACGCCTTGTATTTGAGAGGGCTTGAGCTAACCGAGGAGCTTTGGCTGGAAATCGCGAAATTGGAGAACCTGGAAAGAATCGTCCTTTCCGATTGTGCCTTGGATGAGGTCCCGCCCCAGATCGAGCGGCTGACCGCATTGCGCACGCTGCTCGTTGGCTCTTGTCGCACGAGTTCGTTTCCTGTCGGTTTCACTTTGCTCAAGAACCTAAGGAGGGTTTCCTTGGAGCGCAGTACAATCGGCTCACTCCCTGCGGAGTTTGAAAATCTTGTCCAATTGGAAGATCTCCTTCTCATAGGCTGTCCTATCAAAACTGTCCCAACGCAGCTTGCGAAGCTACCAAATTTGAGCTATTTGTCCCTTGCGAACACAAAGTTGGGCGATTTTCAAACTCTTGGGCTTTTGACACGGTTGAAGTCGCTAAATTTGACTTCTTGTGGCCTGACTTCAGTTCCCGAGGAAGTTTACGAGTTGAAGAACCTGAGGCGCCTTGAACTAGGATACAACCAACTGGGCTTTTTTCCAGAGCGCTTGTCGGTCTTGGACAAGTTGGAAGACTTGGACCTGGAGTACAACCATATCAAAGAAATCCCGAGGGAGGTCGCAGGCTGGAAGAACCTCAGAGAATTGTCTGTCAAACACAACCCGCTTCAAGGAACGACGTTTTTTTACTCACTTTTTGGTGAAGAATTTCCGAACCGAGCGCATGAAATCCGTCATGAAACTCTCTTTGCCCTCAGAATGCTTTTGGAGGATCAATTTTCGCCAGGGAAATCCTCAGGGACAAGGGCTTGGGGAATTCCAAATTCAACCGTAATCCATAGGGAGGATCACTTGTTTGTTGTTTCAGAGCAAAATCATGCTCTGCTGCGAATGCCACTTGAGCAAGAGGATGAGTTTCCAGTTGGCTCATTTCACTTTTCTCGGGCAAGACACTTGTCGATTCATGTTTTTGGAGAGCCGAAAACCAGTAAAAACATCTTGTTGGGTATCCGACGAGCGATTGAGATGTGGGTGCCATCATTCTTGCAGCAAATCTTGCAGGAAAAGGACGAAAAAGACGTCGGAAAGCATGCTGTCAACAAAAGATTTGTCGAGCGCCGTTTCATCTTTCCGAAAAGCCATGAACGAAGTTTCGAGCACCCCGATCTCTTGATTGATTACGACAAGTTGCTGAAATACAAGACTCTGGGTGAAAATTTGTATCTGGATGAGCAAATCGGACTAAAAATCGCGGTCTCGGAGCTTATCGACTACATCGACGAGCCGGAAAGCGAGCGGAAAGAAGAAAACAAGCCGAAGAAAGCCTGGCAAGGCAGCGCGACAATCACGCGGGTGAGCATCGAAAACTTCAAGCTCTTCGAGGAGCTGAGCTTTGACCTGTCGGAGCGCTTCAACATCATCATCGGCCGCAACGCCTTGGGAAAGACCTCCAGCTTGCAGGCCATCACCCTGGGCCTGCTGCCGCTCAACAACCTCGACAAGTCCAACGATTTCGAGGACTTCATCCGACTGGAAAAGCCCTTGGCGGAGGTTACTTTGCGCTGGGGCGGCGAATACCGGCGGACCTATGTTTTTCCGAACGAGCTGAACGAGGAGCAGCGCGTCGATTTCCCGCAAAAGCTGCTCTTGGCCTACGGCGTCAACCTCAACACGGACGCGAGGCTAGACCATAGCCGCATCCTCGGCCAACTGCTCAAAGGCGACGCGCGGGCCTATTCCACCCAATCCATTTTCAAGGACGACTCGAATGACTTTTTCGATCCCATCGTGCTTCTGGAAATGCTCAACCTCGAAAACAGCAAGGAGCCGGACCCGGCCAGGACCGCCATCATCGATCTGCTCTTCCTCAAAATCAACAACTTCCTGGCGCTGGTCGGCCAAGGCGAGCAGATTACGCTGGTGAAGGAAAGGGCCAGCTTCTTTTTCAAGGATGGAACTGGCAAAAAGTTGAAGACCAAGCATTTGAGCGAGGGGTACAAGAACCATGTCCTGCTGGTTTCCGACATCATGGTGCGCATCCTCGCGGCACGGCAGAACATCTTCCCAAAAGTTCCGCCCATTGAGGACGTGTTGGCCCAATGCCAGGGCGTCATTCTGATCGACGAGTTCGATCGGCATTTGCATCCTGTTTGGCAGAGAAGGCTGCTGCTCCAACTCGAAAAGGACTTCCCCAAAATACAGTTCGTGCTGTCCACCCACAACATGCTTTCGCTCCAGTCGGCGGAAGGGTTCAACGCCTTGGTTTTGGGCTTCGAGGAGGGCCGTGTTACAGCGACATCCAAGCCCATCGTCAAAGGCTTGAGCATCCCAAGCATTTTCAGGATGTATTTCGAAGGGAAGGACAGTCCCTATGGCCACCCGACGCAGCAAATTCTCAATGACTTCTACGAACTGCTGCCCCAAGTCAAGAAGCAAATGGCCACAGAGGCCGAACTTCAGAGGTTCAAGGAGCTATCCAACCAGCTTTTGGAGATGAGCGAGGAGGTGCAGGTCATCGTCCAGCGCGAACTGCGCCAGATGCAGCGTCAAACCGGCATTCTGCTCGAGCTATGAACAAGATCGAACGGAGCGAGTGCCCCGAATGCCTCGCGTCGCACTCGGCCGAATGGACCGAACATTTCATCCGCAAGCGAAAGAAGGACCCCGGCTATTGGGATTGGCACCAGTTCAAAGGTCTCGCGGTCAACTCGATACTGGTTCCGCTGCTGACAGCCATGAGCCAAGGGCGTTGCTCGTACTGCAACATTTATCCCGTCATAAAAGGCGCCGTGTCGCCCAGCATCGACCATTTCAGACCCAAGTCGAAGTTCCCGGAGCTGGCCTTCGAATGGTCCAACCTGTTCCTATCGTGCCAGCAATGCCAGAGTTACAAGCGCGACGACTTCGACGAGCCGGTGGAGCCGCTGAAGCCGGATGCCTTGGAGTATGATTTCGACCACTGGTTCCAGATCAAATGGGAAGATTGCACGATTGAGCCCAACCCGCTGAGAAGCCCAGAAGAGCAAAAGCGGGCCGAAGCGACCATCGAGTGGCTCGGCCTGAACCGGGACTCGAGGCCACAGGTCCGTGCCAGCGAGGTCAAAAGGTACTCCCAGGTGGGCGGCCCTTTGGAGGACTGGTCCTACGCCTTCCTGCTGGAGCGTTGTTAGTCGTGCGCGGCACGGACCCGCGGCCAGCCTCGGCCTATGCTTTTGCGGCTATGGGATGCCTTTCGCGGTAGGCTCGTGATTTCGACTCGCACCCTTGCGCTTTTTCGAAGATGGGCGATGCCGCGGTGCTACGAAGATGCCAGGGCTACGCCCCTTTTTCGAGGATGGGCGAGGCCGCGGTGCTACGAAGATGCCAGGGCTACGCCCCTTTTTCGAGCGCGGGGTTTTGCCGCGAAAGCCCTGAAGGGGCGGAATATCCTAGCGATGGGTGAAGCCCATCGTAACGCGGCCGTTAACCCTCCCAAGCCCTGAAGGGGCGCAATGACCCGACGATCAACAAGGTCGGAACAGCCTGAAGGCGGGGATTTGTCCACGAAAGGCACGAAGGGCACGAAATTTTTTTGAAATCAAAATTGAGTCCAGTATAAAAACCTTTGTTTGCATTTTTCT
>JAIFMG010000072.1 GCA_020048645.1 Bacteroidota bacterium | reverse complement strand
CCGCCAACCGTTGCCTTGCCAACGTGGGGACAAACCTCGTCATCAAATTCTCCCCATTTAGACTAAGCTAATTTTGAATCCTTACTTATAACGAAATTATTTATATCCAGATACTGTTCTTCAGATTTGCGGCGAAAAAAAATAGGAGTACACATTTCTCTGATAAAGTCATCAATGAAAAATGTGTTAGTCGGCTTAAATAATTTTTCAATATTAGATATTCTGACATCTAGATTAACCAGCGTTTTTTCTTTTGGAAGTAGAATTATTAAAACCTTATTCTTAAGAAAAATTTCTTCATGTTTTGTTTTGATATAATCATACGTTGCTTTTTGACGAATCCCCTGATATAGATATAAATAATATTTAGCTTTCTTTTCTACACTATCAAATTCTTGATAAAGAGAGTACCCAATTTTTTCTTTTTTATTTTCAAATGTCATTATTTCTTTGAAATCAACATTGCTTCTGTATAGCTGCAGTATTTTAAGCAGATTACCATATCCTTTAAATTCTCGCTCATCTCTTTCTTCTTCTGGCCTAAGCTTAAATAGAAATTCTCCAGCCTGATGGTCAGGAACTTTTAGCGGAGCACCTTGCGGAGTCTGTAGTTCATTGATTTCAAAGTTATGTTTGATTTCATGAATTAAATCTGAAACAAGAAAGTCCTTTTGGGCATTTTTAAGGTAAGTGATTAACGTTTCAGCAAAAAGATTGAGTTCTCCTTTTGAACCATCATAAACTTCTCCAATGCCTGAAGTAATAGCCCATCTTGATTTGTAGTCTGATAAACTTTTTACAGATTTCTTTTCTCCGTCAATTAAAATTGCTCTTGAGAAACAAGAATCAGAAATGAGAACAATATGTTTGGCTTTAATTTTCTTTATAAAATCTATCAAATCTGCGTTTGAAAAAAACGTAGAATCGTCATCTTTTTTTGATTGGTATGAAGCCCAGTAGCCACGTTCTGTATGTTCATCATAATGACCGTGACCAGAAAAGTAAATGATGAGATTGTCTTTTTCTTTTAATCGTTTTATATAGGTTTTGAAAGCATCATGAATATTTTTACTTTTAGCTTCTGAGTTGTAAATGCTATAAACATTCTCCTTTGAGAACAAATATCTCCCCAATAGAACATCCTTAAACTCTTCCACTGATTGAACACAGTTATTTAATTTGTCAAGATTAGCGTAGTCGTCTATTGCGATTAAAAAAAGATAGTTGTTCTCTTCTGTCATGTTATTTCGTTTTCATTGTAGTTAACGTCATTACTTCCACCATCTTCAATTCCTACCCAAAAGCACAATTGTGCAAGTATGAATTAAATGCACATCACCAGAAGCCTCGTCAATCCGTCAAAATTCGAAATCGGCAGGTTTTGGAAGTTCGGCTGCCAGCTTTGGGCCCTGGAAATCCGCAGTCTTGGAAGACAGCCTGTTCATCGTAGGCTTTGCAATTGACGATAGCCAAAGATACAGACTATACTTCGAAAAGCAAGCGCTTGGCGATTTTTTTTGGGGACTCGCGGGAGCGTTGTGCTTCGGGGTGGGTTGGAGGACTGCCGACGGTTGGTTGCCAAGTAGATAGCCTGCGCTTTGAATCGTCCGGCGGTGCACGGACCTGGGATGGCGCGCTGATGCGTGGCTTGCCCGATTTTCATCGGCGTGCGCGGGGTTTGTGTCAGGAGTCCTTTGTCACTTCTCGGAAACCGAGTACCAAGGGCAAAATGGTTCTGTTATAGCCTATCCGGACGGGGCAGTGAGTCCTGTGCTTTTGAAAGCAAGTTGGTTTACCTACGATCGCGCCATTCCGTCCCGAAACCAAAAAAGCCCAAGGCCTCGCCCGGAAGTGGGAGGCCTTGGGCTTCAAGGGTTTGGGCTTGGCTCAGTCGGTCTTTTCGCGCTCGAGCTTCTGGGCCACTTCGCGGATCATGATCTCGACCATGCGGGGCATGTCGAACTCGTGGTGCCAGCCGCGGCGCTGCCGGGCCACGCTGTCGTCGATGCTGGCGGGCCATGAGTCGGCGATGGCCTGCCGGAAGTCGGGCTGGTAGCGGATGGTGAAGTGGGGCAGGTGCTTGCGGATTTCCTCGGCGAGCTGCTCGGGGGTGAAGCTCATGGCGGCCACGTTGTAGGACGAGTTGACGGTGAGCTCGGCCTTGGGGCGGTCCATGATGTCGATGGTCAGGCGGATGGCGTCCTCCATGTACATCATGGGCAGAAGGGTGTCGGGGCGGAGGTAGCAGTCGTAGTGTCCGTTGCGGACGGCCTCGAAGAAGATTTCGACGGCGTAGTCGGTGGTTCCGCCTCCGGCCTCGGTCTTGTAGCTGATGATGCCCGGGTAGCGGACGCTGCGGATGTCGGTTCCGTAGTGGACGTTGAAGTACTCGATCCAGCGCTCGCCGGCCAGCTTGCTGATGCCATAGACGGTGTTGGGCTCCATGATGGTCTTCTGCGGGGTCATGTGCTTGGGCGTGCTGGGGCCGAAGACGGCGATGGAGCTGGGCCAGAACATCCGCTCGATGCCTTTGTCGCGGACCAGTTCCATGACGTTGAACAGGCCGCGCATGTTGACGTCCCAGGCGAACATGGGCTTCTGCTCGGACCGGCCGGAAAGCAGGGCGGCCAGGTGGTAGATTTCCGTGATGCCGTGGCGTTCGATGAGTTCCTCGAGCTTGTGCTTGTTGAGCACGTCGATGAACTCGAAGGTGAAGCGGTCCATGACCTCGTCGGTGGCGATCTTCATGTCGGAGGCCACGACGTTCGCGTCGCCGAAACGGTTGCCGAGCTCCAGGGTCAGGTCGGTGCCGATTTGCCCGGACGCGCCGAGCACCAGAATCTTTTTCATCTTGCGGGTTGGTTGTTGGGTTGAGGGTTGGGCGTTCCAAAAACGATTTGTGGCTCGAAGGTACGAACAATGGCGTTGACAATACCGCACTTGGGCCTAAATTTCGCCCGCTTCGTCCAAAGATGGGCCAAACGGGCGGCTTTGTCGGAGGAACGCGTAATTTTGGGACACACATTTCCTCCAAGTCCCAGCTCCAAAACCTCCCAGCCGATGCTCCAGGAGAAGACTGCCCCCACCCAAAGCCCTGCCGTCAATCTTCTGCTCGACAATCCCTACCAGCGCCTCCAGTGCCACCAGCAGGACGCGCTGTTCGAGCAGTGTTGGAAACCCGAGTCGCGCCACCTCGACACCGGGCAGTTCCGCGAACAGATCTGGGCCACCCTGGCCTGCCTGCGGAAGTCCAGGCCCCGCGGAATCCTGATCGACAACACCGACTTCGCCTTCGTCATGGTGCCCGAGGAGCAGGACTGGTTCAACCAGCTCGTCACGCCCATGCTCACGGCCAGCGTCTTGCGCGTGGCCGTCCTGCCCAGTGTCGATGTCTTCGCGCGCGTGGCCTTGCAGCAGCTCATCGACGACAACCCGGCCCTGCGCGCCATAACGGTCGAGCACCCCGACCGGGACTCGGCCTTCGCCTGGCTCCGGGCCCGCTGATCCGAACAAAAACCGCCTCCCGGCCACAAAAGCCCCGGCTTGGCCGAACCAAACGCCGTTTCGCTCCGTTTCAAGACCATCCAACCAAAAAAGGGAAAAATGGAAACGCTACACGAAAACGTCTATGCCGAAATCCGGCTCGACTTGCCCCGGAGCCTTTTTGAGCACTTCTGGAAACCCGCGTCCGAGCAACTTGACTCCGAGGGATTCCGTCAAGAAATTGGCCATTTCACCCGCCTGCTCCGGCAGGCCAGGCCCCGAAAGCTGCTGGTCGATACCCGCGGGCTGCTCTTCATCATCGTCCCCGACGACCAGGTCTGGATGAGCGAGCACTCCAACCGGGCCGTCATCGAGTCGGGCGTCAAGCGCCTGGCCTTCGTGGCCAGCTCCGACATCGTCACGGCCGTCTCGGTCGAGCAGGTCATCGAGGAGGACCTTGACCTCCAGCTCAATACCCGCCACTTCGACAGCCGCGACCTGGCCCTGGCCTGGCTGGACCACGCCGACCTGGAACCATGAGCGCCCCGCGCCCCATCCTCCTGCCACCGAAGCTCCGCCCCGGCCAGACCGTCGCCCTGGCCACGCCCAGCTTCGCCATCGAGCCCCACGAGCGCGACCAGG
Source organism: Bacteroidota bacterium (assembly GCA_020048645.1). Lineage (GTDB taxonomy): Bacteria > Bacteroidota > Bacteroidia > Bacteroidales > UBA6013 > UBA6013. The sequence goes on along the minus strand of JAIFMG010000072.1, from coordinate 17,190 downwards.
CCCTGGCCCTGCTCGACAGCCTCGGCCTGCGCGCGGCCTGCCCCCCGAGCCTGCTCGAACGCGAAGGCCCCTACGCCGGCACCGACCAGAGCCGCGCCCGCGAGCTGGCCTGGGCCCTCTCCGAGCCCGGCCACGCCGCCGTCTGGTTCGTCCGCGGCGGAGCCGGGGCCGCCAAGCTCCTGCCCCTGCTGCCGTTCCGCAGGCTGGCGTCCCGCCCCATTATGCTCATCGGATACAGCGACATCACCGCCCTGCTCATGGCCTTCTGGAAGCGGGCCGGCTGGGTGGGCCTGCACGCCCCCGTGGCCAAGGCCGCCCTGGCCCCCGAGGCCCGCGAGTGCCTGGCCGCCGCCCTCATGGGCAAGGCTGGCTGGGACCTGCGCGGCAGACGAGCCCTGGCCCACGCGCCCCGCGCCCGCGCACGGCTCATCGGCGGCAACCTCTCGGTGCTCGTCTCCCTGCTGGGCACGCCCTTCGCCCCAAGGCCCGACGGCTGCCTGCTGGCCCTCGAGGAGGTGGACGAGCCGCCCTACAAGATCGACCGCATGCTCGAGCAGCTCGCCCAGGCCGGCTGGCTGCGCAAGGTCGCCGGAGTGGCCCTGGGCCAGTTCACCGGATGCGCCGACGAGCCCGCCTCGCCCCGCGGCCTGGCGCTCGACGAGGTCTTCCGCCACCACTTCGCCCGCCTGGGCGTGCCCGTGGTCGAAGGCTTTCCCTTCGGCCACCAGGACGACAACCGCCCCTTCGCCCACGGCAGCCTGGCCGAACTCGATGCCCAGAGCTTGATCTTGCGCTGTCTATGGGAATGAAAATCAAGAACTTGTATTTTTTCGATGATTTTCATCCCTTCGGGAATCAACAAAAGACAACAAAGTCTTATTTTCGCGCCGAGCGCCCACGGGCCGCGACGCCCCTTATTCCAACCTAACGAAAACCTCTTGGACATGAAAGTAGAAATAGACAAGAAATCAGGCTTCTGCTTCGGCGTGGTCTATGCCATCGAGAAGGCCGAGCAAGAACTCAAGAAAGGGAACCCCGTCTATTGCCTGGGCGACATCGTCCACAACGAGGCCGAGGTGGAACGGCTGCGCCAACTGGGCCTCCAGACCATCGACCACGAGCAACTGGCCCAGATGCGCGACTGCAAGGTGCTGATCCGCGCCCACGGCGAGCCGCCCTCGACCTACCAGACCGCCCTGGCCAACAACATCCAGCTCATGGACGCCTCCTGCCCCGTGGTCCTGAAGCTCCAGAACGACGTTCGCAAAGGTTTCGAGGAGGCCAAGAAAATCCAAGGCCAGGTCGTCATCTACGGAAAGCACGGGCACGCCGAGGTAACCGGCCTGGTCGGCCAGACCGATGGCGAGGCCATTGTCATCAGCAGCGTGGAAGACCTCGACAAGATCGACTTCACCAAGCCCATCAACCTCTTTTCGCAGACCACCAAGAGCCTGCGCGGCTACGCCAAGATGACCGAGGAAATCGAGCGCCGGATGCAGGAGGCCCAGGGCACCGACGCCAAGATCCAGATCATCACCAACGACACCATCTGCCGCCAGGTCTCGCACCGCGAGCCGGGCCTCCAGAAGTTCGCCGCCCAGCACGACGTCATCGTCTTCGTCTCGGGCAAGAAGAGCTCCAACGGCAAGTCCCTGCACCAGGTCTGCGAGTCGGTCAACCCGCGCTCCTACCTGGTGGCCGATGTCGATGAGGTCCTGTCCGAGTGGTTCGCCGACGGCAACGTCAACACCGTGGGCGTCTGCGGGGCCACCTCCACGCCCATGTGGCTGATGGAAAAGGTCCGCGACCACATCGAGCAGCTCGCCCAAGAGTATAGCCCCGCGATGGCCTGACAGCCCGTCCGACGTGCCCGTCGAAGCCAAGCTTCGCCGGGCAACCCCCCACAACGAAAGAGGCTCCCTTCACCGGGGAGCCTCTTTTGTTGTGGGGGGCTTTATGCCAAGTCGCTTTCAAAGGTGATGGATTGCCTTGAAGGATCGCCCAACCCCGAAGGGGTGCCAAGATTGCAGCAAGCGGAGCCGAGGCGAAGAATACAAAGCAGCTTTCAAACGTGAGGGATTGCCCTGAAGCCTCGCCCAACCCCGAACGGGTGCCATGATTGTAGCAAGCGGAGCCGAGGCGAAGGCGCAGGCTCCGGAGCGCAAACGGGACCCCGGGCAGGAGGCCTCAGCCCTTGATCAGGGTTCCGATGTTCTCGCCGACCAGGAGCTTGCGCAGGTTTCCGGTCTGGTTCATGTCGAAGACCACGATGGGCAGGTCGTTCTCGCGGCAGAGCGTGAAGGCGGTCTGGTCCATGATCTTGAGCTTCTTCTCGATGGCCTGGTCGAACGAGAGCTGCTCGAACTTCTCGGCCATGGGGTCCTTCTCGGGGTCGGCGGTGTAAACGCCGTCCACGCGGGTGCCTTTGAGCAGGACCTCGGCGCGGACCTCGATGCCGCGCAGGGCGGCGGTGGTGTCGGTGGTGAAGAAGGGCCAGCCGGTGCCCCCCGCGAGCAGGGCCACCTCGCCGCGCTGGAGGGTCTCGATGGCCTTGTCTTGCGAGTAGAACTCGGCGGCGGGCTCCATGCGGAAAGAGGTGAGCACGCGGGCCTTCTGGCCGAGGGTCTCGAGCTCCGACTGGAGGGCCAGGGCGTTGATGACCGTGGCCAGCATGCCCATGTAGTCGCCCTTGACACGGTCGAAACCCTTCTGGGCGCCCGAGAGGCCGCGGAAGATGTTGCCTCCGCCGATGACGATGGCCACCTCGACGCCGAGCTCCACGGCCTCAAGCACTTGCAGGGCATATTCGTTGAGGCGATTTTCGTCGATTCCGTGGCCCTTCTCGCCTTGGAGGGCCTCGCCGCTCAGCTTGAGCAGCACGCGTTTGTACTTTGTCATGTCTGTGTTGGGGATGGTCTGTTTTCGAGCGGGTGGTTGGCAACGGCCTCGGCGATGCGGCGCAGGCCTTCGGCCAGGATGGCCCTGGGGTGGGCCAGGTTGAGGCGGGCGAATCCTTCGCCGGTGCCGCGGAAGCTGCGGCCGTCGTTGAGCGCGACCTTGGCCCTGCCCACGAGCAGCTCCTTGAGGCGCTTCCCGTCGGGCTCCACCTGCCGGAAGTCGAGCCAGGCCAGGTAGGTGCCTTCGGGCCGCCAGAGCTTGACCTGGGGCGCGTGCTCGGCCAGGAAGGCTTCGGCGAAGTCGAGGTTGCCCAGCAGGTAGTCCATGAGCTGGTCCAGCCAGGGGCCGCCCTGCTCGTAGGCGGCCTGGGTGCCCACCGAGCCGAAGATGTTGCCGAAGTGCAGGTGGGCGTTGTGCAGGTGCTTGTCGTAGGCGGCGCGGATTTCCGGGTTGGGGATGATGGCCAGCGAGGTGCCCAGGCCGGCGCAGTTGAAGGTCTTCGATGGGGCCATGAAGGTGATGCTGTGCTGGGCGGCCGCCTCGCCCAGGCTGGGGTAGGGCGTGTGCCGGAAGCCGGGGAAGACCAGGTCGGCGTGGACCTCGTCGGCCACCACCAGCAGGCCGTGGCGCTGGCAGACCTGGGCCAGGCGCTCCAGCTCGTCGGGGCGCCAGACGTTGCCGCCGGGGTTTTGGGGGCTGCAGAGCAGCAGCATCTTGGCTCCCTGGGCGGCCTTGCGCTCCAGGTCGTCGAAGTCCATGTGGTAGCGTCCGCCTTCCTCGCGCAGCGGGTTTTCGAGCAGTTGCCGGCCCTGGTTCTCGACCACGCCGAAGAAGGGCGGATAGACCGGCGGCTGCACCAGCACCTTGTCGCCCGGCTGGGTGAAGGCCTGCACGGCCAGGGCCAGCCCTGGCACGACGCCGGGCGAGAAGCGGATCCACTCGCGCTCGGCCCGCCACTGGTGCCGCTGTTCGAGCCAGCCGAGGAAGGCCTGGTGGAACCCCTCCGAGCGCAGGGTGTAGCCCAGTATCGGGTGCTCGGCGCGGGCGCGGATGGCCTCCAGCACGAAGTCGGGCGTCGCGAAGTCCATGTCGGCCACCCAGAGGGGCAGCAGGTCCTTGTCGCCGAAGTAGGTGCCGAGCATCTCGAGCTTCACGGCCTGGGTTCCCTCGCGGGGGATGATGGTGTCGAAATCGTATGTCATGGGGGGCTTTGTGTGGAGCTTGGCGCTCGCTGGGTAGCTGGCTGGATTGGGTTTGCGCTATTGCCTTTGGTCTTGCGTATCACACGAAAGGGGTTTGTGTCCGCGACGGTTGTTTGTCCACAAAAGGCACGAAAAGCACGAAAGGGTTCTGTCCGCGACGGTTGTTTTCCACGAAAGGCACGGAAAACACGAAAGGGATTTGCCCACGAAAAGTTTTCATTTGCGCCCCAATTTTTGATTAAAAAAATCATTCCTTCTGTGGAATTTTTTTCGTGCCTTTGGTGCTTTTCGTGGACAAATTTTTTTTTTTGCGTCTTTCGTGGAAAATTTCCAAGGCCCCAAAGTCGCGCATCGGGCCAAAGATAGTGAAAATGCGCCGCCGTCCCAAGGATTTCGCGGCCCTTGGCGGGCGCGGAGCCAAAGTTCGGGGCGATGTCTATTTTCGCGCCCAAAATAACGCATGAGCACAAGCACGAAAGTTTACGGGGCCCTGGGGCTGGCGATGTTGATCTGGGGAGCGTCCTTCGTCTGGACCAAGATGGTGCTGGCGCATTATCCGCCCATCACGACCATCTTGCTGCGGCTGCTGTTCTCGGTGCCGCTGCTGTTCCTGATTTCGTGGCTGCTGGGCAAGCTGCAGCGGGTGCGGGGCCGCGACGTGCTGCGGCTGGGGCAGGTGGCCCTGTTCGAGCCTTTCCTCTACTTCCTGGGCGAGAACTACGGGCTGAGCCTGGTCTCGAGCACCGTGGGGGCCGTGGTCATCGCGACGATCCCGCTGATAACGCCCATCGCCGGCTACTACTTTTTCCGCGAGCGCCTCTCGTGGGCCAACCTGGCGGGCGTGGCCGTCTGCGTGCCGGGGGTTCTGCTGGTGGTCACCAACGAGCACAGCGAGCTCGACGCCTCGCTGGCGGGCATCGGCTTCCTGCTGCTGGCGGTGGTCTCCACCATCGGCTACGCGGTGCAGGTCATCCGCCTGACCGACCGCTACAACGTCTTCACGCTGGTAACTTGGCAGAACCTGATCGGCATCCCGTACTTCCTGCCGCTCTTCTGGCTGCTCGACTGGGAGCAGGTGTCGTTGGCGGGCTGGCGCTGGGAGGCCTTCGTGCCGCTGCTTCTGCTGGCCCTGCTGGCCTCCTCGGTGGCCTTCCTGCTGTTCACCTACGCCATTCGGGTGGTGGGCATGGGCAAGGCCTCGACCTTCACCAACACCATCCCCGTGTTCACGGCCTTCTTCGCCGTGGTGCTGCTGGGCGACCGCCTGACGGGCCTGAACCTGCTGGGCATCGCCCTGGTGGTGGGCGGGCTGCTGGTCTCGCAGATCAGGCCGAGGCAGGCCGCCGTGGCGGCCGCCCCGCGCGAGCCGCTGGCCTGAGCGCGCTCAGGGCTCGCGCAGCCAGGCCGACAGGTCCAGGCTCAGCGCTGGCGGAGGCGGGCGTCCACCTCACTCTCGCGCTTCCACGCGCCCTGCTCGAAGCGCAGGCCGTCGTGCGTGCCGTCGGGGCCCAGGTAGTGCGGCAACTGGTCCATCGCCGGGTTCGACGACGTGAGGTAGTCGAAGACGACCATGTCCAGCGCCGGGTCGTAGCCCATGTGGACGTTGACCTTGGCCGAGTGCCGCAGCAGGAACCGGTGCTGGGCGAAGGGCCGCGCGGGGAAGGTGCCGCTGTCGAACCGCGGGCGGCCGCCATTGTCGAAAGTCATGACCTCCAGCACCCTGGCGCTGGTCAGCAGGTCGAAGCCGTGCCAGCCGACCAGGGCGTAGTAGTGCTGCCCCCGGTGCTTGAGGGGGACCACCTGGTGGTACAGCGCCCCGAACCAGTTCGACTGCCCCAACGCCTTGGCCTCGGGGTTCTCCATCTGCCGGCTGGCGTCCGTAAGGGCGTAGGCCAGGTGCCGCTTCTGGCGCTCGTCGTAGCGCTGAACGATGCCGAAGTAGTCGAAGGTGCCGTCGGGGCTGGGGCACGACCAGGTGTAAACCCGCACCAGCCCATCTTCCGAGCGGGCCTTGCCGAGCTGGGGCAGGCTGTCGAACGGATAGGCCGCAGAGCCTTCCAAGGCCAGGGCCGCGAGCAGCAGCTCCTGTATCTGGCCCGAGGCGGCGAGCTTGCTCTCGCGGTCCAGCGTCCGGTCCGCCACCTGGGCCAGCAGCGGGCGTATCCGTTCCTCCGCCCGGGCCAGTTCGGCCAGGGCCGCGACCTGCGCCGCCAGCGGGCCGCCCCAGAGCAGGGCCGCACAGATCAGCAGGTAGGATTTCATCTTCATCATGGCGTTCGTTCTTTTGGTTGCAGCTCGGCGTTGCAAGTTTCGCTCCAGCCCGCGCCACGACTTTCGCAACCCAATGTTAACGGAGCAGCCGTTCCGGTTGTGCCGACTTTGCGACCAAGCCGCGTTCCAACGTCATAGACTGCCTTGAAACGTCTTTGTTCTCGCATTGAACCCCTACGGGGTTCTGGTTCGCGGTGGTTCTCTGCTCCCCCGGATTTCATCCGGGGCTATCCACATTCAATCCCTTCGGGATGGGCGCAACAGCCCGATTTTGTCGGACGCTGGTGCTTGGGATATTTCACCCATGAACGCGCCTTGTTCTGGCCATGTCCATCGCTGGCTTATTGCGCCCCTTCAGGGCTGGGGTTTTGGGTGGATCGTACTCGATGGGCTTCACCCATCGCTTTGATATTGCGCCCCTTCGGGGCTTTCGCAGCGAAGCCCGTGTGTTCGAAAGGGGCGTAGCCCTGGCATCTTCGTAGGATCGCGCCGCCCCGTGCGTCTTTCCGCTTGGCCCTCAGAGGCCCGTCGGCTCGACCAGCTCCATCTTGATGAGGCAGCTTTCCAGGGGCCAGTCGCGCGAGTCGGTGGCCAGGCGGGCCAGGGCGTCCACCACGTCCAGGCCCTCGACCACTTCGCCGAAGACGGTGTGCTGCCAGTCGAGGTGGGGCGAGCCGCCCAGTTGCTTGTAGGCCTGCGACTTGTCGCGCTGCGGGATGCTGTCGAGGCGGAACTGCGGCACGGGCGAGCCGTCGATGATGAAGAAGTCGAAGGCGCTGGAGCGCTTCTCGGGGTTGCCGTTGTAGGCGCGGGTCATGGAAAGGGCGCCGCGCTTGTGGTAGTGGTGGGTGTGCATCTCGCGGGCCAGGGTGTAGCTGCCGACGACCTTCTGGGTGATCTCGGTCAGCTCGTCGCCTCCGCCGCCGCCTTGCACCACGAAGCCGCGCTTGATTCGGTAGAACTCCGTCAGGTCGTAGAAGCCGCGCTGGGCCAGGTAGAGGAAGTTGGCCCGGTGCAGGGGCGTGTCGCGGTAGAGGCGGACGCGGATGTTGCCCAGGTGGGTCTTGATGAGGACCTCGTCGGTGGTGACCATCTCGCCGAACTCGAGCAGCAGGGCCTCGGCGTTGCCGGGGTGGAGGGTGGGCAGCCAGATCTGGCCGTTGGGCATTCGCTTGATGCCGGACTCGGTGATGACCTGTGGGCCGTCGGAAGGCTGGGCCGCCGGGGCGGAAGGCTTGCCGTTGTCAGGCCCGCGGGTTTCGGCCAGGCTGTCGGCGGGCGCTTGGCCGTCGTCGCGGTTGGCGGGCGGGTTGCCGCAGGCGGCGGCCAGGGCCAGCAGGGCGAGCAGGGAGGCGCGGAAGGTCTTCATGGGCGGGGAGCTTTGGGGGGGGGGGCGTTGTGGGGCTGTTGGGGGCTAGGCCTTGCGCAGGCTGATGCGGAAAGTGGTCCCGACGCCGGGCTCGGAGCGCTTGACGAAGATCTTGCCGCCGTGGTAGCCCTCGACGATGCGCTTGGCCAGCGACAGGCCGAGGCCCCAGCCGCGGGCCTTGGTGGTGTAGCCGGGCTTGAAGATGGTCTTGTGCTGGCTCTTGGCGATGCCCTTGCCAGTGTCGCTGAGGTCGAGGTGGACCCAGCCCTGGTCGTCGATGATGACCACGGTCAGGGTGCCGCTGCCTTCCATGGCGTCGATGGCGTTCTTGGCCAGGTTCTCGACCACCCACTCGAACAGGGCCACGTTCATGGGCACGCTGACGACCTGGGTGTGCGAGAAGACCCGCTCGAACTTGACGCGCCGCGAGACGCGCCGCTCGAGGTAGGAGAGCGAGTCGAGCATGACGCGGGTGAGGTCGTGGGGCTTGAGCACGGGCGAGGAGCCGATCTTGGAGAAGCGCTCGGTGATGGTCTCGAGCCGCTTGACGTCCTCCTCGACCTCGGCGATCATGGGCGGGACGGGCTCGGCGGCCTTGGCGTACTCGACCCAGGCCATGAGCGAGGAGATGGGCGTGCCGAGTTGGTGGGCGGTCTCCTTGGACATGCCCACCCAGACCCGGTTCTGCTCCGACTGCCGCGAGGCGCTGAAGGCCAGGTAGGAAACGCCCACGAAGACGGTGATGACCAGCAGTTGGGCCCAGGGGTAGTACTGCAGCCGCTCGAGCAGGGTGGAGTCGTCGTAGTACGCGTAGTTGACCTTGTCCTCCCAGAGGGGGATGGCTATCGGCTCGTAGGTCTGGGCCATTTCCTCGAGGCGCTCGGCCAGGTACTCGGGCCTTGCGGCCTTGGCGGTGTCGAGGTTGGCCGTGTAGAGGATGTTGCCGTCCTGGTCCACCAGGATGGCGGGCACGGTCTTGTTGTCTTGCAGGATCTGGGCGATGAAGCTCAGGTCGGCGTCCATGTCGGCCTGCTCGAGCTGGCGCAGGGCCTCTGCCCAGAGGGCCACCTTCTTGCGCTCCTCGACGGAGAGCTCCTGGACCAGGGAGTTGGTATAGACCAGCGAGCCGATGCCGAAGCCGATGGCCGCCAGCATCAGCAGGGCCTTGGTGATTTGCTTCTTGCGGTAGTCGTTCATGGGGAGCGTGTTGGGTGGGTCAGGGCGGAGCGAAGGAGCGGCCAAGATACCGCGCCGGGGCAAAAGCGCCAAAAGCGCCGGGGCGCTTTTGGCGGCGGAAAAAGAGGCGGCCCGCCCCCGGCGTGGGGAGCGGGCCGCCAGCTTGGCTGGGCGTAGGAAGCCTCAGGCCTCCTCTTCCACGAAGTGCTCCTTGATCAGGCTCTCCTGCACCTCGAAAGGCACGGGCTGGTAGCTGTCGAAGCTCATCGAGTAGTGGGCTCGTCCGCTGGAGAGCGAGCGCAGCACGGTGGAGTAGCCGTCCATCTCGGCCATGGGCACCTGGGCCTTGATGACCTCGAATCGCCGCTGGCTGTCCATGCCTTGGATCATGCCGCGGCGGGTCTGGAGGTCGCCCATGACGTCGCCCATCCGGTCGCTCGGCACGAAGACCTCGACGTTCATGATGGGCTCCAGGATCTTGGGCCCGGCGTCGCGGAAGGCCTGCGCGAAGGCCTTGGCCCCGGCGATCTTGAAGGAGATCTCGTTGGAATCGACCGCGTGCATCTTGCCGTCGTAAACGGCCACGCGGATGTCGCGGGCGTAGCTGCCCGTCAGGGGCCCGTTCTCCATCTTTTCCATGATGCCCTTCTGGATGGCCGGGATGAAGCGGTTGTCGATGACGCCGCCGACGATGCAGTTGAGCACCACCAGCTTGCCGCCCCAGGGCAGTTCCACCACTTCCGTGGATCGGACGCTGAGCTTCTGCGTGGCCCCGCCGATCTTGATGGACGTGGGCTCGGGCTTGCCCTCCTCGTAAGGCTCGACCATCAGGTGTACCTCGGCGAACTGTCCGGCCCCGCCCGACTGCTTGCGATGGCGGTAGTCGCCCAGCGCGGTGCGGGTCAGGGTCTCGCGGTAGGGAATCTTGGGCTTGTCGAAGCGGACGGGGATGTTGTAAACGTTGTCGAGGTGCCACTTGACCACGTTCAGGTGGTGCTCGCCTTGCCCGTGCAGGATGATCTGCTTGAGCTCCTTGGAGTACTCGAGCACGATGGTGGGGTCCTCGTCGTGCATGCGGTGGAGGATCTCGCCCATCTTCTCGTCGTCGGACTCGCTGGCGGCCTTGATGGCCACGCGGTGCTTGGGCTCGGGGAACTCGATGGCCGGGAACACCCAGTCCACCTCCTTGCTGGTCAGGGTGTGGCTGGCCTTGGTGCTCTTGAGCTTGACGGTGGCGCCGATGTCGCCCGCGTGCAGCTTGTCCACCTTGACCCGCTCCTTGCCGGCCACGCAGTAGAGCTGCGAGAGCCTTTCCTTGTTGCCGTTGTTGTTGTTGACCAGGTCCATGCCTTCCTCGACCACGCCGGAGAGCACCTTGAAGTAGAGCACCTCGCCCACGTGCCGCTCGACGGAATCCTTGAAGGTGAAGATGGCCGCCGGCCCCTGGTCGGAGCAGGGGACCTCCGTGCCGTCGAGGGTGGTGGCGGGCTTCATGGCGTCGGGCGCGGGCGCGAGGTCCTCGATGAAGCGCATGAGCTTGCGCACGCCCATGTCGCGCTCGGAGTCCACGCAGAAGATCGGGAACAGGTCGCGGCGCACGAGGCCCTCGGTGATGCCCTTGCGCATCTGCTCGGCGTTCAGGGTGCCTTCCTCGAAGAAGAGCTCCATGAGGTTCTCGTCGTTCTCGGCCGCGGCCTCCACCAGTTGGTTGTGCAGCGTCTCGGCCATCTCGCGGGCGTCGGCAGGGATGTCGAACTCCTGGGACTTGCCTCCCTCGGGCTTCCAGCGGTACATGCGCATGGTCAGCACGTCGATGATCGCGTCGAAGCCCGGCCCGGGGTTGTAGGGGTACTGCACCAGCACGGCCTTGTTGCCGAACGACTCGCGGATCTCGTCGATGGTCTGCTGGAAGTTGGTCTTGTCGGAGCCCAGGCGGTTGACCACGAACATGACCGGGGCGTGGGCCTGCTCGGTCTGCCTCCAGAGCAGCTCGGTGCCCACCTCGACGCCCACCTCGGCGTTGACCAGCATCAGTGAGGCCGCCGTGACGCGGAAGGCCGGGAACACGCTTCCGATGAAGTCGGCCGAGCCGGGGCAGTCGATGAAGTTGATCTTCTTGCCCAGGTACTCGGTGTAGAGCACGGTCGAAAAGACGGAGGTCTGGTTCTCGCGCTCGATCTTGTGGTAGTCGGAGACCGTCGTGCCCTCGGCGATGTTGCCGCGGCGGCCGATCACCCCGCCTTCAAACAGCATGGCTTCTGCCAAGGCGGTCTTGCCGGAACCGTGGCTGCCCAGCAGGGCGAAGTTCCGGATTTCGTGGGTTTCATAAACTTTCATGGGCGAAAGCGTTTTAGGGAGTGAGGGTATGGAAAAGGCAGTCCCCCGGAGCTCGGGAAACTGCCTTCGCAGGATGCCGCCCGGCCCCCGGAGGGGCGTTTCTCAGCGAGATTCTGGAGGGCGGGGCGCATGTCGGCGATTCTTTTTGGGTATCTCTCAAATTTAAACTATCCGCGCGTGCCGCGCAAGGCTTTTGGCGTTTTTCCTCCTAGTTTAAACTCTTGAAAAACAAGACATGCGGGTCCGAAAACCGCGCCCGCCGGCGCGCCAAAAAAAGCCCCGAGGACGAGCGTCCGCGGGGCTTTTTTCCGTAGGGGCGGGGGATGCGGGTCTCATTCCACGATTTCCATCTCCTCGATCAGGTGGCTGGCCCCGGCGTACTTGTCGATCACGAAGAGCACGTAGCGGATGTCCACGCAGATGGTCTTCTGCAGCTCGGGCTCGAACATGATGTCGCCGCTCATGGCCTCCGAGTTGCCGTCGAAGGCGCAGCCGATGAGCTGGCCCTTGCCGTTGATGACGGGGCTGCCCGAGTTGCCTCCGGTGATGTCGTTGTTGGTCAGGAAGCAGACCTGGAGGGTGCCGTCGTCGTTGGCCCAGCGGCCGAAGTCCTTGGCCTCGATCAGGTCGATCAGGCGCTGGGGCACGGTGAACTCGTCGCTGGTCGAGTCGGCCTTTTGCAAGATGCCGTCGGTGGTGGTGAAGTACTTGTAATAGACGGCGTCGCGGGCGTTGTAGCCCCCGACGGAGCCGTAAGTCAGGCGCATGGTCGAGTTGGCGTTGGGGTAGTGCGCCTGGTCGGCCTGCATCTCGAGCAGCCCGGCCGCGAAGAGGCGCTTGCCGCGGGCCAGCTTGAGCTCGAGGTCCTCGGTGCGGGCCTGGAGGCCGAAGTAGAGGTCGGCGGCGGACTTGACCAGCAGGAAGCCCATGTCCTTGTTCATGGCCTTGAGGCTAGGCGCGGCCAGGAAGGCCTTGTAGCGGGTGGAATCGACCAGGAACGAGCCCTCGAAGAGCTTCTTGGCGTAGGCGGCGTAGTCGCCCTTGTACTTGGCCATGATCTCGGCGTTGATGGAAAGGTGGAACTCCGGGTCCACGTTCTGGTGGTACATGCGCAGCAGCGAGGCCAGCAGGCGCTGGTCGGTGGGGGCGTTGTAGTCCTTGAAGGTGGCGGAGGCCTCCTGGGCGATCCCCTGGGCGATCTGCTTGGGGGTCTCCTGGTCGTCGGGGTTGGCCTCCATGAAGCGTTGCATCGAGATGAGGCTGAAGCCGTTCTGGATGACCTCGGAGCCCAGGTAGAGGGCCTCGAACCAGTAGTTGAAGGCGCGGTTGAACTCGGTCAGGGCGCGGTAGTTGTTCTCGATCAGCTCCAGGGCCTCGCCGTACTTGCGCTTGCGGTCCGGGGCCTCGTTGACCCATTCGTGGAACTGCTCCTCGAGCTCGGTCTTGCCGGCCACCACGTCGAGGGCGGCCAGGGCCTTGTTCTGCTCCATCGAGTACTTCCAGTAGTTGGCCGACTGGGCGTACTTGGAGGCGTACATGATGCGGACGCGGTCGCTGGCGTCCATGTCCTGGCGCAGGATGGCGAGCTTCTCGGTGCGCACCTGCACGCGGATGCTGTTGGTCAGGTCCATCTCGTTGCGCACGCCCCAGGAGGTCAGGTAGCGGTCCGTGGAGCCCGGGTAGCCCATGACCATGGCGAAGTCGCCTTCCTCGGCGCCGGCCGCCGAGATGGGCAGCGCGTACTTGGGGTGGTAGGGCACGTTCTGCGGCGAGTAGTCGGCCGGCTTGCCATCGGGTCCGCAGTAGATGCGGAAGAGGCTGAAGTCGCCCGTGTGGCGGGGCCACATCCAGTTGTCGGTGTCGCCGCCGAACTTGCCGATGGCCGAGGGCGGAGCCCCGACCAGGCGGATGTCGCGGAAGGTCTCATAGACGAACAGGTAGAAAAAGTTGTTGTCGAAGAAGGTCTCGACCACGGCCTCGTAGTGGCTGCCGCCGGCGGCCTCCTCCTCGATGAGGGCGGCGATCTCGGCGATCTTCGCGTTGCGCTCGGCCTCGGTCATGGCCTCGGTCAGCTCTTGGTTGACGCGGGCCGTGACGTCCTCCATGCGGATCAGGAAGGACATGGTCTTGCCCGGGTTGGCCAGCTCCTGCTCGCGGGTCATGGCCCAGAAGCCGTCGGTCAGGTAGTCGTTCTCGACGGTGCTGTGCGACTGTATCTCGCCGTAGCCGCAGTGGTGGTTGGTCAGCACCAGCCCGTCCTTCGAGATGACCTCGCCCGTGCAGGAGCCATGGTCCAGCGCCACGATGGCGTCCTTGAGGGAGGCCTGGTTGACGCTGTAGATGTCCTCGGCCGTCAGGCGGAGGCCCATCTGGGTCATGGTGCCGATGTTCATTTGGTGGATCAGGAACGGCAGCCACATGCCCTCGTCGGCCCGGCTCGGGCCGCCCAGCAGCAGTATCAGGCCAGCCAGCCAGAAGCGCAAGTTCTTTTTCATGGTGGTTTTTTCGGTTTTTGTTGTTAAAGGAGCATAAAATTTTGGCAAAATTAAACGATTCCGCGAACGAAGGCGCGCGCCCGGCAAGCATTTGCCGGGCGCGCGCTTTCGCGAAGGTCGTCCTATGGCTTTTTGGGGGCTGGCGCGGACGCTGCCGGGGGGTCAGACCTGGATGTCCTCGTAGTTGTCGTACCGGTAGGAGGGAAGGTACTTGTTCGCGAACTGCTCGATGATCTTCTTGCTGAAGATGGTCCTGTTGTTGAAGAACTTGGTCCACTTGACCTCCTCGTCGTGGTCCATCTCCGCGAACCGGAAGTTCAGCTCCCGCTCCAGCACCGTGCGCTCGATGCGGGTATAGAAATACCGGGGCTCCCGATCCTCCGAGTCCTCGGAGACCGAGGCCCGCGAGGCCGCCACCAGCACGGAGATGTCTGGGAAGTCCTCGAAGTGGTACAACGCGTAGATCACCTCCTGGAGCCACTTCTTCTGAGCGAAAAAGGTCGTCTCCGCGAAGCCTTCCTGGTAAACCAGAAGCCGCTTGTGGAAGCTGGACTTCTCCAGGTCCAAGAACGCGGAATGGTCTTCGACGTAATCCCAAAAATCCTGTTCGGTCGTAACTTTGTCGCTCATCGAAGAATGATATTCTATTTGAGGATGATGGTGTCCTGTTCCCGCGCCGGGTGGCTCGGCAGTAGGGAAACTGCAAACTGTGGGATTTTGGCTTGTGGCTTTGGCTCGTCTGCAAAAGAACTAAAAATCTTCCAATTTCATGGGGAGGATGTTTTTTTTCATGGCCCGTTTCAGAACCCGAAATGCCCTGAACCGCAGATTCCCGCCGCCCGAAGGCCCAATGCGCTTTTTTTGACTTGGCTCTTATGATGTTGTCAATCAGGCAGTAACCAGCACCTTGGCGCGGCTGCTGCCCACCAGCCCTCCGCGCTGGAAGTCGAAGTCCGAGACCTGCACCGCCCCCGGCCGCTTGCCCACCGCGAAGCTCCCCATCGTCTGCGAGACGCCCAGCGCTTCCGCGCCGTTGAGCGAGGACCAGCGCACCAGCGCCTCGAAGGGGATCGCCGGGAAGCCCGTGTTCAGCGCCCGCATCTCCTCCAGGATCGAAAGGCTGCTGTTCGAGGCCAGGCTGTCGGTGCCCAAGGCCACCGAGGCGCCCTCGCGCCAGAGCAGCTCGGCCGGAGGCAGGCGCTGCTCGATGAACAGGTTCGCCCGCGGGCAGAGCACCCAGTGCAGGTTGCCCCCGAAGCGCCGCGCCAGGGCAAGGTCCTCGGGCTGGCTGTAGGTGTTGTGGACCAGCAGCAGCCGCGCCACTCCCGCGAGCAGCGGCAGGAAGCTGGCCAAGGAGCTCTTGCCGGTGGCCTGGAACTCGCTGAAGTCGAGGCCCATCCGCACGAGGGCCTCGAACAGGGCCCCGGACTTGCTCCGGAAGAGCTCGTCCTCCGAGGCCGTCTCCTGGTTGTGTACGCTCACCGGAAGGCCGCTCTCGCGCCCCAGCCGGGCTACCTCCTCGAAGAGCCACTCGGGCACCGAGTAGGGAGCGTGCGGAACCACCGAGGCCCGCAGGTTCCAGCGCGAAAGGCTGGCCTGGTGCCGGAAGGCGTTCGACAGGAACATCGCGATCCGCTCCTCGCTGAATCCGAAGACCTCCAGGAAGGTGTGGTACAGCACGGGGCTGGTCTGCTTCACGGGGAAGGTGTGGTCGGCGTTCGAGATGTCGCCCACCGCCACGATGCCCTCGTTCCACATGGCCCGGTCGGCCCGCTCGGCCGCGTCCACGATCTCGTAGAGCGAGGCCTGGCGCTTCTTGCCCACCTGGCTGATGAAGCTCGGCAGGCCACCGCCCGGCTCGATGCGCCCGGCCATGTGCGAGAGCTCGAGGTGGCAGTGCGCGTTCACGAAGCCGGGCATGATGATCCCGTTGTGGAACTCCAGGCCGGCCTCTTCCTCAAGCCGCCCGCCCGTGTCGCGGACTTCCACGACCGTGCCTTCGTTGTCGAAGACCAGCACGCCGTTCTTCAGCGGGGGGCCTTCGTTGGTGTAAATGTAGTGGGCTGAAATTTTCCTCATCCGAAATCTCCTTTGCTTTTTGGCTTGGCCTGCCGCCTCCCGTTGCGCGCAAGGCCCCCAAAGGTAAGGTTTTCGGCCCATTCCCAAGCCCTTGGGCGGGGGGCGCGCCTTTCCTTTGGCTTGAAATTTTCGCCCTGCGGCGCCTGGCCGCTTGGCGCGGATTGGGCCCCGGCCGCTGGAAATAAGCCGCTGGCGCGCTATCTTGCCCCCGGCCCCGCGATGGGGCCGCCCTCATCCCCCAAAAAACTAAACTCCCATGACCACAAGCCCCTTGAACCTCACCACTACCGACCTGATCCAACTTTTCGGGCAGGCCTGGGAGGCCCCCGCGCCCAAGGCCCTGCTGCTGCTCGTCCACGGCATGGGCGAGCACTCGGCCCGCTACGGCCACTGGGCCGAGCGCTTCGTCCAGAAGGGCTACTCCGTGGCCGCGATCGACCTCCGCGGCCACGGCCGCTCGGCCGGAAAGCGCGGCCACGCCCCCTCTATGGCCCAACTGCTCGACGACCTCGAGGCCTTCGAGCGCTTGGCCCTCCAGCGCTGGCCCGGCCTGCCCCTGGCCTGGTACGGGCACAGCCTCGGCGGCAACCTGGTGGCCAACCTGCTGCTCCGCCGCAAGACTGCCGCCTCCAGGGCCATCCTCACCTCGCCCTGGTTCGAGCTGGCCTTCCAGCCCCCCAAGGCCAAGCTCCTGCTGGCCCGCATGGCCTACAAGGCCTTCCCCGCCTTCGCCCAGCCTTCCGGCCTCGACACCCGCCAGCTTTCGCGCGACCCCGAGGAGGTCCGCAAGTACGTGCAGGACCCGCTCATCCACGACCGCATCACTCCCAGGCTCTTCCTCGACGCCTTCGAGGCCGGGCGCTGGGCCGCCCGCAACGCCCATCTGCTGCCTTGCCCTGTCTTCCTGGCCCACGGGCAGGGCGACGCCATCACGGCGCACGCCGCCAGCCAGGCCTTCGCCTCGGCCAACCCCGGGCGCGTCCGGTTCAGCTCCTGGCCCGGTGCCTTCCACGAGCTCCACCACGAGCCCGAGCGCGAAGACCTGTTCCGCGAGATCATCCGCTGGCTCGACCAGGCGCCTGGCCGCTGATCCGGCCGAGCTTCTGGCTTTTGGCCGCGCGAACGCGTATCTTCGCGCAAAACGGAACCGTCATGGAAACCCGCCCCATCCTGCCCTACGGCTCGGCGAACTTCGAGAAGATCGCCACCGGCAACTACTACTACGTGGACAAGACGATGTTCATCGAGAAGCTCGAGCGGGTGGAGCATCCCGTCTTCCTCCGCCCGCGGCGCTTCGGCAAGTCGCTGTTCACCGAAATGCTGCGCTGCTACTACGACCTGCGCATGGCCGGCCGCTTCCAGG